>NZ_VOPZ01000002.1:0-300000 GCF_010470665.1 Desulfovibrio sp. JC022 | reverse complement strand
TGGCAGTGCGCTTATGAGTGCTGAAACCGCGCTCGATTTCCTGCCTGATGAGGTCAAGGATAAGGTACTGCTTTGCTCCGCTCCTATCGTGGAAGGGACCATGGCAGCGGCGGTGCAGGCTTCTGTGGGGGCTTCTCTTAAAGAAGTTAGTGCCGAGGCCGGTGCGGCCTTGAATGTGAAGATCGAACAGTTGGCTCCCATTACCGGGGAGACCGTACAACCTGTTGCAGCTGCGCAAGAAGAAGTTCAGGAAGGCCAAGAGCTGAGCATCGACCTGCTGGTGATCAATAAGATGGGGCTTCATGCCCGCCCGGCTGCAAATCTTGTTGCCGAGGCCGGAAAATTTCAATCATCTATTCAGATTCGCAAGGGCGACAAGACCGCGTCCGGTAAGAGCATCAACCAAGTGGCACTGCTGGCGGTTAAAAATGGTGAAACTATTACCGTCACTGCTATCGGTCCTGACGCACAGCAGGCAATTGATGGTCTGAAAGCGTTGCATGCCGATAATTTCGGTGAACGCGATGAAGATGTGGCTGAAGTGGTCATGGAAACCGAACCTTGCAAAATCGGCGGTGAAGGTTTTGTGCATGGTGCTCCAGCATCTACGGGTTATGCAGTTGGCCCGGTTTATGCCCATCTGGCGACCCTGCCGGAAGTAGAGCGGACTGAGGTATCTGACAGTGCTGCTGAAACTGCCCGTCTTGATCAGGCAATAACCACTGCGCTTGCTGATATTCAGGCTTTGCAGCGTGAGACCGAGAAAACCGCAGGTAAAGCTAATGCCGCAATTTTTGAAGTCCACGGTTTGATCCTTGGTGATAAGGATATGCGCGACAAGGCTGCTTCTCTAATTTCTGATGAAAAGATTAATGCCGAGTTTGCGTGGTTTCAGGTCATGGATAAAATGGCTGCTGATTACCGTGAGCTTGATGACGCATATATGCAGGCTCGTGCCGCAGATGTTATGGATTGCGGTGGGCGAGTGTTGCGAGTGCTGACCGGAGAAGGTGAGCAGGCCATCAGGCTTGAGCGCGAATCCATCATCGTGGCCCATGATCTTACACCTTCCGATGTTGCCGGAATGGACCCGGAAAAGGTTCTCGGCATTGTTACCGAGATCGGCGGGGCAACTTCCCATGCCTCTATCCTGTCCCGCTCCATGGGTATTCCTGCTGTTATCGGCACGGGTGAATGTTTCCAGCAGATTTCAGATAGTCAGATGATTGCATTGGACGGCTTTGAAGGCACGGTCTGGACTTCTGCGGATCAGGCCAAGCTTGATGAGATATCCGCCAAGCGTGATAAGTGGCTGGCTGAGCGAGAAGAGGCCAAGGCCAAAGGTGCTGCACCGGCTAAGACCTTTGATGGCACTGAAATCATGGTCATGGGTAATATCGGTACTCCGGCTGATGCTCCTCGCGTGCTGGAATACGGCGCAGAGGGCGTAGGGTTGTTTCGCACTGAATTCCTTTTTCAGGATCGTGAGCAGGAACCGGACGAGCAGGAGCAGTTTGAAGCTTACGTGGAAGCTGCCAAGACCATGAACGGCAATCCGGTTATCATCCGCACTCTTGATATCGGTGGCGACAAGCCGGTTAAATATCTTGATACTCCCGTAGAAGAGAACCCGTTCCTCGGTGAACGCGGTGTGCGTTTCTGCATGGCCCGGCCTGAACTTTTCCGCACCCAGCTGCGCGCTTTGTTGCGTGCTGCCAGCGAGGAAAATATCTGGATTATGTTCCCCATGATTTCCGGGGTGGAAGAACTTCAGGGTGTGCTTGATTTTCAGGCTGAGGTCCGTGAAGGGCTTGTTTCTGAAGGTGTAAAGATCGCTGAAAAGATCAAGACCGGGATCATGATTGAAGTTCCGTCAGCTGTTGCCGAGGCTGAGAAACTTGGCGCAATTTGCGATTTTTTCAGCATCGGTACTAATGATCTGACCCAGTATGTCATGGCTGCGGATCGCGGTAACAAGTCGGTTGCTAAAATCTGCGACAGCCTTAATCCTGCGGTGTTACGTATGGTCAAGATGACCTGTGATGCTGCCAAGGCTACAGGAATTGAAGTGGGCATGTGCGGTGAGCTGGCCGGGAATCCCAAGGCTTCAGCACTGCTGCTCGGACTCGGACTCGATGAACTGAGCATGAGCGGACCTTCTATCCCCGAAGTGAAGGAAGCCATCCGCGCCGTGTCCATGGACGATTGTCGTGCTCTTGCTGAAAAGGCATTGGCAACCAAGTCCGGTGATGAGGTTCGGGAATTTTTATAGCCTCCGGCGGCCAGAGGGGAAAAACTTTTACAAAAGTTTTCCCCTCTGGACTCCCCTTTTCAAAACCTTTCATTAGGGCTTCACCTATAGCTTAGCAGGGCGGAGTGTTAAATTTTAAAGGCCTGTTCTTATTGAGCGGGCCTTTGTTGTGTGCATCAAACACTCATGGCCTTTTCTGCCAGATGGTATGCAATTACCCACATGGTCAGGCAGACCGCGCTGTCCAGCACTCGCCATGTTACAGGCTTCTTAAATAATGGTGCCAAGGCTCTTCCTCCGAACCCGAGGGTATAAAACCATGCAAAAGATGCGGACATGGCTCCGAATCCGAACATATAGCGGTCGATACCGTCATACTGCCCGCTGATGGACCCGAGCATGACCACCGTATCCAGATATACGTGCGGGTTGAGCAGGGTGATGGTCAGGGTTAGCAGGATTACGGACTTTAAGCCCGTCGTTGCTGCCTTCTCAGCTTCAAGCTGTCCTCCCTTAATGGCCGAGCGAAAAGAACCGAATCCGTACCATGTTAGAAAAGCCGCGCCGCCCCAAGCCGCCGGTTTGAGCAGCATGGGATTGGAAGCAATAAGCTGGCCTGTTCCCAGTACTCCCAGTGAAATTAAAAGAGCATCACAAATGGCGCAGACCAGACAAATGGTCATGTGATGGTTTTTTCTGATGCTTTGGGTCAGCACAAAGGCGTTCTGTGCGCCGATGGCGATGATAAGCCCGGCCCCGGTTCCGAATCCCTGCATATATGGAATAATTGATGACATTGTTTGCTCCGTTGTGTTTTTCAGGAACATAAAGCGATGATGTTAATTAGTAAAATTAAACATTTTCATTTCTAATAAGTTTAACTTATAATGAATTCATGCTTGATAACATTTACCTGGAAGCACTGGCAGCGGTAATCGAAGAGGGCGGTTTTGATAAGGCTGCCTTGAAACTGAATATTTCCCAATCAGCTGTTTCGCAGCGCATACGAAATTTTGAAGAACAACTGGGCCGTGTGCTGGTGGTTCGTTCCACGCCCCCTGAACCCACTGAAGACGGGCGCAAGTTGATCAAACATTTGCGTACCATACGGCTCATGGAGAAGGAATTAAGTGATTCCATGCGGCTGAATCCGTCCGGGGAATTCGTGACTCTGCCTGTGGGAGTAAATGCGGATAGTCTTGCCACATGGTTTCTGGATGCCCTTGATAGCTTTTTGAAAGAGCACAATGTGCTGCTTGATCTTTACGTGGATGATGAGAACAGGACCCATGAAATGCTTCGTCGAGGAGAGGTTGTCGGTTGCATCGGCACAGTGGCTAAGCCTGTAAAAGGTTGTCGAAGTGATTTTTTAGCCACGTTTGATTATCTTTGCCTGAGTTCTCCCGATTTTTACCAACGTTGGTTCAGTGATGGGTTTGACCGAGAAACCGTGGCCGAGGCTCCGGCAGCAGTTTTCAATCGCAAGGATGAAACACAATCCCAGATGCTGGAAAAGGTGTTTCCCGGTCAATCGGTAACGCATCCTATATTTTATGTTCCGTCTTCTGAATCTTTTGTAGATGTGGTTTGCCGGGGGCTGGCTTACGGAATGGTACCGGAGTTTCAGGTTCAGCAAGAGCTGGATTCAGGCAGGTTGGTCGAAATTTTGCCGCAGGGTAGAGTCCCGGTTTCGCTTTACTGGCATTCATGGAATGTGGAAACTCAATTACTTGATGGGTTGCGCCGTGAACTTGTAAAATACTTTTAATAAAAAAAGCATACAAACCAGCGTTATTGTTGAAATATCTTTTGTTGTTAGTTTTATTTTTGTTTTTTACGTTGACATCCATAGGGTGTACCTGTAGTTCTACTCCTCTCAGTGACGCGGGGTGGAGCAGCTTGGTAGCTCGTCGGGCTCATAACCCGAAGGTCGTAGGTTCAAATCCTGCCCCCGCAACCACCGATATTTCTGGTCATGACGGAAATGCTTGGGGCAAAAGGCAGGAGCGTTTTTTAAACGCATGATCTTTTGATTGAGTATCAGGCAAGGATGTTCAAAACTTCTTTAACTCCTGATAATATTTGTAATAATCTGAAATAAACTCACCAAGGAGTTGACAGCAGATACCGGAGCATGTAGACATGCTCTCACAGTGACGCGGGGTGGAGCAGCTTGGTAGCTCGTCGGGCTCATAACCCGAAGGTCGTAGGTTCAAATCCTGCCCCCGCAACCACACAGCTTCATCAGAAAGGCTCAACCGAAAGGTTGAGCCTTTTTTTGGGTTTATACTCCAATGTTTTTTCAAGAGGTTTTGGGTCTACACCAAAGAAAGGGGCGCAAGCCGGATTGATCAAATCTCCAACCGTTGATTTCCTTCTCGACTACCCGCACAAAACCCGCACACGCAGCCGATAGTTTTTCGACCTTATCTTCGTACACCGCATCCAACTTGTGAAAGTTGCGTCACCTGTCCTTTTTTATTCTGTCTCATTTTTTACTTCTTTTTTACATTATTCTGACTGTTTAGGTTTTAGTGATGTGAAATATAGAGTTATATCAGTGTGTTGCTGTAAGGTCTTGAGTTTTTGAAGAAAAGCAAAAAAGTTTCAAATATATTTATTTTGACACTAAACAGAGCTGAAAATCTGTGTTAAGGGGTAGGTATCTATCAGTGCCTAGTATGCATTGGGGTGATTTTGTGTACGATGTTAATTAGCTGATTTTACGCTGTTTTTCAATTTAAAGCACGGGAAGGTACGTATGACTACTGAAAATGAGCTTCGAGAAATTGAGAATGGTTTAATTGATATTATTGATGAAGGTATTTCCGCATCAGCACTGGCTGAGCAGGTTGAACGGTTTAAGACAGGTTTTGCGCCGACTCAGCTTGAGCGGGCCTGTACATTGACTGACGGTATTTATCGTATTCAGCCTGCCGAAAAAGAAGAATTGCTCGATTGTTTTGAAGAAGCTGCCGATGAAGGGCGTTTTACCAAGTTTGTCCCGGCCTCCGGTGCTGCTACCCGTATGTTCAAGCACCTGCTGGCAAAGCTGAATGGTGAAGATCTCTCCGAAAAGGATAGCGAAATGGTCCGGACTTTCATGGATCTTCTCCCGGTGCTTCCTTTTTATTCAGATTTGCAGGATATCATGAATGAGAACGGTGACAGTCTTGAAGATGCATATGCTGTTCAGGATTATAACCTGATACTTGAATATTTGCTTACTGAAAAAGGCTTGAATTATGCGGCAATGCCTAAGGGATTGATCCCGTTTCACAATTATGCTGGCGGATACCGCACTCCTTTTGAAGAGCATATTGCTGAGGCTGCCGCTTACATCAAGGATCGCCGGGGTAAGGTTAAGCTGCATTTTACTGTTTCCCCGCTGCATGAGCAGGCCGTGCGTGAACATGTTGATGAAGTTGCCGGTAAGTATTCTGATTGCCGTTTTGATATTGAATATTCCCGGCAGAACAGAAGAACCGACACTGTTGCGGTAGACATGAATAATGATGTTTTCCGAACCGATGATGGTAAGATACTGTTCAGGCCAGCCGGACACGGAGCCTTGCTGGATAATTTGCACAAGCTGCGCGGTGACATTGTTTACCTGAAGAATATTGATAACATTGTTCCTGACAGCGTTAAGGGCGATACCCTTGAATATAAGAAGCTGCTTGGCGGTTTGCTGGTCAGGTTGCAGGATCAGATTTTTGAATGTTTGAACATGTTGGAAAATCATAATTGCAGTGAGTTTGAAGTCGCTGCGGTGGCAATTTTTGCAGTCTCCCATCTTTCCATGCAGCTGCCTGATAATTTCGGCCAAATGAGTCTTGAGGATAAGGTCAGCATGTTGCGGGTCCGGTTGTCTAAGCCGATACGTGTTTGCGGAATGGTTAAGAATGAAGGCGAGCCAGGCGGTGGTCCTTTCTGGGTAAATGGGCCGGATGGATTTGTTTCCGCGCAGATCGTGGAAAAGAGTCAGGTGGATATGAGTAATCCCGAACAGGCGGCTATTGTAAAGAAAGCAACCCACTTCAATCCTGTTGATTTAGTTTGTGGAATGAGAAGTCATCGCGGGGAATGGTATGCATTGAAGAATTTTACCGATCCTGAGACCGGATTCATTTCTACCAAGTCCAAGGATGGTCGCAAGCTTAAGGCAATGGAACTTCCGGGATTATGGAACGGTTCCATGGCTGACTGGATAACTGTATTTGTGGAAGTTCCCCTGAGTACTTTTTCTCCGGTTAAGACTGTAAATGATTTATTAAAGGAAGAGCATCGTATGTAAAAATTGATTTGGTTATACGAACTGAACCCTGATCCGTCTCTGCATATATGTAGGGGCGGATTTTATTTATAGTTAGTTAGGTTGTTACTGTGTATGCTTTTGTACTCTATAGTTGCAGAGACGTGGCTTTGCATGTTACTTATGAATATGTTTGAAAAAAGTTTGTTTTGTTAGGGATAGTTGTGTTTTCAAGCGATGGAGGAAAGTGTGAAAGAAGTTTTGGAGATGAGAAAATTCGTAGCTCCTGAGCTTGTTTTCGGCGTCGGTTCATCAAAGCTTGCCGGTCAGTATGCCGAAAATTTCGGAGTCAACAGGGCCTTGATTGTTACCGATCCCGGTATTGTCGGGTGTAGTTGGGTGCAGGCAGTAGAGCAGAGCTTGCAGGGTGCCGGAATTGAGACCTATATTTTCAGCGATGTCTCGGAGAATCCGCGGGATGTTGAAGTCATGAGCGGAGCTGAATTTTATCTGGAAAACAGATGCGACTGCATCATTGCCGTAGGCGGTGGGAGTCCAATGGATTGCGCCAAGGGAATCGGCATTGTCACCACCAATAATTCCCATATTTTGAATTTTGAGGGCGTGGATATGGTTGAAGTTCCCGGTCCGCCCCTGATTTGTATACCCACCACAGCTGGAAGTTCCGCTGATGTTTCGCAGTTCGCTATTATTACCGATACCGTACGGGATGTGAAAATAAGCATTGTCAGTAAAGCCATGGTTCCCGATGCAGCCTTGATTGATCCGGAACTGACCTCCACCATGGATGCCCAGTTGACGGCTGCCACAGGTATGGATGCCTTGACCCATGCCATAGAGGCCTATGTTTCCAATGCCAATTCCGCTTTGACCGACTTACTGGCCCTTGATGCTATTGAGCAGGTTTCCGGTAACCTTCCCGCTGCGATCAACGATCCTAAGAATCTTGAATTACGTGGGCAGGTCATGCTGGGCAGTATGGAGGCCGGGCTTGCTTTTTCGAACGCTATTCTCGGGGCTGTGCACGCCATGGCTCACAGTCTCGGCGGACATCTGGATCTGCCGCATGGTGAGTGTAATGCTATTTTGCTGCCTCATGTTGTCAGGGCAAATTATCCATCAGCAGTTGCACGGTATTCCCGTGTTGCAGAAAAAATGGGTGTATCCATTGCAGAAAAAACTGACGGGCAGATTTGCGATGAGCTGGTGCAGGCTGTTCTGAACTTGAGCAGAGCTGCGGGAATAAACCAGTCACTGGGAGATCTGGGGCTTATTCGCGATGAAATTCCAAAACTGGCTGAAATGGCTCTCAAAGATGCATGCATGGTTACCAACCCGGTAGAACTCAGTCAGGAAGATGTAGAGAAAATTTATGAAGCGGCGCTCTAAGTCAAAGCCCAATGATAATGTCCGCAACAAACTTATCGGACTGGGCGAAAATTCCATGCGCAAGAGCTATTATCCTGAATTGCGCGAAAGGATTAATGAGCTGGAGCGTTTCAGGGCTTTGGTGGAAAATGCCAACGATGCCCTGTTCGTGCTTGATGCGTTTTCATGGAGTTTTGCCGATGTAAACAAGACCGCTTTGAACAAGACGAATTATAGCAGGGATGAGTTGCTAGATAGCCCGCCGGAACTTGTTTTTCCTGAAGAAACCTGTTTTTTGCTGCATGAAGTGTTGATCGATGATGATGTTTATTCTTCGTGGGATAAAGAAGACGTTTCCATGACCGATTTGCTTGGTCAAGGCGGTTCCAGTATTCCAGTGGAAATGACTCTCAGGGTACACTTTGTGGGCGGCAGGCTTTATATTGTCATGGTTGCCCGTGATGTGCGGCGCAGGCTTGCCGATCAACGGGCGTTGCAGCGTACTCGCAATTATCTCGGTAATGTTATTGATTCCATGCATTCTGTGCTTGTGGGGGTTGATGAAGATTCAAATGTTGTGCTTTGGAATGATTATGCCCACAAGGAAACCGGACGGGCTGCCGAGGATGCGGAAGGAAATTTTGTTTATGAAATGATGCCGGAGTTGCGCCGCTTTGAACACCTTATTTCGGCAACTATCCGGGGGGAGACCGAAGGTGGGACTGAAATTTTCCACATGGACCGTGACGGTTACAATGTTTTTTATGAAATAGTTGTATTTCCGTTTAAGGGAGAAGAGTCCGGTGCAGTCATCAGGATTGACGACATTACCGCCAGAACCCGTATGGAAGAAGTCATGGTTCAGACCGAGAAAATGATGACGGTGGGCGGGCTTGCCGCTGGTATGGCTCATGAAATCAACAACCCTTTGGGTGGTATCCTTCAGGGGGTCCAAAATATCCAGCGCAGGATTTCTGGGCACTTACCTAAGAATCATGCCGTAGCTGATGAATTAGAAATTCCTTTTAAAGCAATTCATGAATATTGTGAGAGGCGGGGGATTCTGCATAAGCTCGAATCTGTGCGGGAAATGGGTGAACGCTCCGCCCGCATTGTTTCCAATATGCTCCAGTTCAGTCGTCAGTCCGGCGGCGAGAGGGTCTGTTCCGATATAAAGAAAATAGTTGAAACTTCCATTGAGTTGTCTTTTAGCGGCTACGACTTCTACAGTAAGTCTGGGGGCGGTGGATTGGAAATTATACGGGAATTGGATGATTCCATTTCCTGTTTGGAATGTTCTCCGTCAGAAATTGAGCAGGTTCTGATTAATTTGCTTAAGAACTCAGTGCAGGCAATCCTCTCTGACCCGGAAAGAAAGGAAGACAGTGTCGCCCGTATTGCTGTTCGTTTAAAGCCTGAGGGTAAATTTGCCCGTCTGGAAATTGAAGACAACGGTCCCGGGATGGATGCGGAAACCCGTAAAAAAGCCTTGGAGCCTTTTTTTACCACCAAGGCTGCGGGGGAAGGGACCGGACTCGGACTATTTGTGTCCTATTTTATCATTACCCAGAAGCACGGTGGAACTTTTGAGATTGAGACCAGTCCCGGTAAGGGAATGAAAATTATTATAAAAATTCCTATTAAATGTTAATGTTTGGACTTTTCTACAGTCTACATTGATTTTTCGATAGCTTCGGCCCGCTCAATCATTCTGGCGGCTATGCTGCTGAGGACTTCACTTCCGGCAGCAACAGCTTTCAGTTTTTTTTCATCATTATGAACCCTTCTGAATACCCATTGAGCGATATAAAAAGAATCGTCCGGCTTATCGCAAGCCCCGGCACAGTATGATTTGATCTTTTGAGTTATGCCGGTCTTAATCTTTTCCCTGATTGTGATAGCGTCTTTTAAGATTTTACCGGAGTGGGCGGCTTTGTTTCGTGTTGATTCTGATTTGGAATTGCGGGAATTATCCAAATCGAGTTGGAAAATTCCATTAGCGGAGTCAACACGTTTTTCCGCTTTGATATAACTGTCCAGAGCCTGCATGAGGTCCGGGTTGTCTGCCACGGCTTTCAGCACGGCTGCAACATGTTTAAGAGGAATGCTGCTTGAACGAAACATTTCCGCCCGCTGCGTTTTAGTCAGTTCGCGGGTGGAGAAGCTGTCGCCTTCCGTAAATTTCCTTTCAGCAAAAATTCCTTTTTCTTCAATGAGGTCAAGCAGCGGTCCGGTGTCTGATTTTGACAGGGCATCCAGATTTCCGGTGGTGAGCAGGTATGACCAGATGGATTTGCGTGCTGTGACAATATTTTCCGCCTCCGGCATGAGTCCGCGCAGATTCAGGCCGAAGTGCATGTTGATTCCCTTGAACGAAGCGGAACTGAAATCTTGTTTGGCCCTGTAGGGGAGCGTGCCTGCCGGGTGATAGCTGTCTGCAATGTATTGCGCGAGATTATCAAGGAATACCTCGGTGATGATGGTTTCCTTGATTTTGTCTACAGCTTTTGCAACCGGGGTTTGCACCGTTTTGTTGGAAGGTTGTTCGGTTGTTTCGGTGGTCGCAATTTTATTATTGTTTGTTTTTATCTCAGTTTCAGCCTGTTTCTCTGATTCGGGTTTAATTGAATTTCCAGATCTGGCAACTTTACCGGATATGGGCATTTTCCCGCTGGAGCCGTTTTTGGTTACCCATGCCGGGGCGTCCACTTCAGTTCCGGTTATTTCACCCAGGTCTTTTTTCACATAGAAAAACAAGGCTGCTGCGGAAACAACGAAGACAACTCCAAAGATGAGTGCGGGAATTTTATATTTATTCATTGCGGCTCCAGATTGGTTACCAGTGACGGTTCCAGGCAAATTTAACGGTATTGGTCGGACAGCAGATACCGGATTCCGGTCTCATGGCCGCCAGATAGACTGCGCCTTTGGCTGCCTGCCGGGCTATGCGCCTGATTTTTGAGAAAAGCTCAAGTTGTTCGACCATTTCGGGTACCGGGATATTTCCAGTCCCTCCTGCGGAAAGCAACTTGGCTTTCAGGTCGTGATAAGCTGATAACATGTCATGTATCATGTTGTCGATTTTACAGAATTCCTCGGAACATGGATTTTCTGCAACATTCAAGACACCGATGCAGGAGTTTTGGAAGACGGTAACCATGTCAGAGTCCGGGCCGAGAAGTTCAAGAGCCGGCTTGATTCCCTTTGTTTCTAAAGACGCACAAAGAGCTCCGGCAGTGCGGAAATATTGCAGTACGCGCAGGGCTGTTGCTACCTGCTGGCCTTGCTGTTCGGTCAGCGGGCGTGATTGCAGTCTGGCGCAAAAGGAACGTGCTGCCTCGATGAGGCTGTCCTGCGCTTCTTTGTCCGCCGGAAGTGCCCCGTAGCTGAAGTTTGAGTTCAGCCCTTTCCGAACTATTCTCCGTGTGAGTTGCCCTATTCGTTCCATTTCAAGATTCAGGGCGTCAAGGGCGAGGGTAGGAGTGCCGATGACATTGTTGTCCAGATATTTGGGGCGACCCCGTTCATCGCCAAGTGATGCGAATCTTTTCTCAATAAAGGAAACAAGCTTTCCGGTGAAGGGCCAGAGTATCAGCACTCCCATAAAGTTGAATGCGGTGTGAAACAGGGCCAGAACAACGGCCGGTTCATGGGTCAGATGAAGTAGATCCATGCAGAAAAGAATGGATTTTATGAGTACCGGGAGCATTATCAGGGCCGCAAGGGCTGTGATAATATTAAAGATGATGTGTCCGGTGGCAACTTTTTTGGCATTAATGGTCGCACCGATAACTGAGAGAGCGGCTGTGGAAGTTGTGCCGATATTAGTGCCGATAACCGCAGCAGCACCTTGATTGAGGTCCATCAGCCCGCTGACAGTTGCAGTGAGTACAAGGGCCATGGCCGCACTGGAGCTTTGCATGAGCAGGGTCAGCATCAGGCCGATACCGATGAAAATGGGAATGGACAGCGTGCCCATGGTGGCGACTGAGGAAAGGTCAATGGACGATTCAATGCCTTTGAAAGCCATCTGCAAGGTGGAGATACCCATGAGGAAAAGGCCGAACCCCGCAAAGGCATCTCCGAAAAATGCGCGTCGTGAAGTTTGCCCGCTTAAGCGCAGCAGTGCTCCAAGAGCGATGACCGGCAGGGCAAAAGCCTTCAGGTTAACGCTGAACCCAACAGCAGCAACAATCCAGCCGGTAACGGTGGTTCCGATATTACTGCCGTAGATAACGCCGATGGATTGCGAAAGCGTGATCAGTCCGGCATTTACAAAGCCGATGACTGCAACAGTCACCGCGCTTGAGGATTGCACCAGCGCAGTAATCAGGAATCCGGAAAAAAGGCCGCGGCCCGGACTTTTAGTCCATTCTCCGAGAATTTTTTTCAGTGATTTTCCGGCAGCCTGCTTCAGACCTGTGGTCATAAGCCGCATGCCGATCAAAAAAAGACCAAGCCCGCCGAAGAGATTTCCAAATAATGCTATATCCATATTAGACCATTCACTAGCTTGTTGAAATTAAGAGAGAAAATATGATTTGATAATCTCCTGTGCGGTGGGAAAAATCAAGGAAAAGGTTATGAGAATAACGTAAAAAAAGTCAGATTGTAACAAAAAATCCTCCCGAAACCTGAGCTTCGGGAGGATTTTTAAGATCTAATGCAATCAGGCCGTGATTATTCGGGCTTGATTTTAATGGCCATTTTGTTCATTGCTTCGATGATTTTGTCGCTGATATCAGCAGACTGGTCGTAGCTGATGGCGGATTCGGTGGACAGGATAGCGGAGTAGCCGTTGGCCTGACGGTAATCGTCAACCGCTTTGCTGAAGCCGCTCTGGAGAGCTTCTACTATGCGATTCTGTTCTGCTCCCATTTTGTTCTGGTATTCGCCGAGGGCTTCCTGAAACTTGCGGGTGTTTTCTTCGGTCTGGTTTCCGGCGAGGGTTTTCTGCATTTCAGTGAATTTTGCCTGAAATTCTTCGCTTGATTTTTTGAGGTATTCCATGCCTTCAGTTCCGGCTTTGCATTCTTTGAAAACCTTGTTGGTATCAACGAATCCGACCTTGGCACCAGAAGAAGCCTGCTGCTGACATCCAGCTACAAGAGCGGCCATGGCAATAATCAAAGCTAATTTCAGCATGTTTTTAAACATTCAAATCTCCGTTAGTTAAAATTTATTTTCATTTAGAGTTATTCGGTATAAACTCGGAAAGGTGTCATGTAAAATAAAAAAAACATTAGAAGTAAATTAGACGGAGTTGAAATTAAAATTTTGTACATTTCCGAAAATTATGTTAGAAATATTTTCGAAAGTGAACATTGAGTAGCGGTGGATTCGTATTTTACCAATCAATTGGGGACAGTAAAATTTTTACCCAAATAAAATATTGAGGACAAGATCATGAGAACCAAAGTTGTTGCCACTCTCGGCCCCGGCTCAAGCAATGTGGAAACCATTACCAAGATGGTCCAGAACGGTGTCAGAATTCTTCGCCTGAACTTTTCACACTCTGACGCAGAGAGTTTTAAGCCCGTCATTGCTATGATTCGTCAGGTTGAGAATGACCTTTCCACTCCTCTGACCATCATGGGCGACCTGTGCGGACCTAAGATCAGGGTCGGTGTTATTGAAGATGCTCCCCACGATATTGAGTCCCGTGCTTATGTTTATCTTGGGCTTCCGGAAGTAGCTGATAAGGCCAAAGATCTTCCCTTTATTCCTCTTGATCAGCCGGAATTGTTGCAGGGGCTTGAAGATGGTATGGAAGTTTCTCTCAGCGATGGCATGCTTCAGTTTTTCGTTACCGAAACTATTGAAAAGGATAAACTTTACAAACTTCAGGCTCAGAATGCCGGACTTCTTGCCTCCAAAAAGGGTATCACATTTCCCGGCAAGCACATTGCGCTCCCCGCTTTTACTGAAAAGGATAAAGTTGATCTGGCAGGATGCATTGAAATCGGTGTTGATTCCATTGCCATGTCGTTTGTGCAGACCGCGCAAGACGTTGAAGATGTGCTGGCGGCAATGAATCAGCATGGTGTCATGCTGCCTATCATCGCTAAGATCGAACGTCAGAATGCTGTTGAGAATATTGAGTCCATTCTGGAAGTTGCCAGCGGTATCATGGTTGCTCGTGGTGACCTGGGTCTTGAGTGCAAGCTTTCTACTGTTCCTGTGATTCAGAAGAAGCTCATCCGCGCTGCCCGCCATGCCCAGAAGCCGGTCATCGTTGCAACTCAGATGATGCTTTCCATGGTCAAAAACCCCATCCCCACCCGTGCGGAAGCGAATGACGTTGCTAACGCAATTATGGATGGTGCTGATTGCTGTATGCTTTCAGAGGAAACCGCCATCGGCGCGTATCCCGTGGAAGCTGTTGGTTATATCAAGGAAATTGCGGAAGGAACTGAACCTTATTATCTTTTGCGTGCTAAGGGACCTTTCAAGCCTGCGGAAGAGGCTGTTCCGAATCCTGTAAAATATTTGAGCTACTCCGCATGTCTGCTGGCAAAGAATATTGATAGCCCGGCAATTATTTGCCACTCTTCAAGTGGTTCCTCTGCAAGGCTCGTGTGCAGTCGTAGACCGGAGCAGCCTGTTTACTGCCTGACTCCGGATAAAAGTGTTCCTGCGTACCTTAACTTTTTCTGGGGTATAACTCCCATTGTGACCGAATCCAAGCTCACTAATCACAGAGATCGCCTTGTGGAGTTTCTTGAAGCAAATGATGAATTTGCTCAGGGCGAAGGTTTTGTCCTTGTTTCCGGACAGCCCACTCCCGGACAGACCATGCCTAAAACCAATGAAGTTAAGCTTTACTACAAGTAGTCTTAACAGCTTATAGCAGTCAAAAGCTCCCGATACCGCATGGTGTCGGGAGCTTTTTTTATCCTTTGATTTTATCTTTGATCAGTCCGTAAAAAGAATTTGAGTCTGATTGGAATCGCCAGCCGAGGTGAGTCATGCAGCGTGAGCACATGGCTATCTTCCATGTACATCCTGCAAACCAAGTGAATTCACTGGAAGAGTTGCCAGCTGTAATGCAGCCTGTGGCGGCTGAAAAGCACCTGAGCTGAAAGACGTATCCGTGAGGGTTGAAAAAAGCGTGCTCGTGGCTGTTATTGATTTTTGTTGAAAATGAATTGTTTGTAATCTCGAATCCGCACTCCCGGCAGGTGATAGATTTTTTTTCAGATTCATGTAGCTCGTTTTCATCTTCAACTTCACAGCCTGACCCAGGGCCGGGAGGTGTTGATTTCAGAAAAGAGCAGGGGAGTGGGGTGTAGATTCTTTGCATGACTCTATTATAGCCCGTAGATATGGGAAGCGCAAAGAAAAGTGTAGATAAAGAAAAAGGCTGCTTTCAAATGAAAGCAGCCTTTGAGCTATCTGGCTCCCCGGGAGGGACTTGAACCCCCAACCTAGTGATTAACAGTCACCCGCTCTGCCGATTGAGCCACCGAGGAATAGTTGGTGTTGAAGAGTTTCCCCCTGCAACGAAGATTGGTTTTACGGATTTGGTTTAAAATTGTCAAACATTATCTTTAAATTAATTCATTTTTTTTGAGTTTATGTGAAGTGACCGTGGAATGTTTTTGGGTGCGAGTTTTTTCAGTAGAAAGTTGGTCCTGTTGAAGTATGCATGTTCTTTTTTGAGAGAAAAGAATTGCAAAAATATCATGTGGTTCTGATTCTAAGATAGCAAATAAAAAAAGGCTGCTTTCAAATGAAAGCAGCCTTTGAGCTATCTGGCTCCCCGGGAGGGACTTGAACCCCCAACCTAGTGATTAACAGTCACCCGCTCTGCCGATTGAGCCACCGAGGAATAGTTGGTGTTGAGGAGTTTCCCCCTGCAACGAAGACAGGTTCTACGGATATGTTTCGGGTATGTCAAATGTTATCTTCAATTTAATTTAAATTTTCTTTAGACTTTCTATTAATCGTTTGAGTTCGGTTGGTGGGGGGTGCTTTTCTTCGAAACAGCGCAGCTGTTTTTTGCGGAAAGTGAAACAGGTTTTCTTGGCCGGGCTTTTTCAGGCTATATATATTTAATGTAGGGGAGAGATTTTAATAGGGTTTTGTTTGTGTTGAAGGTTAAGGCAGATGCTTGAAATAAAAGAAAAAGGCTACTTTCAAATGAAAGTAGCCTTTGAGCTATCTGGCTCCCCGGGAGGGACTTGAACCCCCAACCTAGTGATTAACAGTCACCCGCTCTGCCGATTGAGCCACCGAGGAATAATTGGTGTTGAGGAGTTTCCCCCTGCAACGAAGATGGGTTTTACGGATTTGATGCTCGGTTGTCAAATACTTTTTTAAAAAAATATTTGTGCGCGAAAGTGAACTATAAAAGATGTACTTTCTTGACGACAAAGGGTAATTAGCTTAGGCAATCAACGGATCTTGTATTTATCTAGACTTTATTCGGTTACGGAGAATTAATAACTTGAGCGGCAAGAAGAAAAAGCAAATCAAGCTGGCAACCAAATCAGAGCATGTGCAGTCATTTATGCCCATGCTTGAGGCTCTGCAAGCTCAGAACGAACTCAATCAGGTTCTGAAGAATCGTGTGGAAAAGGCCTGTGCCCTTCTCGACGAAGGCATTCAGCTTTATCCCAACGACTTCAATAAAGATACAGAAGTCTCAGATATCTGGGGCAATTATGACGAACTCGGAGGAGAGGAGCTGGAAGCTCTGGGCAAGAAATTCAAGCTTGCCGGCAGAGTTATCACTCACAGATCCTTTGGTAAGGTCGCATTCTTTCATCTTCAGGATCCGACAGGCAGGATTCAGGTGTACGCAGCGAGGGATGACCTCGGTGCCGACCTGTACAAAATTTTTAAGAAATTCGATATCGGCGACATTGTCGGCGTTGAAGGCACACTCTTCAGGACCAAAACTGATGAACTGACCGTCAAAGCTGAAAAGGTAGACCTGATTACCAAATCCATGCGTCCGCTTCCTGAGAAGTATCACGGGCTCAAGGATGTGGAGACCAGGTACCGCCAGCGTTATGTCGACCTTATTGTAACCCCCCGTGCGCGCGAGATTTTCCAGAAGCGTACCCTCATTGTAAGGGCTATTCGCAATTTTCTGGATGCCAAGGGCTTCATGGAAGTGGAAACTCCCATGCTGCATCCCATTGCCGGCGGCGCGGCGGCAAGACCTTTTACAACCCATCACAATGCTCTTGATATGGAACTCTACATGCGCATCGCGCCGGAGCTTTACCTCAAGCGTTTGCTGGTCGGTGGATTTGAGAAGGTTTACGAAATCAACCGTAACTTCCGTAACGAAGGTATCTCCGTGCGGCATAACCCCGAATTCACTATGCTTGAATTCTACTGGGCTTATGCCGATTTTGAAGACCTGATGGACCTGTCTGAAGAGATGGTTTCGACCGTCTGTAAGGAGGTAAACGGTGATACTGTCATTGAGTATCAGGAAGAAAAGATCGATCTGACTCCGGGGGCGTGGCATCGCGTAGCTTTCCACGAATCCCTTGAAACAATCGGTGGTGTTTCTCCTGAAGTATACAATGACTACGATAAGTGTAAGGAGTTGGTTAAGAAACTGGGCGAAAAAGCTGTTGAGGGTGAAAAACTCGGCAAGCTTCAGGCCAAGCTTTTTGACGCGCTGGTTGAGCCCAAGCTGATTCAGCCTCACTTTATTTATCATTATCCGACTGACATTTCTCCCCTTTCCAGAAGAAATGAAGAGAATCCCGATATTACCGACCGTTTCGAACTGTTTGTTTTTGGTCGTGAACTGGCTAACGCCTTTTCCGAGCTTAACGATCCCGTTGACCAGCGTTGCAGGTTTATGGAGCAGGTTGAGGAAAAGGATGCCGGTGATGACGAGGCGCACAATATGGACGAGGACTATGTCCGCGCCCTTGAATACGGTATGCCTCCGGCAGCAGGATTAGGTATCGGTATTGACCGTCTGGTCATGCTTTTGACCGACAGTCCTTCCATCAGGGAAGTTATCCTGTTTCCGCTTCTAAGAACCGAAGGTGCTTCCGGCAATGGTGGCTCATGAAGTTTGAACTCTTCGTCGCACTGAGATATCTCTTTAATCTGAGAAAGAATAATTTCATCTCAGTTATATCTCTCTTTGCCGTGTGCGGCGTTGCTTTGGGCGTAGCAGCCCTGATTGTGGTGATAGGGGTCATGAACGGTTTTTCAACCGACCTGCGGGATAAGATTCTCGGAGTTAATGCCCACGTCATCGTGACCGCTTATGATGGCACGCTTGAAAACTACCACCACATGACCGATAGAATAGAGAAGATTTCGGGCGTTACCGGTGTAACGCCCTTTATCTATTCTGAGGTCATGCTTTCCAGTGGCGGCGGAGTGAAAGGCGTTGTCTTGAGAGGGGTAGATGCTGATACCGCAAAAGGTGTACTCAGTCTGCCTGGAGACATGGTTTCAGGTAATGTTGACTGTCTTGCAAAAGAGAGTAAACTGCCTGAAATAGTTATAGGAAATCAGCTTGCTAAGCGTCTTGGTCTTGTGGTCGGAGATACTGTCAATCTGCTTTCCCCGTCTGGTACCCGCACTGCTGCCGGATTTACCCCGAAAGTCCGGGTGTTTAAGGTTGGTGGAATTTTTCGTACCGGTATGTACGAATATGATTCCTCACTGGCTTACATAAGCAATACGGCAGCTCAGAAACTGCTCGGCTTCAAGCGGGATTTTGTATCCGGTCTTGAAATTCGTCTCGCGGACGTATATGCAGTTGATAAGATAGGTGAAGTTCTGGATAAAGAGCTTGCCGGATACCCGGTGCAAATCAGGAACTGGCAGGAAATGAATGCCAATCTCTTTGCTGCTCTTAAGCTTGAAAAGACCGCCATGTTCATCATTCTGGCAATGATCGTCATGGTCGGATCGTTCAGTATTATCACTACCTTGGTTATGCTGGTTATGCAGAAAACCAAGGATATCGCTGTGTTGATGTCTATGGGGGCTACTTCCGGAAGCATCAAACGAATTTTTATGTTGCAGGGGACTTTGATCGGATTGATTGGAACCACCATCGGCTACCTTATAGGCATTCCGGTGGCTCTTCTGCTTAAGAAGTACCAGTTCATCAAGTTGCCCAGCAATGTTTATCCGGTGGACTACCTGCCTATTCGGATGGATTGGATGGATTTGACAATTATCGGTGTTGCGGCGTTTTTGCTTTGTTTTCTGGCTACTTTGTATCCGGCAAAACAGGCGGCTGCCCTGGAACCGGCACAGGCTTTAAGGTATGAGTAATTTGCTTTACGAACTTACCGACATCGTAAAAGAATACGAGGGACCGAACGAGACTGTGCGGATTCTGGATCATATCGACCTTACGGTTGATGCCGGAGAATCCCTTGCTATTCTCGGTGCGTCCGGATCGGGTAAGACAACACTGCTGCATATTCTCGGCACCTTGGATACTGTTTCCAGTGGAAATATCCATTTTGCGGGAATGAATATTAATGATATGACACCTGAAAAGCGGGCCGAAGTGAGGAATAGGGGAATCGGTTTTGTTTTTCAGTTTCATCACCTTCTTCCGGAGTTTACCACTCTGGAGAATGTCGCTCTTCCTGCCATGATGGCAGGCATAGGTCAGGGTGAAGCCTCTGACATGGCCCGTGAAGCCCTTGAGCTGGTAGGGTTGCAGAACAGGATTGAACACAGGGTCACAACCCTGTCCGGTGGGGAAAGGCAGAGAGCCGCCATAGCGCGTGCGATCCTGCTTAAGCCCAAGGTCCTGCTTGCTGATGAACCTACCGGTAACTTGGATGAGAAGACAGGGATGATGGTCGGTGAAATGCTGGCCACCCTTAATGAAGAGCTTGGAATGACGCTCATTGTTGTGACCCATAACATGGATTTAGCCGGGGTTATGAAACGCCGGCTTGAGTTGCGTTCCGGAGAACTGTATGCCCAGAACTAGAATTCTGCTTTTACTGATTGCGGCAACTCTTGCGTTTCTGATTAATTTCGGAGCAGGCAAGGCTCAGGCAGAAGATGCCTCAGGTATTATTCTTGCCGTACTTCCTTTTGAAGTTAATGCTGATGCTGACACACAATATCTCAAAGACAGTTTACCTACTCTTCTTTCCGACAGATTGCGCGAGGCGGGATTCCGCGTTGTTGATCAGAAAAAGGTTATGGGACTTGTCAGTGAGCAAGGATACGATTTTTTAAACATTCAGGCTGCTAAAGATATGGCTTTGCTGTCCGGAGCCGGATATTCCGTCTACGGCAGTTTCAGTCAGATCGGTGAAGATTTAAGCCTTGATGTCCGTCTTGTGGAAGCGTTTGGCATGAAGCCTGCGGTTCCTCTTTTTGTTTCCAAAAAAGGATTGATTAACCTTCTGCCGGCTGTTGATGAGCTTGTTTCCAAGATGAAGCTGGAGCTGCTCAGTCAGGATAAGATTGCGGACGTTGAAGTCCGTGGATGCAGGGTTCTTGATAAAGACGTTATCCTGATGCGTACCAACATCAAGACCGGCGACCTTTATACTCCTTCCAAAATCAACGCGGATCTCAAAAATATTTACGCTCTCGGTTATTTTGATGATGTGAAAGTCAAAATTACCGATGTTCCCGGTGGCAAGAAAATCATTTTTGACGTCAAGGAAAGGCCGCGTATTCAGGCTATTTCCGTCAAAGGTGAAGATGCGCTTGATTCCGATGATATCCTGGCGGCGGTTAATACCAAGAAAGGCGCGGTAATGAACCCCAAAGTTCTTTCCGACGACCTAAATACCCTGCGCGAGATGTACCGCAAGGAAGGGTATTACAACGCCAAGATTGATTACAACATTGAGGGTGAAGGCGCACAGGCGCGTTTGAATCTTAATATTAATGAAGGCAAAAAGCTTTATATTGAAGGTATTAAGATTGAAGGTGCCAAGAAGCTTGATCCTGATGAAGTGAAGGAACAGCTTGCTCTTACTGAGAGGGGGTGGCTCTCCTGGTTCACAAAAACCGGTGTACTTAAGGAAGAACTGCTGGAGCGCGATGCCGCGGCAATACTTGCTTACTACGGTAACCGTGGATTTATCGACGCGAAAGTCGGTGAGCCTGAGCTGGACATCCAAGAAGACGGTATCTACGTGACCTTTAAGGTTTCGGAAGGAGACCGTTACAAGGTCGGGAAGGTCACCTTGCGTGGCGATCTTATCGTCAAGAAAGCCAGACTGCGTGAGCTTATCAGTGCTGATGATATGTCTGACGGCGGTGAATACCTCGACCGTTCCCTCCTGCGTGAAGACATGAGGGCTATTTCCGATTTTTACTCCAACTACGGATATGCATACGCTGACGCAAACATTAAGTTTGATCAGCACAAGGAAGATAAGACCGTTGATATTACTTTCATTGTCTCCAAAAGGCAGAAAGTACATATCCGCAGGGTCATTATCGAGGGTAACTCCAAAACCAGAAACAACGTTATTCTGCGTGAAATGCGTCTGGCTGACGGTGACCAGTTCAGCGGTTCCAAGTTGCAGCGTTCAATTGTCCGTTTGAACAAACTTGACTACTTCAGTGAAGTTGATATCGAACCGGTTCCCACCGGGGACCCCGGCGAAATGGACTTGAAGGTCAAAGTTAAGGATAAGAATACCGGTATGGTCAGTGGTGGTATCGGTTACTCCACTTCCGACAGTGTTTTTGTTTCCGCAAAGATTACCGAGCGCAACCTGTTCGGTCGCGGTATGGAGTTCTCCCTGAATGGTGGCTGGAGTTCCAAGACCATCAGTTACGGTTTGAGCTTCTATAACCCCCGCATTAACGATACCCTCTGGGGTGGAGGTTTTAATACCTACTGGCGTAACGATGACTACACCGATTATGATAAACAGACCATCGGTGGCGTTGTTTCAGCCGGTTATCCCCTTGGTGAGTACACTCACTTTTACACCAATTACCGCTTGGATTTTTACACCATCTCTGAAGTTGCCGACAATGCGGCGCAGTCAATTAAAGATATTGAGGGTGACAACTGGTCCAGTGTAATCACTGCCGGTGTAAAACGTGATACCACTAACAAGGCTTTTAACCCCTCCTCCGGTACTGTTAATAACCTTGTTGTTGAAATGGGCGGCGGCGTCCTCATGGGTGATGACTCTTACGTGAAGTACACCTATGACTCCAACTACTTCACCCCGGTCTTCTGGGACCTGGTTTTCCATTGGAAGGGTAGTGCCGGTTTCATTCATGATAACTTCGGCGGCGGCGATATCCCGGTGTTTGAAAGATTCTACCTTGGTGGCATCAACAACGTCCGCGGTTATGACAGCCGTGAGATTTCACCACGTGACAGTACCTCAAATGACCGTATCGGTGGTAACAAGATGTTCTACATGAACTTTGAACTCCTGTTCCCCATCAACGAAGAACTCGGCCTCGTAGGTGTCGGTTTCTTTGACATCGGTAACTCTTGGGATGACGGTCAGAGCTTTTTCTACGATACCAAGCAGGAAAACGGCGATTCCCTTTTCCTCGGCATGTACAAAAGTATCGGTGCCGGTCTGCGCTGGTTCTCCCCCATGGGACCGATCAGGGTCGAATACGGTTACGGTCTTGATAAGCTTGAAGACAGTTCGAGACATAAGATTGAGTTCTCTATGGGACAGTTCTTCTAGCAGAGTTTGACATATTAATGTAAATGAAGTGCATGCCGGAAAGGCATGCCTTTTCGGCTGATTATTAGATAGGAATTATAAGGAGTAATTTTAATGCGTAGAATTCTTTTTGCAGTACTGGTTCTGGTTTTTGCTTTTCAGGCACCGGCGTTTGCCGCTCCTCAGAAAATTGCAGTAGCCTCCATGGCTAAACTGATCAAAGATTCTGAGATCGGTCAGGATGCCCAGAAAAAAATGGAAAAGAAATTCGAAACTGCAAAGAAACAGATTGAAACCAAGCAGAAGGAACTGGAAGCCCTTAAGCAGGCTCTCCAGAAACAGAGTCTTGTACTCTCCCTTGAAGCTAAGCAGGACAAAGAGCTTGAATTCAAACGCAAGGTCAGGGATTTTCAGGACCTTACTCAGGCAACCCAGCGTAAAATGCAGCTTGAGCAGAAAAAAGTCGGGACTCCTGTTCTCGAACTTCTCCAGAAGATCGTAATTGAATACGGTAAAAAGAATGGTTATACCGCTATTTACGATAAGAAAACTTCCGGTTTTCTCTATGTTGACGAAACTATTGATATTACCAACCAGTTGCTTCTTGAAATGAACCGTGCTTTTAGAGCAGGCAAAAAGTAGGACCATATGCTTCTTTCAGAACTTGCAGGTCTTATAGGTCTTAAGATGGCGGGAAAGGATAAGGAAATTTCAGGAATTAATACGCTTGAACTAGCCGGTCCTTCCGAGCTTTCCTTTCTGGCCAACGCCAAGTACGAATCTGCACTCAAAAGCACAAAGGCCGCTGCCATAGTGCTTGAGGAGAAATATGCAGATCAGGTAGAGTCCGCGCTTATCAGTGAGAATCCATACATGGATCTTGCGAAAGCCATGCATGTTTTTTCACGTCCTCAAGGTTGTCTCGAAGGCATTCATGAACTGGCATTTATTCATCCTGACGCTGAAGTTGATGAGAGTGCTACAGTTTACCCCTTTGCTTTTGTGGGCAGGGGGGCCAAGGTCGGTCCTAACTGCAAGGTTTTTGCCGGGGTTTACATTGGTGAAGATGCCCAGCTCGGACCGGGATGCATCATCTATCCCAACTGCTCAATCATGGCCGGGACCGTTATCGGAACCGGGGGGATTGTTCAGCCCGGAGCGGTTCTCGGTGGCGATGGTTTCGGCTATGCGCAGGTTTCAGGTAAGCATATGAAAATTCCCCAGATCGGAACTGTTGAGCTTCAGGATCAGGTGGAAATCGGAGCCAATGCCTGTATAGACCGTGCAGCCCTTGATGTAACCAGAATTGGTGCCGGCTCAAAGATCGATAACCTAGTCCAGATCGCCCATAATGTGACCACCGGTGAAGACTGCCTCGTTATTTCGCAGTCCGGGGTTGCGGGCAGCACCAAGCTCGGTAAGGGTGTTGTTCTTGCTGCTCAGGCCGGACTGGTGGATAATATCAAGATCGGCGATGGTGCCATTATCGGTGCTCAGGCCGGGGTTACCAACGATGTCCCTGCCGGATTCATGGGCGCAGGATCTCCTCTTCTTGAAAAGGGGAATTTTTTAAGGTCCTCCATATATCATAGAAAATTGCCGGATATGGCAAAGAAGATGTCTGCGCTTGAAAAGCGTATCAAGGCATTGGAAGCAGAGTTAAGTAAGGAAGATTAAAGTGAGTAAAACCACTATAGATTATATTGATATCAAGGAAATTATGGGGATGCTTCCCCATCGTTACCCCTTTTTGCTTGTTGACCGGGTTGATGAAATCGAGCCGGGTAAGTCCATTAAGGCGTATAAAAACGTCACTATGAACGAACCTTTTTTTCAGGGGCATTTCCCCGGTCTTCCGGTCATGCCCGGAGTTTTGATCGTGGAAGCTCTTGCTCAGGCTGGCGGGATTATCGTTCTCAGTACCGATGACATTGACACTGAAGATAAGGTATTCCTGTTCACCGGAATTAATAAACTTAAATTCCGCAGACCTGTTGTTCCCGGAGATAAGCTTGTTCTGGAAGTCAACGAAGTTAGACGCAAGATGAATATCTGGAAAATGAAATGCGTCGCAACTGTTGATGGTGAAGTTGCTGCTCAGGGCGAAGTCTCTGCTGCAATTGTCGATAAGGGGGCCATATAGTGGCTACTGAAATTCATCCTTCTGCCATTGTTGATTCGAGTGCGCAGTTGGGAGAAAATGTTAAGATTGGTCCTTTCTGCATAATTGAAGGGAACACCATTATCGGTGATAATTGCACTCTTGACGCGAATGTTCAGATCAAGTCATTCACCCGTATGGGAGAGGGCAACTCTCTTGACAGTGGAGTAGTTCTAGGCGGCCTCCCTCAGCACCTCGGCTTTAAGGGGGAGGAAACTTGGGTAGAACTTGGTGATAATAATGTTCTGCGCGAGTATGTGACCATTCATCGTGCTACCGGTGTTGATATAGGTCGCGAAAGCACTGTTGTGGGTAGCAACTGCATGCTCATGGCTTATGCGCATATTGCTCATGATTGTGTCGTTGGAGACCATGTTATCATGGCCAATTCAGCCAACCTTGCCGGCCACATTGATGTCGGTAACTATGTTACAATCGGCGGTATGTCCGGGCTTCATCAGTTTGTGCGTATCGGTGACTATGCATTCATCGGTGCCATGTCCGGTTTTGGACAGGATGTTCCGCCGTACATGATCGCGACCGGTGTTCGCGGTGCGCTTCAGGGGCCTAACTCTATCGGATTGCGCAGGAATGGTTTTAAAGCCAAGGCCTGCAATTCTCTTAAAAAAGCGTATAAGCTTATCTTTCGGTCAGAGATTCCGCGCAAAGAAGCCTTGGAAGCAGCCGAGCAACAGTTTGCTGATATTCCTGAAGTTTTGAATTTAGTAGAATTTATCCGCACCAGCAAACGAGGAGTTACCTCTGCTGGGCATGGTTCTTCATAGAGATATGACTAATATTGAGACAATCGGTCTTATAGCCGGAGGGGGACAATTCCCCCTTCTGGTTGCAAAGGGAGCCGCAGCACAGGGTAATCGTGTTGTGGCTGTTTTTTTTAAGGGTCATTCAAGTTCCGAAGTCATCGAGTATGCTGATGAAACTGTTGAGCTTAAGCTCGGCCAGCTTTCAAAGCTGATTTCTTTTTTTAAAAAGAATGGGGTCAGTAAAGTCGTTATGGCCGGGACTATAAACAAGCCCAAGGCTCTTGATATCAGGCCTGACCTGCGTGCTGCCAAGCTGCTTTTTAAGCTGGCGACCAAGGGCGACGACGTTCTCCTGAGGGCAATTACCGGGGAATTTGAATCCGAAGGTATGGAAGTTGTCGGCCCCCATGAATATGCACCTGAATTGCTGACTCCCGTGGGATTCTTGACCAAGCGCAAACCCAATGAAGTGGAGCGCGCTGATCTTGTCTTCGGCTGGAAGATTGCCCGCGAACTGGGCAAGTTGGATATCGGTCAGTGTGTTGTTGTCCGTGAGGGTATTGTAGCCGCTGTGGAAGCCATTGAAGGTACTGATGCCGCAGTAAAACGCGGATGCAAACTGGGTGGCAAAGGCTGCTGCATTGTGAAGGTTTTTAAACCTGGTCAGGAAGGGCGGGTGGATATGCCTTCAATTGGCCTGAAGACCATCCAGGGCATGAAAGAGCTTGGTGCTACCTGCCTCGGCGTGGAAGCCGGGAAAAGTCTTTTTTTTGATCTTGATGAGTCGAAGCGTGTTGCAGATAAACACGGCATTACAATTGTAGGATTGAACCAAGAGTTGATCGATAAAGAGTTTTCTTAAGAATAATTGCAAGAATTGATGTTGTTTTAGAGCAGATGATTCGTTCTGGGAAACACAAAGAACTGTTTTTGAAGTGGGCTCCGCCACAGTTTAATGAATTTTTGTTAGAGATTACAAGGCTGTTTTTGAGGACGCCTTGACTAAGAATTAAAAAGAGGCACCGTCTTTAATACAAAGACGGTGCCTTTTCATTTTTAAGCTTTGCCGCAGCATGAGCCGGGGACGCAGCCCTTGGCTGAGGGATTGGCTCCGCAGCATCCGGTTCCCCGTGCATCAGGAATGTTCGGTGTGTCCTTACCGGTCAGTGGCGATGTTGATGATATCAGTTTTTCCCCGGCGGGCTTTCCGCATTCGGGACATTCATTTGTTTCAGCGTTTACACTGCTGATCTCTTCGTACACGTTTCCACATTCGCGGCATTTGTATTCGTAAATAGGCATTTGTTTAGTTATTAGGCAAAAATGTTTTCGGGCAGGAAGGGATGGGTTCCTTCAATTACTTCGCAGCCAGCTTTGGCTTTGATTTTTTTTACAATCGTTTCTTTATATTCGCAATGGGTTGCGACGCAGGGAGCAATGTGCACTTTGGTAGGAAATTCTTCAAGTTTGGAGTTCCAGAGTTTCATCAGTGCCATACGCGGGACAATGGCAACGCCGGGACAGTCGCCGCAGCCCATGATGCCGATTAATTCGGCTTCTTTATCATAGCGCTCGAATTCGCCCACGCGGCGGTTAAAACCGACCATGCAGCGGGAACAGCCAATACAAGTATCATCCATGGTTGTTTTACAGCCGATGATGAGAACTTTTTCCTTACCCATGCTTACTCTCCTTTAAATGTTTGATTCCATTTTATGCCAGATGGCCTTAAGCTTTTTACCCATGCCATCCGGATCATATTCAACAACGGATTTACCCGCCAGTTGTGCCTTTGAAAAAATGGTGTCGTAGGGCAATTCACCTGCAAGGAGAATTTCTTTTTCTGTGCAGAATGATTTAATTTCGTTTTCTTTCTCGGAATTGATCCCGCATTTGTTGATGATGGCCATGGAGGGGATCTTGAAATGTTCGGTCAGTTTGTGGACCCTTTTCAGGTCATGAATTGCTGAGATTGTGGGTTCGGCCACAAATACAGCAAGGTCTGCGTTGGTCAGGGAGGCGATTACCGGGCAGCCCACTCCGGGTGAACCGTCCACCAGAACCAGTTCTGCGCCCAGTTCTTCGCCGATTTCAGCAGATGCGTTACGCACGGTAGTTACCAGTTTACCTGAATTTTCCTCTCCGATGCCCAGTTCCGCATGGACCATCTGGCCGAAACGTGTCTCGGAGCGGAACCATTGTCCGCACAGGCGCGGGGATACGGATACAGCTTCAACGGGACAGACGTAGGAACAGACGCCGCAGCCTTCACATTTTTCAGGAATTACAGAGAAATCTTTGGATATCGCGTCGAATTTGCAATGATCGGCGCAGAGTCCGCACCGGGTGCACAATTCAGGGTTGATTTCCGGGCGTTCGCCACTGAGGAAGTCATGTCTTTCTTTTACTTCAGGGTGCAGAATCAAGTGCAGATCCGCTGCATCTACATCACAGTCCGCGAGAACTTTCTTGGGGCCGAGGGAGGCAAGCCCGGAAACCACACTGGTTTTTCCGGTGCCGCCTTTTCCGCTGATTACTACTAATTGTTTCATTCTATTTTGCTCCGCTCGCTTGTTCTTGAATGGAAGACCATATTTTTGCAAATTCGTCCTTGAATCCGGGGATATTTTCATAGAGCAGATGCCCTTCGGAATATTTGGACGCGGCTTCACGGCTATGCGGAAGGGAGCCGAGCAGCGGGACATTATTTTCAGTCAGATATTTTTCTACCCGGTCATCACCCATTCCGGAGCGATTTATGACAACTCCGCAGGGTTTGTTCAGGGTCTGCATAAGCTGTACGGCCAGATTCAGGTCGTGCAGGCCGAAAGGTGTGGGTTCGGTGACCAGTACCACGAAATCGGTACCCTCAACGGATTCCACCACCGGGCAGGAAGTTCCGGGGGGACAATCCAGAATATTCACTTCCGCCCGGGGGGAAAGTTTTTTAACCGCATTGATTAACGGCGGGGCCATAGCTTCGCCGATGCGCATCAGCCCTCTTGAAAAATTAATGCTTCCGGCTTTGCCTGTGGAAGTTGTGCCGATTTCCCTTTTGCCTTTGCCGATGGCATCTACCGGGCAGGCCAGTTCGCAGAGTCCGCAACCGTGGCAGAGTTCTGAAAAGCAGAGCACGGAATCCACCATCCAGATAAGGGATTTGAAGCGGCAGAGTTCAATACATTTCCGACATGATTCACCTATGCATTTCTCTTCATCAATGTCCGGGACAGTGAGGAATTCTTCTTTTTCTTCACCAAGCACCGGATTCAGGAAAAAGTGGGCGTTGGGTTCTTCCACATCACAGTCGGTAAAGCTTACGCTTTTGCCCAGAGATTCAAGATAGGCTGCAAAGTTTACGGCAACAGTGGTTTTCCCGGTACCGCCTTTTCCGCTGGCAATTGCTATTTTCATATATATGTTCCTTAAATGAAAGTTCCGGCTCAGTACGGACCAAGTCCTCGACAAGCCGTGAGGGAGCTATTGTTATTTCTGTTTGTAAGTGGCATTGTTCGCTCCTCTGTTTAAGAATTCTTATTTTAGATTAGCAACAGCCGTGCCTTGGTGGTAAATGCCATTAATTCAATGTGTTATTGGGCTGTATGTTTGTTTTGTCGTTGATGTTGGGGCTTAAAATCAGCCCGTTTAAATATGTAGTGGGAGCAAAATTAGCCCTGTTCGTCCGAGCGGGGAAAGGTATAGTTATGAGAACTCATTTGGATTGCCTGCCATGTTTTTTGAAAATGGCTATTGCCGGGATCAGGGAAACCTGCCCCGGTCGGGAAGATATTCATGAAAAAGTAGTTAAGCACTGGGCCTTAGGATTTGCTTCAGCGGATCTTAGCGAATCTCCGCCGTCTCTTGCCGGAAGACTTTTCCGCGAGACTGCTGAATATGTGGGCGAGGTGGATATTTTTAAAACCCAGAAGGAAGAAGCCAACCAGCGGGTTCTGGAGCTTTTGCCTGACGTGAAGGCCAAGGTCCTCGGCAGCGCAGACCCTTTGCTTGCAGCCATGGGTGTGTCCATCATCGGCAATTACATGGATTGCGCGGTTATGGGGGAATATGATTGGGAAGATGAATTGGATAATCTTGAGCATGGCCTTGATCCGGAAACGTTCGAAAAATTTCTCCATGAAGTTCGCAGTCATAAATCTCTGCTGGTTCTTGGTGATAATGCCGGGGAAATCGGGCTTGATACGATTCTAAGCGGATTGTTGCGCGATGAGGGCATTGATGTGACCTATGCCGTGCGGGGCAAGAACATTCTCAATGATGCTACGGTGGTCGATGCAAAAGTCGTCGGGATGACTGACCTTTGCGAGGTGATTACCTCCGGTGTGGATACACCAGGAACGGTGCTGAACCGTTGTAGCCCTGAATTTCGTTCCAGACTTGATGAATCACCTGTCGTTCTTAGCAAAGGTCAAGGTAATTTTGAATCTCTCTGGGGTGTAAGGCCTGATGTTTACTACGCTTTTAAGGTAAAGTGCCCGGTTGTAGCTGATGTTGTCGGTGCTCCCATGAAGACTTCGCTTTTTTGTCAGGAAAAATAATGCTCACTTGGGGAGTCCGTCAGTGGATTTCCCTTACTTTTTTTTCGGTTATATCGTATCCATTTATAGTTGGACCAATCTTTTAGATACAGGTGTTATCTGTGTTTGTGCGGGTGAAAAAAATATTTTGGATTTTATTTCTTCTTTTCGATCTCTGCCTTCTGGCAGCAGTGGTCGGGGGAGTGTATTATCTGGAATCCGATGAACCGCGTATCGTGCTGGAAAATTTTCTCAGTGAGAAGCTTGAGCGCGAGGTCCGTTTTCATGAAAACTTCAATCTTATTTTTTATCCTTGGCTGGGGGTGGATACAGGCCCGGTAACTGTTTCTGCTCCTGAAGATTCAGCCTACCCCCACCAGCTTACAGTTGAAGATATTGACCTCAAAGTTAGGCTTATCCCCTTGCTTAACGGTGAGCTGGAGGTTGATACCATTATCGTGGATTCCCCTTTCCTGCATGTGGATCGTTTGAAAGATGGCTCGCTTAATCTTCCCCTGCTTGGATCAAACGGCGGGGCTGAGGGTGATAATGCCGGGCTTAATTATTTCAATTGCATCAGTGTGCGCGGAGTCAGTGTTCTCAATGCTACATGCTCATACAATGACATGGGCAGCGGTAATTCATTCAAGGTTTCAGGGGTCAATGTGCGTACAGGATTGGTACGCAAGGACACTCCTCTGGCTTTTGATCTGAGTGCCATGCTTGATGCGGAGCTGTTTAACCTCAAAGCCAAGGCGGATCTTAAGGGGTTGCTGGATTTTTCCGTTCAGGAAAAAGAGGTTGCCCTTTCCGAAACATCTCTTTCCCTTAAGGTCGAGAGCGATGAACTGCTTGGCAAAGGCGAGGTGGTGGAAGGGATTGCGTCCCTTGATTTCAATCTTGTAGAAGGCATGGTTGACGTTAAGGGGTTGGTTCTGCAAGGCGCAGGAGTGCGGTTGTCCGGTGCTGCAAATTGTACAGATATTTACCACGCGCCTGACTTCAAAGGTTCACTTAAATCCACCCGTTTTGATCCCAAGAAAGTTTTTTCCAGATTTACGCCCATCCCTATTCCTGACGATTATAAAGAAATTCTCAATGTGGCCTCTTTTGCGATGGATTTTCACTCCACTTTGGAAAAGACGGAGCTTTCAAACATAGTTCTGGCTGTGGATGAGACCGTCATCAAAGGTGAATTTTCACTTAAGGATTATCGCAGTCCCTGGTTGGAATTTGATGTGCGGGCCGATTCCATTATTTTTGATCCCTACGTGAGACTGTTTGATCTTGAGAAAAAGATTAATGGAAATAAAACAGTAGCCAAGGTCGATCCCAAGCCGGAGCAGAGTAAATTCCGCGACATGGTTATTGCTGAGCTGGTCAAAAAAATTCCCTGTAACGGTAAAGTGGAAGTGGACCGTTTTGCTTATAACGGCATCAGGCTGAAAAAGGTTAAGCTCGCGCTTTCACCGGGTCCGAAAGTTGCCAGCCTGAGCATCGGCAAAGGGTCATATCTTGATGGTGATTTCGGACTGTCTGTTGACCTTGCTTTTGATAAACGCAGGGCGAAGGATATCCTTTATCTGAAAGGCGAAGGGGCTGTTTCGCCATTTTCTCTTGTTCGTATCCCGCTTGAGGTTGCTGGCATGAAATTTCATGCCGGTAAAACTTCGTTCAATCTTAATTCTCTGCGCTCAAACGGGCGCACTCCAGGCGAACTGGTCCGCAATCTAAAGCTTGATTCCAGTCTTGTGGGCAAGGGCGTTGTGGTTAGTATGGATTTTAAGGGGTTGCCTGATGAACTTAAGAAATTTCGTGCAAAAGAGGTAGGTCTTTCACTTAAGTTTGAACCACTGATCGGGGACATCCAGCCGGGATTGGTGGGGCGCAAGGTTGATCTGAAATTGTCCGGCTCTTTTTTGGAACCGCAAGGGGAATTCAAGGGCGGTTTTATTGGCGGCCTTTTGTGCAGCAGGTCTGAGCCTGAAAATGTGGTTATTAAAAATGGAAAATTGAAATTTTCCGTTGGCGGAAAGGGGGTTCCGGTTTTCAAAAAGAACCTTTCTCTCGTTGTTTCAGGCAGCGGAGGGGTTAAGGCCGGCAACCTTAAATTGGATCATTTTGCCCTGAAAAGCGGCAAGATTAATCTGCACGGCAACATTGATGCCCGCAGGCTTGGAACTGAAACCGCGTCCGCAAAGGGAGTACTCAAGCTTCCCAATGTGGCTTGCTCAGAAATATTTGACCTTCTCGGAGTGGAGAAACCGCAGGCTCAGGACCCTGATGCATTTGATAATGTCGGCCTTGATTCCTCGTTTCAATTGAATGGCGAAAACCTGACTCTGCGCGTGAACAAGGTCAATCTCGATAATGCTGAGGCCGAGGCTACTTTCCAGCTTACCGACTTTAAAAATCCGGTTCTGAATTTTGTTATTAAGGGAGATAAGGTGGATGTTGATCACTTCCTGCCCCCGGACACTATGAGTGCCCGTCCTGAAAGCAAGACAAATGGATTTAAGGAAGTCCAGAAATTTAAGTTTCCTGAATGGCAGTTCCCGGACAAGTTGCTTGGAGCCATTAATGCTACTGGAAAGGTAGAATGTAATTATTTTCGCATATTTGATTTCGCGGGCAGCAAGCTTAGCGCTGATGTGGATATGCAGGATCAGGTTATCGGCATTCACAACATGAAGGGCAATTTCCATGAAGGAAATCTGGCTGGAAAGCTAGATCTCGGCCTTAAGAACGGAACAGTTTCGCTGGATACGGATATTGAGGTCCGTTCTTTTCAGTCCGGATTGTTCTTTGCTGACTATGTAGGCCGTGATTGCGTGAGAGGCCTGACCGATGCATCCCTTAAACTTAATGGACATTCCACCGCCAATATTGATTTTGTGAACACCATGACCGGGGGGCTGGCTTTCAAAATTGTTGATGGCTCTTATCTCTTTGTTGCTACAGCGGAAAAAGACATCAAGGAGAAGAAGGCTCCCAGCCCTACACGGTTTTCTATTATGAAAGGAGCCATAGACGGCAGGGATGGAAAATTCAAAGTAGGTAACTACCTTCTTAAGACCGATTATCTGACTGCTACGGCAACCGGGGGATTCAGTTTTCCTGACGATTCCATCAATCTCCATGTTAATGCCGATATTATCAAGCTTCCCAATCTTTATTTGAAGTTGGTTAATGCCTTTCTTGATGCCATGACCGGAGTCAATGTTACTGTGATCGGCAAGCTCAGCGATCCTAAGGTTGAGGTGAAAGGTCTGGAACGCTGGGGCGATGTTCTCGGTGATGTTCTCGGCCTTCCGGAGCAGTCTTTTATGTTTTTCAGGAAGCTTATATTTTGATATGGTTCAATAAAATTTGATGCTTCCAGTTACTTCTTTATAATCCAGCAGGGGGACGCGATGACCGGCGGAAAAGTAGGGCAAAGGATTTCCGAGTTCTTCTTAAATGATATCTGGGATTGGGGTTCTTCCCACGTCAGCGGTCCTTTGAAAGTCCTGCACACTTTGGCTCGCGTGGGTTATCTTGTAACTGTAGGTTTTCTCAAGGATCAGTGTATAATCCGGGCTTCCGCGCTTACATTTACCACCATGCTTTCCATTGTTCCGTTTCTGGCGGTGGCTTTTTCCCTGATGAAAGGAATGGGGTTTCAGGATTCCAGCTATATCCATGAAATGTTGCTCAAAGTTTCTGCCGGAAGGGAAGAGGTGGTTGGTAAGATACTTGAATACGTGGACAATACCAATGTTCAGACTCTCGGTTGGATCGGGGTGGCAACCCTTCTTTTTACCGTTCTTTCCACTGTGGGTACTGTAGAGAAGGCTTTTAATATTATCTGGAAAGTCCGCCATGGACGTTCTTTCTGGCGCAAGTTTACTGATTTTTTCTCAGTTATTTTTATCTGCCCGGTAGCGGTGATTGTTGCCACCAGTGTAAGTGTTTCCATTAAAAAGCAGGCCGTGCTGCAATCGTTTGAAAGTATTTACGGCGTAACTGAGCTTGAAAGTTTTTTGATCGGATTAACCCCGCTGGTATTGATCTGGCTTTCCTTTACTTTTATTTATGCCTTTATGCCAAATACCAGAGTGCGGATTACCAGTGCGCTGGCTGGCGGTGTGGTGGCCGGAACAGTCTGGCAGATGGCCCAGTGGGCTTATATTAACTGGCAGATCGGGGTGAGCAAGTATAACGCAATTTATGGCAGCTTTGCTCAGTTGCCCCTTTTTCTGGTCTGGTTATATGCCAGCTGGGTAATTGTCCTGCTTGGATCGGAGATAAGTTATGCCGTGCAGAATGTGATGCTTTACCGCCAGCAGAAATTCATGCCCGATGCCGGGGTGGAGGATATGCAGAAATTTTCCCTGCTTGCCCTAAGCCTGATGACTCTGCGTTTTGAACGTTCTGAGCATCCGTACGAACTGGAAGAACTGGCAGGGGAGGTCGGTGTTCCGGTTCGGTTTATCTCTCCGCTGATGGATAAATTTGTTGAAAACGGGATTCTGGTCAAAGGTTCGGAAGAAGGCAAAGAGGTCTATGCCTTTGCTGTTTCCCCGCAAAAACTGACCATGCTGCAAGTTATGGGCATTCTTTCCGGTACAGGCAAAGGGGCCAGTTCTGTGGTGGAAAATCCGGGCATGCTTTTCGTTTCTAAAATGATAGATGATATTAAGACGGTCATTCGTGAAAGCGGGGCTGATGTTTCCCTTTCTGAGTGTGCGGAGAATATGGATAAGTATATTAAAAAACTTCCTGCCGCGCCCGAGGAAGGTTGAGCATGAAATTTTCCGGCATTAATCTTCTGGACGAACTTGAGCGGGATGAATTTGAAGATATCCGCAGTGTCTTTGGCGAACGAAGTTTTAAAAAAGGTGCCATTATCTTTGCTCCCGATACTGAAGAAGATCTTGTTTTTATTGTTGCAAAGGGGAGGGTGCGCATCTATCTCGCCTATGAATCCAAGGAATTCACTTTGGGAATTCTCAGCCCCGGCGATCTCTATTCGACCCATGCCGGATGTTTTGTGCAGGCTTATGAAGACGGCATGTTACTGACTACCGATGTTCAATCGGTAAAGCGGTGTATGGCTGATATTCCAATTTTTAATCGCACTATGGTCCGGGTGCTGGGAAAAATCCTGCAAAATTCTTTTTCTGTTATTGATGGACTTGTTTTCAAGGATATCAATTCCCGCCTTTGTGGCTACCTGCACAAAGAGGCCACCCAATACGGGAAGGCCGTTAAGGGCGGCGTTGAAATAAATCTTAATTTGACCACTGAACAGCTTTCCACTCTTCTCGGTGCCACCCGCCAGACTGTGTCCACTTTGCTGAATAATCTCACCCGTGAAGGGATTCTCACTCGCATTGACCGTTCCCACTGGCTTGTTGCCGATCCGGAACAATTGAAAGCCCTCGCTGAAAATTAGCCTGTCGCTGAATGTAAAATTATGCGATTCTGTGAAAGTGTATCAAATATAAAAAATATACTTCTTTTGTCGGCTACCCGACAAACAGATTGTGCCCGACTTGTTACGTTTGTTTAACAGGAATGGATCGGGAGCGGGAATCAACCGGCTTCCGGCAAACAGGGAGGATAGGTTAATGGCGAAAGAACCCCGTCCGGCTGAAGAATTGACAATCTGGGATGATGCCCGCGCAATGATCAATAAAGCACGAGCAGAGGGCATTGAGACCGTCCATGAAAGGTTGCAGCAGCAGACCCCGCACTGTAAATTTTGCGAGCTTGGGACAAGCTGCCGTATCTGTACCATGGGGCCGTGCAAAATTACCCCGAAATCTCCGCGCGGTGTATGCGGTGCTGATGCGGATGTTGTGGTGGCAAGGAATTTCGGTCGTTTTGTAACAGGCGGAGCTGCCGGTCATTCCGATCATGGTCGTGATTTGATCGAGGTGCTTGAGGCCATAGTTGAGGGCGAGACCAAGGATTACAAAATAACCGATGAGGACAAGCTGCGCCGTATTTCCGCTGAAATTGGTATTGAAACCGAAGGGCGTGATATCATGGATATTGCCCGTGATGCTATGGAATGTTTTTTTGCCGATTTCGGCAGCCGCAAAAAGCAGGTTTCCTTCCTTTCCCGCGTTCCTCAGAAACGTAAAGATATCTGGTCCAAGCTGGGAATAACCCCACGCGGTGTTGACCGTGAAATTGCTGAAATGATGCACCGCACCCATATGGGCTGTGATAACGACGCTCCCAATACTCTTCTCCATGCTGTCCGCACTTCTCTTGCTGATGGCTGGGGCGGGTCCATGATCGGTACTGAATTGTCGGATGTGATTTTTGGCACCCCGACCCCGTCCATGTCGCAGGCCAACCTCGGGGTAATCAAGGAAGACAAGGTCAATATTCTTGTGCATGGGCATAATCCTGTGGTTTCAGAGATGATCCTCGCTGCTTCCCGTGATCCTGAAATCGTTGCTGAGGCAAAGGCTGCCGGAGCCGCCGGGATCAATATCGCAGGCCTGTGCTGCACAGGTAACGAGCTGCTTATGCGCAAGGGCATCCCCATGGCCGGGAACCATCTCATGACCGAACTGGCAATTCTGACCGGAGCGGTTGAGGCCGTGGTTGTGGATTACCAGTGCATCATGCCCAGCCTTGTACAGATTTCCGGCTGCTACCATACCAGATTTATTGATACCGCTCCCAAAGCCCGTTTTACCGGGGCAACCCATTTCGATATCCACCCACACAACGCTTACGAGCAGGCTTGCGAGATCGTTCGTCTGGCAGTGAAGGCTTATGTTGAACGTGATGCTTCCCGTGTGGATATTCCATGTGAGCCTGTGGAAATCATGACTGGTTTCTCTAATGAAGCTGTTATTTCCGCGCTGGGCGGTTCCCTTGATCCGCTGGTACAGGCCATTGCTGCCGGGGACATTCGCGGTGCAGTGGGGATTGTCGGCTGCAACAATCCCAAGTTCAAGCAGGATTCCATGAACGTGGGTCTTGCCAAGGAATTGATCAAGAAAGATATTCTCGTATTGGTTACCGGATGTGTAACCACTGCGGCGGGTAAGGCCGGGTTGCTGGTTCCCGATGCCATTGAAATGGCCGGACCGGGACTCAAGAAAGTCTGCGGCGCGCTGGGAATCCCGCCGGTGCTGCATTACGGTTCCTGCGTTGATAACGCCCGTATTTTGCAACTATGCGCAGCACTTGCAGATGCCCTTAATGTGGACATAAGCGATCTGCCTGTGGGTGCTTCCTCTCCTGAGTGGTATTCAGAAAAGGCTGCTGCTATCGGACTTTACGCCGTAGCCAGCGGAATTTATACCCACCTCGGTCATCCTCCGAATATTCTCGGCTCTGAGACTGTTACCAATATCGCGGTTTCCGGTCTTGAGGATCTGGTTGGTGCCTCTTTTGTCATTGAACCGGACCCGGCCAAGGCTGCTGAACTCTTTGACGAACGGATTAAGGCCAAGCGTAAAGGCCTCGGTTTGAGCGAGTAGGAGAGGCTTATGAAGCTGGCATTTGCAGGCAAAGGTGGTGTAGGTAAGACCTCAATCACTTCGTGGATGGCTGATTGGATGGCCCGCAGCGGGCAGAATGTCTGGATGATTGATGCTGATACGGCTTTATCTTTGGGGCAGGCTTCCGGGCTGGCTGCTGACGAGTTGCCCGATCCCGTTTCATCAAGGTCAGATCTGGTCAGGGAACGGATTCATGAGGAAGGTTTTCTCAATCTTAATCCCGAGGTGGGAGACCTGCCGGAAGAGCTTGCTGTGGAAGTTCCCCTTTATGAGGAGCCTTTCCCCGGTGTTGATCCCGGCAAGAAAAGATTGCTGGTCATGGGCGGCCTGTCAAATGCCGGGGGCGGTTGCGCCTGTGATGCCAACGCTCTACTAAAAGCCTTGCTGGCTCATATGGTTATGGACAGCGATGATTGTGTGTTGGTTGATCTTGAAGCCGGGGTGGAGCATCTCGGTAGGGGAACAGCCATGCATGTGGATGGAATTGTGGTGGTCAGTGAACCTTCCATGCGCAGTTTCCAAACAGCCTCTGAGGTTGGCCGTATGGCTTTTGAGCTGGGGCTTGAAAATCAGGTTCTGGTCGTCAACCGTTATTTGGGCGGAACCTTTCCTGAACTGGAGCATCTGCCCGAAGAGCAGTTTTCCATGCCGCATCTGCCTGGGTTGATAGAGAGACAGATGTCAGATGGCAATGTGCTCAACTTGCCCGAATCTGTTGAGATTGATGCAAAGATGGAGATGATTGTCCGGTCATTGCAGAAAATGACCAGGGCATAATAACCGGGAAGGCCTTCCGTGTTTAAGCGGAAGGCCTTTGTTCTTTTAATCTGCAATCTGTTCCGAGCTTCTGAAAGCTCCGCCCAGCTCATAATAAAGGGTCTTGGCTACTTCCAGAAGAACGAATGGGGCAGCGCGGTAATTCTTCCACCATGGTGAGGGGACCGGATCAAAGGGAGTTGAAACTACCGTGATTTTTATATTGGGAAGTTTTTCTTTGAATATAATCCCTGCTCTACGGGTGTGCAGTGGAGATGTGACTATAATAATGGATTTTATTTGAGGAGGGAGAGCTTTTGCAAGCTGTTCTGCTTCATCAATGGTGCTTATGTTCGCTTCCCCGAAAAAATTAAAATTATCCTGACTGATTCCTTTATTTAAGAAAATATCAGTATACAGTTCCCACTGATAAGGAGCTGTTGCACCAAGTTTTTTGGCCATAATAGTGGCTGGAGATTTGATTGGTTTGCTGACCAGCAATTGCGGTGCATACCCTTCTAGAAATAAGTCAGCAGCGTAAGCTGGTCTGAAAGCACTTCCACCCAGCACCACGATTGCGTCAGCTTTTTCAAGCACATCCTCTTTCTGAAGCAGGACCGGGGCAAAGAAGAAAAGCACTGCCGTTGCCAGTATTCCGGCAACGGTCAGTGCTCCCATAAGCGTTAGTAACGGCCTGACAATTTTCATTATCTCACGACCGGTTCGTAAACCGCTTCGTATTTTTTGCGCAGGTCGTTGAAAGTGCCTTTTTCAATGGCTTCCCGTGCTTCTTCAGTCAGCTTGAGGAAGAAGCGCAGGTTGTGGATTGAGTTCAGCTGGCTGGAGAGCAGTTCCTTTGCTGTGTACAGATGGCGCAGGTAAGCTTTGCTGAAATTGCGGCAGGTGTAGCAATCGCAATTGGGGTCCAGCGGGGAATCATCTTCACGGTACTGGGCACGCTTGATGTTGACCTTGCCGAGGCTGGTGTACAGGGTGCCGTTGCGGGCGTTCCTTGTGGGCAGCACGCAGTCGAACATATCAACGCCGTTGGCGATACCTTCAAGAATATCCAGCGGAGTTCCCACACCCATGAGGTAGCGGGGTTTTTCAGCGGGCAGCTTGGGACCGATGTGCTGTAAAATATCGTACATGTCCGGGATGGGTTCCCCGACGCTAAGTCCGCCGATGGCGAAGCCTTCAAAGGGAATCTCGCGGAGTTGCTCAAGGCTGATTTCACGCAGGTCCTTGTGGAAACCGCCCTGCACGATACCGAACATGAGCTGATCGCCGGAACCTACGGGGTAGGCGTCGCGGCAGCGTTTAGCCCAGCGGGTGGTCATTTCAAGGGATTTAGCTGTGTAGTCGCGGTCATGTCCGTAGCCCACACATTCATCCAGAACCATCATGATGTCGGAGCCGATGTTGTTCTGGATGGAAATTACCTTTTCCGGGGAAAAGAAGTGTTTTGATCCGTCAATATAGGAACGGAATTCCACGCCCTGTTCGGTGATCTTACGGATGGATTCAAGGCTGAAAACCTGAAATCCGCCGCTGTCGGTGAGGATGGGCTTATCCCAGTTGGAAAATTTATGCAGGCCTCCACGGCGGGCAATAAGCTCGTCACCGGGGCGCAGGTAGAGGTGGTAAGTGTTACCGAGAATAATCTGGGAATTGATTTCACGCAGATCACGCGGGGAAACGGCTTTCACAGCTCCCTGAGTACCTACTGGCATGTAGACCGGGGTCTGGATTTCACCATGGGCGGTCATCAGGGTTCCGCGGCGGGCGTTGCCGTCGGTGGCATGTACGGTAAAGTTTCCGGGTTTCTTTTTTTCTTCGCTCATTATTTTTTCTCAATTCCGTTTTGCGGACAGATATCGTTAAGTTCGCAGATGTCGCATTTCGGGCTTCGGGCCGAACATATTTCACGTCCGTATAGAACCAGAACATGGTTGGCATCGCCCCAGTTATCACGTTCAAAAAGCGGCATCAGGTCTTTTTCTATGACATTGGGGTTGGTACTTTCGGTCAACCCCATCCTGAATGAAAGCCGTTTAACATGGGTATCCACGGCAACCCCTTCATGAACATTCATGGCATTGGAGAGCACGATATTTGCGGTCTTGCGGGCTACTCCGGGCAGCTTGATCATATCTTTCATGGTCCGGGGCATTTCTCCGCCGAATTCATTCATGACCACATCCGCTGCGCCTTTCAGATTTTTGGCTTTGTTGCGGAAAAGTCCGGTAGAGCGGATGACTTCTTCAACATCCGCCACATCGGCTTTATTCATTTCCGCCGGGCCGGGCCATCTGTGGAAAAGTTCCGGGGTAACCTTATTGACCCGCACATCTGTGCACTGGGCAGCAAGAGCTGTGGCAACCATGAGTTCCCATGCGTTGGACCAGTCCAATTCCGGCTGCGGGTTTGGGTACCGTTTAATCAGGCGGTCATAGATGGTCGTTGCTCTTTGCAGAGTGCGTTTATCAGGGGCTTTCATTTTCATAATATATGGTGTGGGCTATCATTTCTTTTTGTAACTTACAATCATCGAATATGCTGTCTACAGCCTGATAAATGTTGCCGTTCATGTCAATTCATGTATCATTTAATACAAATTAAAGCGGAGGATTTGAAATGAAAATAGCATTAAGTTTGATAGTTGCGGTTCTTTTTACCATGTCAGGACTTGGACTTTCCGTATCTGGCGCGGAAGATGGTTCCAGTCTTGTTTTTGCAAAATGCGGAAGTTGTCACAGTTTGAAGCGTGTCTGTCGTGGGTTGGGAAAAAAAGATCTCGCTGCATGGGAAAAAACAACTCAGCGTATGGCTGAAATGGGAATGATCGTTACTGCCGATGAACTGGACGGTATCAGCAATTACCTTGCAAATGCCAAACCCGGTGAGAGTCCTGTTTGTAAATAGGAGGGCTTTATGTCCATAATGCTGGTTTATATTACTGCCGGAGATGTGGAAGAAGCGCGAGAGATTGGTGGCGAACTGCTCATGCGCCATCTTGCAGCCTGCGTGAATATCTTTGATAAAATGGAATCCATGTACTGGTGGGAAGGTAAGCTTGAGCGTTCCGAGGAAGCGGTGCTTATTGCTAAAACATCGCCGGAGCTGGTGGATAAATTGATCCAGACAGTAAAGAATATTCATAGTTATGACTGCCCGGCGATTGTTGCCCTTGAGTCTAAGCAGGGTAATGAAGAGTTTTTTGAATGGGTGAAAAGTCATACAAAGTAGCCTCTAATTGACTTTCCCATAAAAGAAAGCATAGTCTCTGTCCGCAAAACTTAAGCGGGCAGAGATTCCTTTTTTTGCCCGATCCAAATTTATTCAGGAGTTCAAACAAATGCAGATATTGGTTTCCGGTTCTTTGGCCTACGACAGAATTATGAGTTTTCCCGGTAGCTTCGCCGATCATATCCTGCCCGATAAAATCCACATGCTTAACGTATGCTTTTTGGTAGACGGCCTTGACGAACGTTTTGGCGGTACAGCCGGAAACATTGCTTACGCTCTTTCCATGCTGGATGAAAAGCCTGTGATCCTCGGTACTGCCGGTAAGGATTTCGACGGCTACGAAAAATGGCTGGACGATAACAAAATTACCCGTGAAGGCATCAAGCGCGTTGATGATGAATTCACCGCCGGAGCCTACATCACCACTGACAAATCCGATAACCAGATTACCGGATTCAACCCCGGTGCTATGAAATACGGTTGTGATTACGATTTCTCAGCTGTTAATCCCGCAGATGCACTGGCTATCGTTTCCCCCGGTAACCTTGATGATATGCAGAATTTTCCCAAGGTCTACCGCGAAAAAGGTGTTTCCTACATTTACGATCCGGGCCAGAATATCCCCGCATTCAGCGGCGAACAGCTGCTGGAAATGATCGGCGGTTGCAAGATTCTTGTTTCCAATGACTACGAACTGGAAATGATAATGAAATCTACAGGTAAAACCCGTGATGAACTCATGGAAATCTGCGATTCCATCATCGTGACTCTCGGTGAGCACGGCTGTCTCGTTGTTGAAAAAGACGGCGAAACAAAAGTTCCCGCAGCCAAGGCTGAAGTTGTGGAAGATCCCACCGGAGCAGGCGATGCGTTTCGCGCAGGTCTGATCAAGGGCCTCGCCATGGGTAAAAATCTTGTTGAAGCTGCCCACGTTGGTGCTGTCAGCGCGGTTTACTGCGTTGAAAAACTCGGTACTCAGGAACATTCCTACACCGAGGAAGAGTTCTGGGCTCGTTACGAGAAAAATTTTGGTAAGCTGTAGACCTTAATAATTTATACAATTTGCTTTCAAGCCGGAATCCTGTTTTCAGGGTTCCGGTTTTTTTATTAAAAATAGTTTGTAAGTAAGTTCTCAGTTCCTGTATCCTTGGGGTAAAATCCCGGAGGATGGATCATGATTGAAATCACAGCTTCCATGCTTGAAACATACTTGAAAGAGGCTTTCGGTCTCGGCGCGTCCCTTGTGGATTATGGGGATATCGGCTCTTTGGATAAGCAGGGTATGAAGAAATTCGGCTACGGCAAGCCATTATTGGTTCTTTTTACCGTAGACGGCGAGAAGCTGGAAACCGTGATTTCGGTTATGAAGGGGGATAATTACGGGCATCAGTTTTATTGGGACCGTGCAGCGGTACTTATGTTTCAGTATGAGGCTTCAGCCCGTTTGCCGCGCCATGTGAAGCCTATGGGCATCGGTTATATCAGCCGTGACGGTGAGATGCTCCCGCTTAATGAACCGCAGGAGTTTTTTATCCTCAATGAGAAGTTGCAGGGCTACGATTATTTTAATGATCTTGAACGTATTCGTAACGGAGAGTTGCAGGAGCAGGACGAACAGAATGTTGTCGATCTTGCTGAGTGGCTGGCTGAAATCCATTCTGTGAAAAAGTATGATCCCCATCTGTACATGCGCCGTATCCGGGATTTGATCGGTTCCAGTGAATGTATCATGGGGCTGGTGGATGAGGCATTCAAACATCCCTGTGATTTTTTTTCACAGGACCGCTTTGTGAATCTGGAGAAAAAGCTGATCGACTGGCGTTGGAAACTTTTTCATTACACCCACCGTTTATGTGCAGTACATGGTGATTTTCATCCTTGGAATGTTCTCATGGGCGGGCCGGACGGATTCAGCGTTCTGGACCGCAGCAGGGGTGAGTGGGGTGAGCCTGCCGGGGATCTTTGCTGCATGGCTACCAATTATATTCTTTTCGGGCTTTATTCAGGGGGGAAGTTTTCCAGTAAGCTGCGTAACCTGTACATGACCTATATGGAAACATATCTTGAAAAGACCGGGGATGATGAAGTATTACAGGTTATGGCTCCTTTTTTCGTGTTCAGGGGGTTGGTCGTTGCTTCTCCGGTTTGGTATCCGGATCATCCGCAGGAAGTGCGCGATGCACTGATGCGGTTTATTGAAAATGTCCTTGAGGATGAGGTCTTCGATTATGTCCAATTCGAACGGTATATGCGTTAACAGGAACTGGGCTATCTGGATTACCGGATTGCCTGCATGCGGCAAGAGTACCATTGCCGGAAAGTTTTATGAGCAATTGCGTGCGGAAGGGGTTAAGGTTGTGCTGCTCTGCATGGATGAGCGGCGTAAAATTTATATTCCCAATCCTGAATACACCTGCGATGAGCGGCAGCGGGCCTATAACCTTTTTGTGGAAGACGCCATTTCCATCATGGAATCGGGGCGGTGTGTGATTATGGATGGTTCTGCTCATGAGCTTTGCTGGCGCAATGATGCCCGTGAAAAAATAGAATATTTTGCTGAAGTTTATTTGCGCTGTCCGGTGAATATGGCCATGAAGCGTGAGTCCGGGCGGCAACAGGGGCTGGTTATGGCCGGGCTTTATGAAAAAGCCCTTGAGCGGCAGCGCACAGGTAGGGATTTCGAGGATCTTGGGGAAGTTATCGGGGTGGATGTTAAATTTCAGGAAGATCACAATGCCGAATGCATTGTGGATACTGCCGGGAAAACTCCCGACGAAACTTTTGAAGAGGTGAAAAATTGTCTGCAAAAGTGGCGTAGAATGAACGGGATTTGCTGATTTTTATTTCGAATTGTTTTAAAAGGAATGCAGTTGCATAAAAATACATATTAGAAGGTGTTTGCTGTGAAGAAAATTTTGCTTTCAATGTTGATGTTGCTGGTTGTTCTCTGCGCTGCTGTTTCCGCCGGGGCTTCTTCTGAGGAGGATGTGCGGGTTCAGATCAAGGATGTTCTTTTTGATTATAAGGACGCTTACAATTTAAGGGATTTCGATGCTATCCGCGGGCTTTATGCAGATAATGCTGTGATTAAGTCTTTTCCCTGTAATTACAAAGAAGAGAATTTGTTCAAGGGATTCAGTGAAAGTCTGCCCCGTTGTGCATCATATTGGGTGGATAGTTCATTCAAGCTGCGTCTGTTCAAAATTACTGAATTTAAAGTTGAAGGCAATAAGTGTCGTGCAAGGGTTGCCTGGGATTACCGCAGTAATGACGGACGTGGTAAATTTACTCCTTCTTTTGAATTCCTGCTCAAGGATGGAAAATGGCTAATTGAGCAGGAAACCTATGGGCGTAAGGGTAAGTAAGCGTAAGGTGCTTTATCACTTAAGGGAAAACTATTGTGGTAGTTTTCCCTTTTTTTGTTCGTTAGAGATTTGTACAGGGAAGTTATGACAAAGCATAAAGCAAAGAGCCGCCAGACCGCACTTGCGCTGGGCGCGTTGGGGGTTGTGTTCGGTGATATCGGCACCAGCCCGCTCTATGCCATGAAAGCCTGTTTCAGCGGGCACCATGCCATCACGCTTAACCCGGCAAATGTGCTGGGGGTGCTTTCCCTGATTATCTGGTCTTTGCTGATCGTGATCTGCCTGAAATACGTTACATTCGTCATGGCAGCAGATAATAAAGGCGAGGGCGGTATTTTTGCACTTTACGAACTGGTCAGTCATGCGGGGCAGCGCAGATCTGCTTCATTTATGCTTTTTGCTGCCATGATCGGCGGTGCTTTGCTTTATGGGGACGGGGTCATCACTCCTGCTATTTCCGTGCTTTCCGCTATTGAGGGGCTGGATGTAGCCACTACTGCCGCACATAAGTATACGACTCATATCGCCTGTACAATTTTGCTGGCCCTTTTTGCTTTTCAGAGCAGCGGTACCGAGAAGATAGGACGGTTGTTCGGTCCGGTTATGCTGGTCTGGTTTACGGTGATCGGTGCCTTCGGATTGTTTAGCGCAGTGGGTAATCCAGAGGTCTTGCAGGCCTTCAGGCCGTATTATGCGGTTAATTTTTTCGTTGAAAACGGAATTGCCGGCTGTATGGTCCTTGGCGCGGTTGTACTCTGTGTTACCGGGGGAGAGGCTCTTTTTGCCGATATGGGCCATTTCGGGCGCAAGCCGATCACTCTGGCATGGTATTGCGTGGCTCTGCCTAGTCTACTTCTCAATTATCTTGGGCAGGGAGCTATGCTGATCAGGAATCCCCATGCCATTATCAATCCTTTTTTCAGTCTTTTTCCGAAATTTTTGACCCTGCCCATGGTGGGGCTGGCAACCTTTGCGGCAATCATTGCCTCTCAGGCCATTATTTCCGGGGCTTTTTCCCTTACCGCACAGGCTGTGCATCTGGGTTTTGTGCCTCGTATCCGTATTTTGCAAACCTCGGAGGATAATCCCGGTCAGGTCTTTGTGCGCTCGGTTAATTGGATTATGGCCGCGTTGTGCATTCTGTTGGTGATTTTTTTCAGGGAATCGGAAAATCTGGCCGGGGCTTACGGTATCGCCATAACCGGGACCATGGTAATTACCACCTATTTATTCTGGTTTTACCTGCGCAAGATTCGCAATTGCCCGTGGGTTTTAGCCGCAGTACTGACCGGATTTTTTGCAATTTTTGATCTTGGTTTTTTCATCGTCAACTTCACCAAGATCGCCGGGGGTGGCTGGTTCCCCATCCTGCTGGCAGGGCTTATTGCTTATGGCATGTTTGTCTGGATCTGGGGACGTGCCAAGCTGAGAGGGTTGTTGCAGAAGCGGGGGCTGGAGGTTTCGAATCTGGAACCTGAAATTGAAAAGTATATGCTGGCCAAGGTTCCGGGGGAGGCTGTTTTTCTTACTGCATCAGAATCCGTCCCCCATGCGTTTTTGCAACATTTGCGCAATAACCGGGTTGTGCATGAAAAGCTTGTTTTTTTGCGGGTAACTACTGCCAGTGATCCCTATCTTGATCCGCACAGTCGCATCGCGCTTAAAAATATTGATAAAAATATTTATTGGATGACCGTGAACTACGGTTTCATGGAAAAGCCAAATCTTTCGCTTGTGCTGGTTCAGTCATGGAACCAGTTGGGGCTGAGCAGCACGGACAGTTCTTTTTACATGGGGAGGATGTTGCTGCGTTTAAACAAGGAGAATAAAAAGCATTTGCTGCGTCGTAAGCTTTTTATTCTGTTCAGTTCCATGTCCGAAGATCCTCTCGATTATTTGCGGATTCCTGCGGATAAGGTGATTACTATTGGTACGGCAATTACAATCTAAAGAAGTATAAAGCTGAAAAACCGGGAGAACTCCCGGTTTTTCAGTTTGAAATTTATTTAAACTGATCTGTTACTGGATGAATTCGCTCATGAAATCGTAAACAAGTTTCATCTCGTCCTCAAGAATGTGCAGGTTCTTTTCCGAGAGTTCTTTGTCTTCGTCGCGGGCACTGTATTCCAGTCTCAGGCAGGCTTCGCGAACCCTGTCGGCACCCATGGTGGCGGCAGCGCCTTTAAGGGAGTGGGCAAGGTATTTCAGTTCATCCATTTGTCCGGCTTCGAAGGCTTCCCTGATTTTGATTACCCGCGCAGGTTCATCGTGCAGGAATACGGCAAAAAGCTTGGTCAGGAATTCCTTTTTGGTGGAGGCCATGGAGGCCAGCCAATCCTTGTTGATTACTTCAATATTTTCCATCAGGATAACTTAAGCCAAAACATAATCTATTTCCACAATTATTAGCCCTTAATGCATAAAATTGGTCGCAAGCAGGCAACCTTTTCTGATATTCCGGCTGTTTGGGTTGATTCAATAATCGAATCGATGTTTTTGTAGGCAAGGGGGGCTTCCTCGGCAATGCCCTTGATTGAGCCGCTGCGGATGATGATTCCGCGCCTGCCCAGTTCTTTTTGGATTTTACTTCCTTTGAAATTCTTGCGCGCTTTGGTTCGGCTCATAACCCGCCCGGCACCGTGACAGCAGGACGAAAATGAAATTTCCGCAGCCTGCTTTGTTCCGGCAAGGATGTAGGAAGCCGTCCCCATGCTTCCACCGATGATTATCGGCTGACCGTGTTTTTTGAATTCACTGGGAAGTTCCGGGTGGTCCGGGCCAAGGGCGCGGGTTGCGCCTTTGCGGTGTACCCAGAGATTGCGCTTTTTGCCGTTAACATTGAATTTTTCACGCTGGCAGGTGTTATGACTCACATCATAAAGCAGTCGCAAATCAGCCTGCGGTAAAAGATCAGCAAAGCATTGGCGCACAAGGTGGGTGATTACCTGACGGTTGGCAAGGGCGCAGTTGATGCCCGCTCCCATGGCCCCGAGGTAATCCTGACCCAGCTCTGAGCTGATAGGTGTGCAGGCAATATCGCGATGAGGCAGTTTGATGCCGAATCCGGGGGCGGCTTTAGCCATCATGGGCAGGTAATCCTTGGCAATCTGGTGGCCCAAGCCGCGCGACCCGCAATGGATGCTGACCACCACATCATCAATTTCGATGCCGAAGGCCGCAGCTTTGGCTGCATCATAAATTTCTTCCACATATTGAACTTCCAGATAGTGATTCCCTGATCCCAGTGATCCCAACTGGTTGCGCATGCGCTGCTTAGCCCTCTGCGGAACTTTTTTCGGATCAGCAAAATTGTTGCGTCCGTTACCTTCAATCCTGCCGAGGTCCTCCGGTTGGCCCATGCCTTGCCCCACAGCCCATGAGGCACCGCCGCGCAGCATTTCATCCAGCAAGTCTCCTTCAAGGATTATCTCACCGCCAACTCCCGTTCCTGATGGAATTCGTCTAAAAAGTAAATCAGCCAGCTTTTCATCGCAGGTGATCAAGTCCTGCCGGGTCAGTCCGGTGGTCAGGGTACGCACGCCGCAGGAAATATCAAAACCGACCCCTCCAGCAGAAATTATTCCGTGTTTTTCATCAAAGGCACCGACCCCGCCGATGGGAAAGCCGTAACCGGAATGGGCGTCCGGCATGGCGCAGACCGGACTTACCACGCCCGGAAGTGATGCCACATCACGAACCTGCGAGACTGTGGTCTCGTCCAGATCAAGGATAATATCTTTGTTGCCGAAAAACATAGCGTCAACGCGCATGGGGCCGTATTTCTCCATACGCCAACGGCAGGGGGCTTCTTGTTTGAGTAGTTTGATGTTCATTTTGTATACATAAAACAAAAGGGAGATTTTAACTAATAATAGCTAAAATCTCCCTTTGATTTGTTTGTGAAGCTAAATAGTTTAAAGCTTACAAAGCTCTTCGCTGGGAAGCATTTTGATGTTCTTCTCAGTGAGAAGTTCAATTGCCTGATCGGTGCGGTCAAAGCGGAAGATAATTACGGCATTGGCACCGGACTGGTGTACAAAGGCGTACATGTATTCCACGTTGATACCGGACCCGCGCAGCATTTCGAGCAGGTTGTGCAGTCCGCCGGGCTGGTCGTCGACCTCTACTGCCACAACGGAGGTTTTACCAACGGTGAAGCCTGCGTCTTTAAGCACTTTCTGCGCAGTTTCAAAGTCGGACACGATGACTCTCAGGATGCCGAAATCAGAAGTGTCGGCAAGAGAGAGGGCACGGATGTTGACTTTGTTTTCAGTAAGCAGACGAGTAACTTCAGCAAGTCTGCCGGCACGGTTCTCAAGGAATATGGATAGCTGGTCACATTTCATGGTGTTTCCTCGCTTTTGATAGGTTCTATTGCTGGTTCTGATTACGCAGGTCGATAATTCTCTGGGCCTTACCCATGGAACGTTCAATGGATTTGGGTTCCACAAGCTTGACTCTGGCTGTTACGCCAAGGAATTCCTTAATAGTTTTTTGTATCTTTCTTTCGAGACGCTGTAAATTTTTAATTTCATCAGAGAACGAGGAACCTGAAATTTCAACTTTAACAGTGAGAATGTCGAGATTGCCGTCACGTTCAACAACGAGTTGGTAATGCGGGGAAATGCCTTCGGTCTCAACGAGGATGGACTCAATCTGGGACGGGAAGACGTTCACGCCGCGGATGATGAGCATATCGTCACTACGTCCGGTTACACGCTGCATGCGGGCAAAGGTGCGGCCGCAACGGCAGGCTGTGTAGTTCAGACGGGTCAGGTCGCGGGTGCGGTAGCGAATGAGCGGGATGCCTTCCTTGGTCAGGGTGGTGATTACCAGCTCGCCCACTTCGCCGGGCTCTACATGCTCGCCGGTTTCTGGGTTTATGATTTCAGGCAGAAAGTGGTCTTCCATGATATGCAGGCCTTTCTGTTCTTCGGCACATTCCATAGCAACGCCGGGACCCATGATTTCGGACAGGCCGTAAATGTCGAGAGCCTTGATGTTGAGTTTGCTCTCAATGTCGCGGCGCATGGATTCAGTCCACGGCTCAGCACCGAAGATACCGATTCTAAGGGGCAGTTTGCTGAAATCAATGCCCATTTCCTTGCCTGTTTCATAGAGGAACAGGGCGTAGGAGGGGGTGCAGCAGATTACGTCCGCGCCGAAATCTTTGAGCAGCATGATCTGCCGTCTGGTGCCGCCGCCGGAAACCGGGATGATGGTCGCGCCCAGTGCTTCCGCACCGTAGTGAGCGCCGAGGCCCCCGGTAAAAAGACCATAACCGTAAGCATTGTGGATGCTGTCTTCAGGAGTAGCCCCGGCAATAGCGAAGGAACGGGCCATCAGGTCCGCCCAGTTCTTGATGTCGCGCTTGGTGTAGCCGACAACGGTTGCCTTGCCGGTGGTACCGGAAGAAGAGTGGATGCGGACGATGTTCTCGCGGGAAACAGCAAAGAGGCCGAAGGGGTAGTGGTTACGCAGGTCCTGCTTTTCAGTAAAAGGCAGTCTGGTAAGATCGGAAAGGGAGTTGATGTCCTTGGGTTCGATACCCAGTTCCTTAAACTTGTTGGTGTAAAAAGGAACGTTGGCATAAACGCGTTCGCAAAGTTGCTTCAAGCGTTTGAGCTGCAATTCTTCCAGCTCTTCCCTCGGCATTGTTTCCTTGTCTACGTCGAAGATCATCGCTTGCCTCCTGATATGGCTGATCCCGGTACAGGGTTTGTGTTAACAGTATAAAAAAAGGCCACGGGGTTTGCGCCCGTGGCCCGGTAAACTTACAATCAGTGTTTTTTCCATAACCACGGGATGACTATATTTCAGTCCTAAAAAAGAAAAGGGATAAAAAGGTGTGGTTAAGCATGACGAAGTTTATTGCATAAGTGTTTACCCACCGTCAACAAGTCATTGAATTTTTGACGGTGTTTTTTCGAATTCGAAAATTATTTTCACAATTGAAAACCATTTAAAAGTAGGCTATAGTATTGATTGCGTAGCGGGCGTAAATTCTCTATATAATCATATTGTACTTTGGACGAAATGTGAGAACTGCGTCAGGCCGGATGTGTTGGATGTCAGGCACGCAGGGACTTAAAGTCCTTTATTCCCGCTGTTTGCGGTCCGGATTCAAGCGCGTTTTCCGTAAGGGGAGAACGCCGGTTAATCAAACCAAAAGAATGAAAACTAAAGAAAAGAAATTTAAACAGATCGATACTAAGGATAAAGTGCAGCTTGTTGCGCAGTGGATGGACGAAAAACAGGCCAGTGATGTTTCCGCAGTGGACGTGCAGGGAATCTGCCCCATTGCCGAAGTTGTAATGGTTGCCGGGGCGAAGGGCGTGCGTCATGCACAGGCTTTGGCTGATTTCGTTCTGGAACAGCTTTCCAGCGATAATATCGAATATCTCGGTATGGAAGGCTACAAAACCGGAGACTGGATCCTTCTCGATCTGAACGATATTATCGTCCACATTTTTCAGGAAGAAAACCGCGGATTTTATAACGTGGAAGGTCTCTGGTCCGAAGGCACCAGAATGGATCTAAACCTCAAGCCGCAGGATTAAGCCTGCGCAAGGAATTTAAACATGTCTCAGCAAACCGGTGCTCCCGCAGTCCTGCTTATTCTGGACGGCTGGGGGATTGCCCCCGAAGGTAAAGGCAACGCAGTTAAACTTGCCAACACTCCCGTCCTTGACGGGCTGCTCAGAAGCTGTCCGCAGACCCAGCTTAAATGCGCTGGCCGTGCGGTGGGGCTTCCTGACGGCTTCATGGGCAACTCCGAGGTTGGTCATACCAACATCGGGGCGGGCCGGGTTGTTTATCAGGACATGACCCGCATTGACATTACCATTGAGAAAAAAGAGCTGGCGGCCAATGAGGCTATCAGCTCCCTCATGGATAATGTTAAAGCTGCGGACGGACGTCTGCATTACATGGGCCTTCTTTCCGACGGCGGAGTGCATTCCCATATCAATCATCTTTACGCTCTGATTGAAGTTGCCAAGGATGCCGGGATCAAGGAAATCTTTGTCCATGCTTTTATGGATGGCCGTGATACTTCACCCACCAGCGGTAAAGTTTACATGCAGCAGCTTGTGGACAAAATGGCTGAAATCGGTGCCGGTAAAGTGGCTTCCATTTCCGGTCGTTACTACTCCATGGACCGTGACAAGCATTACGAACGCAACGAGCTTTCCTACAAGGCTCTGGTTCTTGGTGAAGGTCAGGAAGTTTCTGATCCGGTCAAGGCTGTTGAAGATGCTTATGCTGCCGGTGAAACAGATGAATTCATCAAGCCGCGCATTCTTTCCGGTGTTGACGGAACCTTGAAAGACGGTGACGGCGTGTTCTTTTTCAACTTTCGTGCTGACCGCGCCCGTCAGATTTGCCGGGCACTTGCGGTGAAGGATTTCAGTGAATTCGATCGTCCTAAAGCTCCTGAATTCAGTGGGTTCGTGACTATGACGCAGTACGAATCCGACTTTCCTTTTCCTAATGCCTTCCCTCCGCTCAACATCAGCAACCCAATCGGGGAAGTTGTGGCGGATAAGGGGCTGAAGCAGCTGCGTATTGCCGAAACTGAAAAGTATGCCCACGTGACATATTTTATGAATGGCGGACGCGAAGAGCCTTTCGAGGGTGAGGACCGTATTCTTGTTCCTTCTCCGCGCGAGGTGGCTACTTACGACCTTAAGCCGCAGATGAGTGCTGAGGAAGTAACCGATAAGCTTATCGAAGCTCTGCCGAAATATTCCCTGTGTATCTGCAACCTTGCCAACCTTGACATGGTCGGCCATTCGGGCATTATCCCGGCAGCCATTAAGGCCTGCGAAACTGTTGATGCATGCGTCGGTAAGATCGTGGAAGCGGTTAAGGAAATCGGCGGGGTCATCCTGCTGACTGCCGACCACGGTAATGCCGAGGAAATGATCGACGGTAACGGCGGTCCGCAGACTGCGCACAGCCTAAACAATGTTCCGCTGGTATTTATCGGCGATGCTTTCGAGGGTTCCAACCCTGCTGAAGGCGCACTCTGCGACATTGCACCCACAATTTTGAATCACATGGGCATTTCCGTTCCTGAAGAAATGACCGGTAAAGACCTTTTGAAAGGATAATTGATGTCTGAAACCCGCAAACCTTTATCTCCGGTCAAGCCCTGCGGGATGGAGATAATATTTATGTTTCCCTGCCCGTTTTGTGGTCGGGAAGTTCCTTACATCGCACCGACACAGCCAGCCATGGCAACCTGCGATGCCTGCCGGAAGAATTTTCCAATAGTTCCGGTGGATGAAAAGGTAATCAGGTTCTACAAGATCATGCTTGAGAACGGCAAGGCTGCTGTTGATCCTGATTTTTTCTAGCCTGTAGTAAATATAATTTGAAGAAGAGAGCTTTCTGCGTGTGCAGGAGGCTCTCTTTTTTTGTGCCCAAAGGCGGACCTGAGTCCCCTGATTCAGGTCCGTGATGTCCGGTAAATTGAAGGTATGAGGGATTTTAATTGTCTTGAATCACGGGGATTCATGACAGTTTCCGAAATCTTTAATTTAGGAGGCATTAGTATGTCTTACGATTTTCAAAGGGAGAGCAGGTCGCGTACACCCCAGACCGGAACAGGGGAAAACTTGTTCGATGAATTTGAACGGGATAACGTTGAGTACAGTCCCGAAGACGCCGTTCGTGTAGTCCCGTTCATCGTGCCGGGAACATCAGAACCGTTTTCCGTGCTGGCAACGGGGAGTGATGAAAACGGGCGTATTATCGAGAGGTTGATTGCATTCGAGAATTTTACTCAAAAGCTGAAATACGAATACGATGCCGGGGGCAGGCTGCATAAAGTCTGGAGTGGTGAAAAGCTGGTTGAAGAGTATTTGTACGGAAAATACGGTGAGCGTTACTTTGGTGCAACCGTACGGATGCCGCAACGTACATTCCGTTATGGTCCGGGGTTGCGATTGGAAAAGGCAGGGAGTGTACAATATTTCTATGATGAATATGGTCGTCTCATCACGAAGCAGGACGGTCAGCATGTAACTAGATACAGCTACCATCATTCCGGTCAGTTAGAGCAGGTTAACCTCTCCGACGGCAGGCGCATCAATTACACCATTGATCCTGAAGGCAGGCGAGTTTCAAAGTCAATCAATGGAAAGATAGTGGAGAGCTACCTTTGGCTCGATTTCACCACCCTTGCCGTTGTGACTGATAATTACGGTAACCGAAAAGAATTCGCATACGATGAAGATGGTGATCCCATTGCCATGCGTGTGAATGAAGAAATTTATTACTTTGCCACTGATCAGGTGGGGACTATTTATATAGTTGCTAATGGCGAGGGAAATGAGGTAAAGCGTATTATCCGTGATTCGTTTGGAAATAAAACTATCGATACTAATGAACGCATGGACATCCCGCTCGGATTCGCTGCCGGGTTGTATGACAAGGATACCGGGTTGGTCCACTTCGGATATCGTGAATACGATCCTTCCATCGGGCGGTTCATTACTCCTGATCCTCTCGGTCTTGCTGGCGGCGATGTGGATGTGTACGGGTATTGCGCGGATGATCCGGTTAATTTTATTGATCGGGTCGGGTTGTTCAGTGTTTCTGGTTCAGGGCACGCCGGAGCAAGCGGTCAGTCGGACACTTTAGGTGGGGGCAGTGCTATGTCTAAATCAAGTGCTCAACACGCCCGGGAAATGGAAAGTAAAGCTGCTGCATTGGGTCACAATACCAATTTGGGAAGTCCGGACTACAGTGGGGATGATACCCCTAGCGGTGGAGGGGGGCAAAATGCGACAAATAATGCGAATTATGAGAAAGGGAGTCAGAATTCTCTGGGGCACCTGAACCAATCCGGTGAGCTGGCAGGCCAGAAAGCTACACAGGCAGCTCAAGGGTTGGCGGCTAAACAGGCCCAATTTGATGCCAGTTTACAGGCGAAACAGGATCGCAAGGCTAGTGCGGCGGCGGATAAGAGAAATGATCAGCGGCGTGCGGCTATAGAAGCAACCAGTGGGTGGTCCAGTCCTTTGGCGGATACTGTTGATCCTAATCAGCAGGCTAAGCCCAAAGCTGACGTGCCTGCCTTAGATACGAAGCAAGCTAAAAAGAATGAAGATGATTTTGATCTTTGGGATTTAGGTAAAGGTATGGCCGGCGGGGCTGTCAGCGGAGCTCTTGCTTTTGAGAAACTTGGAAAGCCATTAGGTGTTCGCGGAAGAATTGCGGCCACCATAACTGGAGGCTTTTATGGGGCTGCTGTCGGTGCATATGATGTAGTTGGCATTAAAGGCTTAGCTGATATGTTTGGTGTGAATAAAAATGATTTGGAAGATTCCTTTGGAATTCTTGGAACAGCTAAACCTAATACACATAAAAAGGATTTTAAATAATGAAATTTGCGATCGGATTAGTTGTGCTGATTTGTTATACAGTTGGCTTGATTGTTTACTTTGGTCGTTCTGATAGGACTATATTTTGTTTGAATTGCGGTCATGAGTTTGTAGTTCGTCCGAATAAATCCCAAGCTTATTTGTATTTGTTAGGAGCGATGGGGGTAGCAATAGGTAATGTTGTGATTGGGTTAGGTGGCTTTTCAATCAGTATCCTTCTCGCCATTGCAGGGTGTTATTATCTTTTCAAAGAAGAAGGATATAAATGCTACAACTGTAAAACAATTAACCAATTGCCATAAAACATAACCAGCCCCCGGACTCTAGTTTGGGGGCTTTTCTTTAATAGCAATAACTGAAGCAAGCAGTCTTTAGCGGACCTAAACAAAACAGGAGCGCAAACAGGCTGGGAAGTGGCAAATGCTGCTAAAGATTTGGCGGCTAAGCAGGCTCAAGTTACTGCAAAAGAGCAAGCGAAACAGGATCGCAAGGCTAGTGCGGCGGCGGATAAGAGAAATGATCAGCGGCGTGCGGCTATAGAAGCAACCAGTGGGTGGTCCAGTCCTTTGGCGGATACTGTTGATCCTAATCAGCAAAGCAAATTTGATGCTAGTTTACAGGCTAAGATAGATCGTAAGGCTGTGAAAGAAGGGCAGTTGAGTAGGCAGCGACGGGCGGCCGCTCTTGCTTCTGGGGCCAATATTCTAGGGAGAGGTTTGCAAGATGGTATAAAATATGGGCTGCTTGGAGCAACTGTAGGGAGTGTTGCCCCCGGAGTTGGGACTGGAGCTGGTGGGGTTGTTGGATTTGTGGGTGGTTTTTCTTCTGGACTACTGAAAGGAACAATTAAAGAAGGTGTTGATCAGTCTGATATGTCAGATTTCGCAAAAGGAGTTTGGGGAGTTATTGATTCTAAGTGGTAAGAACGCCCTTCGTGTATATATGATAAAAGGAGCAGGTATGTTAAGAACAAATAAGCAGAAAGGTATATTTATAGGGCTCATCAATGCAGCCTTTGCCGTGCATTATCTTTTGGGTTCAAGAACATGGATCGGAGTTGGACTAGAATTCTTTTTCATGATTCCGGGTTTTTGGATCGCCTATTGGGTGTACAATCGTAAAGAAGCGAAGGATGACGAAAAGGACAGCTGATTGTGCAACTGATTGAATAATTTTAAATCCCCCGGCCCCTATCCGGGGGATTTTCTTTAATCGCAATAAATAAAGCAAGCAGGCTTTGACGGATCTAAACAAAACAGGTGCGCAAGCAGGCTGGGAAGTGGCAAAGACCGCTAAAGATTTGGCGGAAAAAGAGGCTAAATATGATGTCAGTTTACAGGCGAAACAGGATCGCAAGGCTAGTGCTGCGGCGGATAAGAGAAATGATCAGCGGCGTGCGGCTATAGAAGCAACCAGTGGGTGGTCCAGTCCTTTGGCGGATACTGTTGATCCTAATCAGCAGGCTAAACCCAAAGCTGACGTGCCTGCCTTAGATACGAAGCAAGCTAAAAAGAATAAAAATGGTTTAAGCATTATGGAACTCGGCACTTCCGGTTTGAAAGGAGCCGCAAAAGGAGCACCGATCGGAGCAACTTGGGGGTCAACATTAGGTCCAGCGGGAACATTAGCTGGATTTTTGACAGGAGCTTTTGTAGGGGCTCCTGTTCAAATGCTCTATGATGTAGGTGCAATCGCTATCTCTGATATTTTTGGCGCAGACAAAGATTCTCAGGGGCGTTTACGCGATGCAATGGAAAAATCTAATACTAAAAGTAAAAGAAGGTAGTGTGTCGTTGGTGCGGTATTTATGGTATTTTATTATTGGTATTATGTTTCTTGTGGGGCTAATGTTCATCATGCCAAAATTAACAAAGACTATTTGTTGTCAAAAATGTGGACAAGAATATGGTGTATTGCCTCTTAAAGATATAACAAGAGTCACTGTGGTTATCTTTATATTAATGTTGTTGGGTGACATCTTCGTGCTTGGTGAAGGGATTTCTTTTATCTGTTATCTTACGGGGATTACGGTTGTTTATTATCTGCTTAAAAAAGAGGGATACAAATGCCCTAACTGCAAAACAATAAACCAACTTCCATAGATTAATATAGCAAGCCCCCAATTAATGTAGCAAGCCCCCGGACGTCGGTCCGGGGGCTATATTCCATCAACCTTCCCCGCCCAAACCCGCCCYCCCGCGCYTTACCATCATATATATATAGCGTATGAGCCGGGTATGAAATTTACAGTACTAACATTCGGATGTCAGATGAACGTGCACGATTCAGACTGGCTGATCCGGGCCATGGAGAGCCGTGGCTGGACAGCTGTTACTGAATCTGAAGCAGATATATTTATTCTTAACACCTGTTCCGTTCGCGAGAAGCCGGAGCAGAAAGTTTACAGCGTGCTGGGACGGCTGGCTCCGCTGTGCAAGAAGCCCGGTAGCTTTGCGGCTGTTGGCGGTTGTGTTGCCCAGCAGATCGGTGACGGATTCCTTGAAAAATTCCCGCACGTACGCCTTGTTTTCGGCAGTGACGGTATTGCACAGGCCCCGGACGCGCTGGAAGATCTTGCCGCAAATCATGATAAGCGGCTGGTTCTCAATGATTTTCTCGCCGATTACCCGGAACGTGAGGGCGGTGAAATGCAGCCCAATCTGGACTTGATCCCTCCGGGTATCGGAACCATTCCCGGTCAGGCATTTGTGAATATCATGCAGGGCTGCGATAATTTCTGCGCTTATTGCATCGTGCCTTATACCCGTGGTCGTCAGAAATCCCGTTTGTCGGAAGCTGTTATCAAAGAATGTCAGCATTTGGTTAAATCCGGCATCCGTGAAATTTGTTTGCTGGGCCAGAACGTGAACAGCTTCGGTATAGATAAAAAAGGCGACGATATCAGCTTTGCAGAGCTGCTCTACAAAATTTCCGCTATAGAAGGTCTGGAGCGCATTCGTTTCACCACTTCCCATCCCAAGGACATCGCTCCTGAGGTGATCAAAGCCTTTGGCGAGCTGCCCAATCTTTGTCCCAGCCTGCACCTTCCCGTGCAGTCCGGTTCAGATAATATTCTGAAAAAGATGGGCCGCAAATATGACCGCGAACGTTATCTTGGAATTGTGGAAGGGCTGAAAGAGGCCTGTCCGAATATTTCCTTGACCACGGATTTAATTGTGGGTTTCCCCGGCGAGACAGACGAAGATTTTGAACAGACCATGGATATGCTGGAACGGGTGCGTTATGAAAGCAGCTTTTCCTTTAAGTACTCCGATCGTCCGGGAGTTGCGGCTGTAAAAATGAAACCGAAAGTTCCTGAAGATGTCGCGCAGGCGCGCCTTGCCCGCTTGCAGGAAAGACAAAACCGTATTACTAGAGAAAGTCTAGAAGCTTTAGAAGGTCTTGAAACCGTGGTTCTGCTGGAGCGACCCAGCAAGAGGCAGGAAGTTGGCGGCATGTCATGGCGGGGTAAAGATCCCGGCGGGCGGGTGGTCAATGTCCACTTTGCAGGTTATGATGAAGGGCAGCAGCTCGGAGGCAAACTGGTCAAAGTGAAGATCACTGAAGCCAAGAATCATTCCCTTGTGGGTGCTAAGGTGGGGGAACCATGGTAGAAATGCAGGTTTACGGTCTGGCGGTGGAAAATGATACCGAGACCCCGGTTCTGGTATTGAAAAGCGAAGAACTGGGCATGGTCCTGCCTATCTGGATAGGTGCTATGGAGGCCATGGCTATCTCACTGGTTCTCAATGAAGTTTCTTTTCCGCGGCCCATGACCCACGATCTGCTTTTGTCTACCATTGCCACTTTCGGCGGGGAAGTGGTGTCTGTTGATATCGTCGATATCGAGCAGGGCACTTTTTACGCTGAGATCATGGTCCGTAAGGATGATGAGCTTGTGGCGATTGATTCCCGTCCTTCCGATGCTGTGGCTTTGGCTGTGCGGGCGGACTGTCCGGTGCGTGTAGCGCGCAAGGTTATAGATGTGGCCGGGACCAAAGATATTGAAGAAAAAGTTGAAGAGAAGTCCGGCTGGGAAGATGATCTGGAAGGACTTTCCGCTGATGACTTTAAATATAAAATGTAGGTCGATTCTATGATAGATTTTCATACCCATACTGTGTTCAGCGACGGGGAACTTATCCCTGCGGAACTGGCTAGACGGGCCAAGGTTGCGGGTTACCGTGCTCTGGCAATGACTGATCATGCCGATTCCAGCAATATTGATATTATTCTTGAAAATGTTCGCAGATTTGCAAAGAAACACGGTCATTATTTTGATATTGATGTCTTTGCCGGAGTGGAGCTGACCCATGTTCCTCCGGGACTGATCGGAGACATGACTGAATATGCCCGTAAAGCCGGTGCCCAGATTGTGGTCTGTCACGGTGAAACCATTGTGGAACCGGTTGCCGAGGGTACAAATCTTGCTGCTATTGAAGCTAAAGTTGACGTATTGGCCCATCCCGGCATGATTACTGACGTGGAAGTTAAACTTGCCGCTGAATATGGTGTCTACTTGGAGATTACCACCCGCAAGGGACACAGCCTGACTAATGGGCATGTGGCGGCTCTTGCTCGGAAGCACGGGGCCAAGCTGGTAATCAATAATGATGCGCACGCTCCCGGCGATCTTGTCGGTTTGGAAATGCGCCGTAAGGTTGCCCTTGGCGCAGGATTAAGCATTGAAGAGTATGCACAAGCCGAGGAAAATTCTCGCGAATTGGTTCAGAAAATAATGAAACGTTGCTAGGCAAGATATGGGCAACCTTAAATCCGGGATAGAACAGGCAACGCAGCTTATTAAAAAAGCACGTTGTGCTGTTGCTTTGACCGGAGCGGGGATGTCTGTTGCCAGCGGTATACCTGATTTTCGCAGTCCGGGCGGGTTGTGGTCCAAATACGACCCGGAAAAGGTTGCTTCTATCCGAGCCTTGCAGTCCGATCCTGTTACAGTTTGGAAATTTTTGCTGGAAGCGGATTCCATGCTTAAAAGTGCCGAACCTAATGCAGGTCACCGGGGACTGGCCCAGCTGGAAAAAGACGGATATTTGCAAGGTGTGATCACCCAGAATATTGACGGCTTGCATCAGCGTGCCGGGTCCGTGAACGTGATTGAATTTCATGGCAATTGCAGTGACTTTTATTGCATGGAGTGTTTTGCTCCGTTCCCTGCGGAACGAATTGATGCCGGGGTTGAACTTCCGGTGAGATGTCCGCAATGTTCCGGGATAATCAGGCCGGATCTGGTTTTCTATGGAGAACAGATTCCTTCTGAAGCTTACAAGGCAGCCTTTGAACTTGCCGATCAGTCCGATCTGGTTATCGTTGCCGGGACTTCCGGGGACGTTGTTCCCGCCAGCCTCATTCCGCCCCGGATACAGGAAGCGGGGGGCTGTATTATCGAGATAAACAAGGCTCCGTCCGCCTACACATCATTTAGCGATGTGTTTCTTCAGGGCGCGGCGGAAGAGGTTCTGCCTGCCATTGTGCAGAGCTTAAGCTGAAATAATTTCATCTAAATGCCGTACGTCTGATGGCGTTGGCAAAACAAAGGTGCGGTGCAGTATGGATTTTTTACCACAGGGCGGAATTTTCGCGATGCTCGATCAGGCCACAATTGTGGTCAAGGGCGTACTCTGCCTGCTGGCGGGCATGTCTCTCTGGAGCTGGACAATCATCTTCTGGAAATTGATTTCCCTTGGCCGGGCAAGGACCCTGATTCTCAAGGGTAGCAAAATTATGGAAGAGGCTGATTCCCTTTCTTCCGGGCTGACCGAAATCAGCAAGACTGAAAGTTCTCCTCTTAATCGCATCGGAACCGCAGCGGTAAAGGAATACCGCGTGCTGGAAAAATCCGCAGTCAGTGCCAGCCACAAACGTCGTCTGATCAAAGATACTCTGCGTCGTATTTTGCGCCGCAAGGTCAGTTCTGAAATGAAGAAGCTTACCACTTCACTTTCATTTCTTGCTACCTGTGCCAACGGCGCTCCGTTTATAGGATTGTTCGGTACCGTCTGGGGGATCATGAATTCCTTTCATGCTATCGGTTCCGCTAAGTCTGCCGCTCTGTCTGCGGTTGCTCCCGGTATTTCCGAAGCATTGGTAGCCACCGCTATCGGTCTTGCTGTGGCTATCCCGGCAACCATTTTTTACAACTTTTTCCTCGGTGTACTGAATGGAATTGAGACCGAACTGGTCAACTTCGCGGGTACTTTTCTCAATCGTGTGGAACGCGAAGTTTCATGGGTTGAGCCTTCCGGCAAAAGTTCTTCAGAGGAGTAGGTATGGGTATTTCCACCAATAACCGGGGCATGCTGGCTGAAATCAACGTGACTCCCTTTGTTGACGTCATGCTGGTGCTGTTGATCATTTTTATGGTTACCGCACCGCTGATGACTCAGGGGGTTGAGGTTGATCTGCCGCAGACCAGAACCGTACGTTCCCTGCCGCAGGATAATGAGCACCTTGTGCTTTCCATTAGCGACAAGGGCGATATTTATCTTGATGAATACAAGGTCGGTTTTGATGAGTTGCAGTCCCATCTTGAGAAGCTCGTTAAAAAGCAGAATAAAATGCTTTTCCTGCGTGCGGACAAGAATGTTGCTTATGGCGAAGTGGTTAAAGTCATGGGCGAGATCAAAGCCGCCGGAATCGACAGACTGGGCGTAGTGGCAGAACCTGTTCAAAAGAAAAAGAAATAGTTAAGGAATACTACAGGCGAATTTATTGATGAAGATCATCGGCCTTTTCATATCTTTACTCCTTCATGTCGGGCTGGTATTTCTGGCTTTGACATGGTCAGTCTCGCCTCCGGTAAAGATTTCACTTGATATGCCCGTGTACAAGGTTGATCTGGTCAGCCTTGCCCCTCTGCCCGCTGCTCCGGTTGTTAAAAAAGCTCCTGCACCTAAAGCTTCCTCCAGGCTTGCCAAGCCCAATGCTGTCGCTATTCCTGAAGCAAAACCGAAAGTTGTGCCGAAAGTTAAGCCTGAAACAACTAAAGCACCGACTCCCAAGCCCGTTCCAAAGCCCAAGGCCAAGCCCAAACCTAAAGTTAAGCCCAAGCCGGATGCAAAGAAAATTTCACCCAAGAAAGTGAAGACCACAACCAAGAAAAAGCCGGTGAAAAAGATTGAGAAACCGGTAGAAAAGAAAGCTTCACCCAAAAAAGCGGAGAAGAAACCAGTTCCTGAAAAGGTCGTGAAGAAAAAGGTTGAAAAGAAACCTGAAGTCTCGGCAGAGGATGCCCTCGCTGCCGACCTTGCTTCACTGGCTAACATTGTTAAGAAACAGGAAAAAGAGGAACGGAACGCTGTTGCCAGTGATCTTGCTTCACTGGCTAAAAGCGCAAAATCAACTGCTGTAACCGGGCACGCCGATGGCACTGCCGGTGCTTCGGGGCTGGTGCAGGTGTACGCTTCCATTGTTAAGGAAGCGGTGCGCAAGAATTGGAGATATCCGGTTTTCGGGCAGAAGCAGAATCTCATGGCCCGTGTGGAAATTAAATTGAAATCCAGTGGTGAAATCAGCAGTATCAAGCTGCTGGATTCATCGGGCAATGTTGATTTTGATGATTCAGTATTGACCGCCCTGCGGGATACAGAAGTGCTTCCCAAGCCTCCGGGAAAATCCATCAGGAATCTCATTGTAAACTTTAACCTGCATGATCTTGATCAGTAGAGCAGGTTCACAATTATGAAAAAAAATAAATTGAGTATAAAAAAATCCGCTCTCGGGTTGCTGGTAGTCATGTTGCTAATGCTTCTGGCAGTCGGGAACCTTTTTGCAGCGGATACCCTTACCGTGGATATTTACGGTCCAGGTCAGCGTAAGGTGAATATTATCCTGCTGCCGCCCAAGACTGTACCCGAAGGAAAGTACAAAGGTTCTAAGGATAAGGATTTGCCCCTGCCTGCCGAAGCCGGGACTTTCAATAAGGATCTTACCAAGGATTTAGGCTTTCTCCCTTTTCTTAACATCGTACCCATCACTGATATTCTCGGCGGCGACCCTTCTCGGGGAGTCCGTCCCGGTGACATTGATATTAAGCCGCTACGTCTTTCCAAGGTGGACCTTGCCCTGACTGCCGGCTGGGAGATTCGGCCCAACGGTGAGAAGAATTTGCTTTTGCGCTGCATCGGAACTTTTAACGGGCGCACCATTCTGGGCAAAAAGTACTCCATGGTTACCGAGGAGATGCTGCCTCGTATTGCCGACCGTTTTTGTTCCCACCTGATGCGTATTCTTACCGGGCGGGACGGTTTTTTTGAATCTTCTATCGCTTTTGTCCGTAAACAGGGCAAGAACAAGGAGATTTATACGGTCAGCCCCCAGGGCCGAAATCTCAGACAGATCAGCTCACTTGGCGGAATCAACCTGAGTCCCAATTGGTCCCCTGACGGGAACAGATTGGTTTTTACCCGTCTGGGCTCACGTCAGCACCTGCTCTGCGTCTGGGACCGGGCTACCGGAAAGATTGATCAGAAAAGTTTCCCCGGTAATACCGTAATCGGGCCGGAGTTTCTGCCTGACGGCAATATGGCCGCTACCCTGACCATGAACGGTAATTCTGATATTTTTTTGATCAACGGGAATTATAAGCCCAAGAAGGCCCTTGCAAAAAGTTGGGCCATCGAAGTTTCGCCTGATTTTGACCGTACCGGGCAGAAGATGGTTTTCACCTCTGCAAGGTTCGGTAATCCTCATATTTTTCTGTTGGATATGAATAGCGGTGTTGTTACCCGTGTGACCACGGAAGGCAAATACAATACCAACCCGACCATCAGTCCGGATGGTCGTTATGTGGCTTTTTCCCGTCAGACTCCTTTGGGCCACCGCATTTTTGTGCATGACCTCAAGAGCGGAGGGGAAAGACAGCTTACTTTCGGTCCCGGCAATGATGAAGATCCGGCATTCGGACCGGACGGTTATTTTATTGCTTTCTCATCCAGCAGAAACGGTAAGTACAAGATTTATCTGACTACGCGGCATGGCGACCCGGCTATGCTGGTACCTACCGGAAACGGTGTTGCAAAGGCCCCGGCATGGGGTAAGGCCCATAAATCGTAAATTGAGGAGTGATTTAACCGTTTTGTTGCAGGCATGACTTGATTTTTTCACAAAACACTTTAGGGTCGATGTATTGAAAGTCTAAGTTAGTGTATTGTTTCTAAGCGTGTGGACAAACTCCTGTCCTTAAAAGTTCCTTATTCAGGAGGGCAAATGAGAGCTAGAGCTATAATTTTGTGTGTAGTATTCATGTTGATTGCCGGCCTTGGCACCGGTTGTTCCAAGAAGCGTGTTGAGTCTACCTCGGCCAGCCCTGCTGTCGAAGAAAGAATGGCTGAGCAGCAGAACAAGGAACAGCTGGATAAAGAAGAGCAGGCCCGTCTTGAAAGAGAGAAAGCCCTTCAGGAACAGGCTCTTGAAGAAGAGCGTATGGCTGTTGCCGCTAAAAAGGCTTTTGACGATGCTGTTGTAGAGCTGGGAAATATGGTTCACTTTGATTTCGACTCCTTTGAAATTAAACAGGAATACCGTCCCCTGCTGCAACAGAAAGCTGAAATTCTCAAGAAGTTCGACAACGTGACCATGGTTATCGAAGGCTATTGCGATGATCGTGGAACTGAAGAGTATAACCTCGCCCTTGGTGAGCGCCGTGCCCGTGCAGCTTATGAGTTTCTCATTTTGCTTGGAGTGGCTCCTGAAAGGCTGAGCATAGTAAGCTTCGGCGAAGAAGATCCCCTTGATCCCGGCCAGAACGAAACAGCATGGGCCAAGAATAGAAGAGCCCAGTTCAGGCTGACTTACTAGACAGCTGATAAAGTTTCATCTGAAAATAAAATCCCCGCTTTCCAGAAGAAAGCGGGGATTTTATTTTGGGTCGGGATATAAGATATTTTAGGTCAAATAACGGATCAACCATAGACCAATCATGGCATATAGCCCTGCAAAGGCATCATCAATCATGACCCCCCATCCTTCTTTCAGCCAATTTTCAGACTGCTTGATAGGGTAGGGTTTGGTGATGTCAAAGATTCTGAAAAGAACAAAGCCCACAATCAGGTGCCAGTCTACAACAGCGGAGAAGGGCAGGAAAACAAGCCACTGTCCAAGCAGTTCATCAATGACGACGCTGCTGGGGTCTTTTTCTCCTAGTTGCTGCTCTGCTGCGGTGCAAGCTTTGGCTCCGAAATAAAAAATCAACCCCAGAATCAGGATTCTGACCGGGAGCTGGAAGGGCAGAAATAAAAACGGTGCGGTAATAAGAGCAGCGGCAGATCCCCAAGTTCCCGGTGCCTTGGGCAGGTGTCCCACCGGGCCGAGGGTAGCTACATGCGTAAGATTAATGCTGATGTTTTTCATGTCGGCAGTATCGGTGTAAAGCGGTAAAAAGTCCAGAAATGACAAGGCTGAATTCATTATGAATTCAGCCTTGTCTTATAAATATATTGGTGTACGTTTAATTTGCACGCGGCTTAAGGGTATAACCGATAGACTCGGCAATAAACTCAAGGGGTTTTGTTTCTTTGGTTGTTTTAAGGATATCCATCAAAGTGACAGCTCCGAGCTTCGCGTTGTTGTCAAAAGGATTTATCTCCCGCAGCAACGTTGAGTAAGGTTTGCCAATGGACAGGGCCACTTCTTTTGCTGGTTTGGTTCCTTCAAGAACAATATCCTGGGTCACTTTTGTGATTGTTTCGTAGCTCATTTTTTATCCTCCTTTGATGCTGGCTTTGCAAACGAAAGCCTCGCTCTCTTCAACTACATTATGTGGCTGGGAGGATTTTGTGTAAACGGGCTAAACCCCGTATTTTAGGTAATTAAGACTGTAAATGAGGGTAGGGTTTTAGGGTAGGGGTGAGGGTTTTTGTGGTAGGGCGGCATGGTTTCCAGTGTAATATGTTTTTTTAGTAAATGTTCAAAATACATACATTTCTGTCAGTATGTGGCAACAGCCCTGACCGGGGAACCATCTGCATTTTCAAATTTAAGCGGAAGGCAGGAAAATATAAAACCCTCATCAGGCAGAAGGTGCAGTGCGTTGAGGTTTTCAATAATTATGGTGCCCTGTTCCAGCAGGATGTTGTGCACCGCAAAACCACTGATTTCAGCAGAGTCAATGGAGATCACATCCACCCCTACCCCCTTCAAATTGAAGTCAATCAGCCAGCGTGCAGCTTCAGCATTAAGAGCCGGATAGCGGGTGAAGTATTTTTGCTCTCCCCAGTTATTGTACCAGCCGGTGTTAAGCAGGATGAAGTCGCATTTACTTATTTCAGCTTCATATGGAATGAGGTCATCAATATTGATTTCAGGTGAGCTCAAATTCCTGTGGGTGCAGTCGATACAGATTCCCGGTCCGATGAAGCGGTTTACGTCCATGCTGTCGAGAGTTTCTCCTCCGGCAATCATGTGATCCGGTGCGTCGATATGAGTCCCTACGTGTGAGAATATATTTAATCTGTGCTCCCGGAAGCCGTGTACCTCATGGGAAAAGACTTCTTCAATAGTTGGAGTTTCTGTGCCGGGAAATACGGGCATGCCGTTTTTTATGGTATGTGAGAGATCGATTGATGGCATAATTTATGATCCTTATTTTAGCCCCACCAGATATACTCACATTTGGTGCAGCCTAGACGGGTGAGCAGTACAAATGGAATTCCCAGCAGCAGGACGGCTAGAAAGAGTATTTCTTTAGGCCATTTCAGGCGCAGAGCGACTTCGTTTCCGCATTTGGGGCAGGTTGCCCGGCAGGCAGCCGGATTCATTTTAGACGGCTGAAATTTACGAATGATGGCAACTGCTCGTTCAGCATCTTCAGTGTAAACTCTGAGGCCTATTCCGCCTATTGCATGAGCGAGATAGGGTTTGGCGATTGTAATGTTTTCATCATCAACAAAAGCGGTGATGCCTTCTGATTTCAATTTTTGCTGAAGAAGCCTCACTTCCCATGCCACAGTACTTTTGAAGATGGTGCTGAAAGCCGATTTGCTCATTTTTGATTATCCAGTTGTTTTGGATGTGCCGTTTGTCCTTGATGGTCTTAGAAAAAAACAATGTGTCAGAATTGACACAGCTGCGCTTGTTTGAAGTATCATTGTTGTTATAAAGTGGATTTTAAGGTATTGGGTTGTAAATTAAATTCATGGGCTTTTCAGGGAGGGGTAGCAAAAAATGAAGCAGTTGGCGATTTGTTTTGTAGCAGTATTATTTTTAGCAGGTGTTGTTTTTGTTAATGTTAGTGCTGCGGAAACCCTTCGTGTTATGCTTCATGAGGGGTCTTTTCCCCCATACTATTTTAAAGAGGGAGACGTCAGAACGGGTATTGTAAAAGATATATTTAATGCCTTTGGTCAAGAGACTGGAGATACTTTTGAATTTGTGCGTTGCCCTTTCAATCGTTCTCAGCGTAAATTTGATGCCGGGGAATTAGATATTGAGCCCATGTCCAATCCTGTATGGCGGCAATCAGCCAAGGTCCTAGGAGAATTCAGCAAGCCGTTTGCTGTCTCGGATTCTATTGTTTTGTTCAGGGCCGATAAAGTTATTCCTGACGTTGCCCCAAAAGATTTGCTTGGCAAGACAGTGGGAGTGGTCCGGGGTTATTACTACCCTGTTTACAGCCCGTATTTTGCTGATGGTCGTATTAATTCCCATATTCTGGAAAATGAGAACAAGCTGGTGCAATTGCTACTTGCTGATCGTTTGGACCAGGCCCTTATGAATAAGGATTTTGCCTTTTACCAGATCAAGGAACAAGGTCTTAACGGCAAGCTGGCAGTCAGCAAACCTTATGATTCACTTGAGATGATGATCCGTTTTCATCCCAGCAAAAAAGATGCGATTCCGAGGTTTAATAAAGCTATAGATAAGCTTTTAAATGACGGGACTATTAAGAAAATTTACGATCAGTATCGTTAAAAGGGGTATTCTTTTTTACTGTTCAGCCGTTGCCAGCTTTAATCCAAGAGCGGCAAAGATGACCGCAAATGATCTTTGCAGCCAGCGGATAATGCTTGGTGAAGACATTACCTGATTACGTACACTGGTGGCGCAAAGACCATAGCCTATGAAGACTATTAAGGTCATAGCCATAAAGACAGCACTTAAAACAATCATGTGCAGAGTGGGGGAACTTGCTTCCTGCGGTACGAAAAGAGGCAGAAAAGCAAGGAAGAAGATGGACAGCTTAGGATTGAGAATATTTATGAGAAATCCGCGTTTTGCAATCTGCCATAGCTGGATTTGTTTATTTTCGCCGGGCTTGTCAAAGCTTAAGCCTCCTGTGTCCCGCCAGGTAGCCCATGCAAGGTAGAGCAGGTAGGCAGCTCCGGTAAATTTCATCAATTGAAATGCAAGTGCGCTCATATGCAGGATTGCAGATAAACCCAGTACCGACGCTGTCAGGTGGGGGATTATCCCGGCAGTGCAGCCCGCAGCCGCAGTCAGGCTCGCTTTTTTTCCAAGGAATAAGCCGTTTGAAACAGTGTAAATTACACCTGTTCCGGGCATGAGTACCACCACTAATGCCGTAAGCAGGAATTCGTAGCTGATCATTTTCTTGCTCCATGTGATTGAGTTACAGCTAGAATAATCACTAAATGTGTGGAGGCAAGCGGTAATTATTAAGCATTCCGTTCGTTATTGAATACTTCAACCCTGTTTCGCCCATTCTCCTTACTCTTGTAAAGAGCTTCATCCGCTTGCAAGATCAGTATTTCCGGTGGTGTATCATTTTCGGGAATAATAGTCGTAACACCAAGGCTTATGGTAACTATTTCATGCGGTGAATCTTTGTGTGTCAGCTTCAAATTTTCGATTGTCCGGCGCATTGTTTCAGCTACTTGTTTTACTCCTTCTTCATCGTTGGCGATAATGGCCGCAAACTCTTCTCCCCCGTAACGGGCAAAGATGTCAGTCGGTCTTTTAAGCGTTGCATTTAGTGATTCGGCAATAATTTTTAGACATTCATCACCCTGCAAGTGGCCATATACATCATTGTATTTTTTGAAAAAATCAATATCCAGCATGATTAGTGACAAGGGGTGGCCGCTTCTGCGATGAGTGCGCCAGCTCTGCTCAAGGCTTTTATCAAAGTAGCGTCTATTGAAAACTTTTGTCAGTCCATCGGTCTGGGAAAGTTTTTCAAGTTTTGTATTCACCAGTTCCAAATCTTCAGTTTTTTCGGTCACTGTTTCGACCAGATAGTTGAAACCCCGGATCAGGTCGCCAATTTCGTCGTTTCTTTTTTGGGGTAAAGACTTAAGGCCGTCGGTGCTCATTATTCTGACTTCGCGGGCGGCATTTTCAAGGGGAAGGAAATATGTATGCAAGACCAGAAAAATAGTGGAAGAGGTTATGAATACGATTAAAAAGGCAATTGCCACGTTTGCTTGTAAACGGTCTCTCAACGGAGCAAATGCAATTTTTGAAGGGGTTCGCACCACTACAAACCAGTTTGTGATGCTAACGTCTGATATGGCCGAGATGTCTTCGACCCCGAAAGCATTTATGGTTGTCCCTACTCCATTAAATCCATCCATTACTTTATCGTGAAGCTTGTTAACTCCTCGGGCCGGGGTAGGCTTTAGGACCATGTTTTTGTTGTTTGCTGCAACAAAGATTTCGTCTGCTCTGGAAATGATGAGCACATCACTAAATTGACGGTGTTGGTCATAAGCGTAGCCTAGAAAATCCGGGTCATTCAAAAGTATGGGGGTGGCTAGGATTCCGATTAGTTGACCGTTTTTGTCGCGAATGGCTGCGGCCATAGCAATAATGGGGGAGCCGCTGTCACGTCCTCTGAACGGACTGCTGATAATTACTCCTGTTTCTTCCTGTGTCCGCAGAAACCATTCAGAATCATAAAATGTCAGTTTATTGCGACCGGGCATTATAGGAAATTCCGCTATCAGGCCGCTGCCATCGGCGCGTAAAACTGTAATCCCCTGCTTAAAGAAATTGGTCAGGGAGCTGTATTGGCGCAGTTCTTTTTGTAATAATTCCGGGTTTGCAAGTTGTTGCGGGGTAAGGGAGGAGGCAAGGAAGTTTAAAAATTTAATTCTTGCTTTTAGTTTAACATCAATATCGTGAGCAATGTATTTGGCTTCAAGTATTTGGTCATTTTGGATTTTGCCTAGAACATCAGCCTTTACGTAGTGGTAGCTGAGAATCTCTGATGTTATGATGATTGCAAAGACCAAACTTGAGAGCACACAAGCGAGTTTGAAGGGGATTCGTTTGTGTAGAGGTAAGCGATTGCGCATGGTGACCCGTTAGGTTAGCGGTTGCTGAATATCTATTGTTCTAGCATTATTCGCACTCCAGCCTTCCATCAACGTTTTTAAGTCGAAAGTTGCATTCGATGACTTTGCTGCATGGGATACCATTAAGACGGGAGTATCTTCCTGTTTCTGTAGGTGTTTCAGATTTGCACCTTGCAATGAATTTGTCGCTGCAATGGGTTAGTTTTCCACCTTGGTATTTTACGTCGGGAATAGTCCATTTAATGTTCCAGCATGAATCCTTATACGACCCTTTAGGTAATTCATACTGTTTGCAGCACATGTATTCAACAGCCTTTCCGATCTTGCTTTCTGCTTTCGCAATATTGCTTTGAATCAGTACCAGCGAGATGAGCAGCAGACAGAAAAAAGATAAGTTTAGCGTCTTTTTCATTAAAAGCTCCTTTTGATATTTTTATATACCATGCGCTGGTGAAATTTAGCAATCCCCTGCAACAACCACTCCCAAATCCACCAAAGTCTCAATCACCCGTGCCAGCGGCAATCCGACTACATTGGTGTATGATCCGCTGATCCCTTTGACTAGAAATGCGCCTTGTCCTTGAATGGCATATGCTCCGGCTTTGTCATCCGGTTCTCCGGTGGCGGCGTAGGCGCGAACCGCTGCTTCGTTGAAGTCTATGAACTCTACTTCGGTAGAGACCGCGTAGCTGATCTTTTTACCCTCTGGTGAAATGAGAGCACAGCCGCTGATTACTTTGTGTTTATGTCCGCAAAGGGATTTGACCATTTGATATGCTTCATCGCGGTCCACTGGTTTGCCTAAAATATCCCGGTCACGGACTACTATGGTGTCCGAGCCTAATACATATGCTTGAGGATTGTTTGCGGCTACGTTTTCAGCCTTGAGTTCCGCCATTTTTATTGCATAATCTTCAGGGTCCTGACCGGGGTAGGGGGCTGGCTCGTCGCAGGTTGCGGGCTTGATTTCGAATTCAAGCCCGGCGGACCCAAGCAGGTCTTTGCGGCGTGGGGAACCTGATCCCAGCACGAATGGTTTTACGGTTCTGTATATACTCATCATGAATCCTTTTTATAGATATCTATCATTTTAAATGGCGTTAGGCCTGATTCTTATTTTAGTGATAGTTTGAAAATTAGCAAAAGTGAATGCTAATTGAAGCTGGCATGTTATTTTTTGTACGCTTTTGTTGCTCTTTTGTGCTTCTAAATGTAATAATTAATAAATTACTGTACAGGAGTGTTTAATGAAGGTTTGCATCTGGGGAGCGCGAGGTTCCCTGTCTGCTACATATAATGCCGAAAGGGCCAGAGCTAAAGTTAAGGCAGCATTGGAAATTGCAGTCGAGAAAGGTATTGATTCAAGTACCGATCTTGATCGGTTCATTGACAATGAGCTGCCTTTTCCTGTCCGCGGTTCTTACGGGACCAATACTCCCTGCATTCAGGTTGAAGGACAGGGAGATGAATACATTATTTGTGATTGCGGGACCGGATTGCGCGACTTGGGTAATAAAGTCATGGCCGAACGTATGGGGGCTCCGGGAGCGCATTTTCATATCTTTATGTCCCATTTGCATTGGGATCATATTCAGGGTTTTCCGTTTTTCGTTCCTGCCTACATTCCCGGTAATAAAATCACTTTTTACGGCGGTCATCCCGGTATAGAAAAGGTGTTGCGTAACCAGCAGAGCGAACCCTGCTTCCCGGTTCATTTTGAGAATCTGGCAGCTGAATTTGATTTTATCCGCCTTAAGACCGGGCAGAAGCTGGAAGTTGCCGAGGTTAATATCGAGGTCAAGGCCCAGTATCATCCGGGCGGTTCCTTTGGATATCGTTTTGAAAAAGGCGGCAAATCAGCTGTTTATTCTACCGACTGTGAACACAAAAGTGCTACGGCCCTTGCTGATAAGGGATTCGTCGAATTTTTCAAGGAAGCGGATCTTTTGATCATGGATGCCCAGTACTCCTTTGCGGAGGCTAATTCCATCAAGGAAGACTGGGGACATTCTAACAATATCATTGCTGTGGAACTTTCCGGAATGGCTAAAGTCAAGACGCTTTGCCTCTTTCATCAGGAGCCGGTGCTTGATGATTTTCAGCTTCAGAAATTTCTGGAAGATACAAAGGAATTTTCCCAGCTTGCCGAGTTCAGGCCTGAAAAGATCATTATGGCTCAGGACGGTCTTTGCATCGATTTGTAGCAGTTTTTATATTTAGAATTTTATAAAGACGGTTTCCGAATTCGGAAACCGTCTTTTTTTTCGGACTATCCGTTTATGTCCTGTTTTTGACATTTTCAATTTTTATCTTTTCCTTAAGTAAAAATATCCTTTCTTAGTCCCTGTAATATACACTGTTGCGGCGATTGGCATTACCCTTGCTCCATAGATCGAAAGAGAACCGCGGGCTAAGTCCCGAACTCATCAGACGATGGAGCATGGTATGAAATTCGATGAACTGAAATGTGAACTTGATCTCATGGATTTTAATTCAGGGGATGCGGATACTTCCGGCCTGAACGGCTGGGCGGTCCCGTGGTCCGACCTGATGATGGTTATGTTCGTTCTTTTTGTGGTGTTGTTTATCTACAGCCAGTCAAAAGAGAATATAAAAGTCATTTTTGAGGGCAATGCCCAGTCTCAGGTTGCGGTCGATCCTGCGGACGGACTTATTGAGATGATCTCATTTCATCGTGAAGCCATGTCCAGTTCAGCCAGAGTTGTCATGACTCCTGAAGATGTTCTTTACCGTAGTGATGACGGGGCTGTGAGCATGAAAGAGGAAGATGGTGAACTGAAGATCGTCATGCGCGGCAACGCATTTTTCGCTCCGGGACAAAACGGCTTTGAAGCCAAGACCCGCAAGTACCTTGCAGAGGTTGCCGAGGTTCTCAAGACCAGTAAACACGCAATTCATATAATCGGGCATACCGATGGATCAGATGCTGCCAAGATTGGCAAGAAGAATACTTTTGAGCTTTCCGCAAGGCGCGCCGCTCAGGTCGCTGAATATCTGATTAATAAAAAAACAATCGACCCGGTCCGCATTATAGTCAGCGGACGAGGCGGGGTTGCCCCGGAACTGCCCGGAGATATGGGTAAGGTGGCAGGCAACAACCGCAGGGTAGAGATCGTAGTCATAAATACTGACGTCAAGGCTCAGTAAGGAGGTCTGCAATGAATAAGAAGAATTTAATCGGTGTCATCGTCGCCTTAGCTGTTTTCGGAGCCAGTTTCTGGCTCAGCGGTGGAATCGCTCTTTATTGGAACGGGGCCGCCCTTGCCATTGTGCTTTCCGGCCTAGCTGTTGCTGTGTTGCTCAGCTATCCGGTGGAGCAGCTGCGCGAAGCTTTCCGAGTGGTGCAGGATACTTACTCCACCCGCCTTGCCACCCATGAGGAGATTGTCGAGACTTTGTTGGACCTGAGTGTTCGTTCTAAAATGGACGGCATGCTTTCTCTTGAAAAAGCTGGCGAAAAAACAACTATTTCCTTTTTGCGCAATGCACTTATGTTGCTGGTGGATAATTTTGAGGAAGATGAAATCAAGGATTGCCTGAAGACTGAAATGTCATTTTTCAATATGCGTCGCGGTGAATCCGAGCGTGTTTTCCAGTCCATGGCCCGCTTTGCTCCCGCGTTCGGTGTAGCCGGTTCTGTAATCGGGCTGATCGGTCTGCTCATGGGTATCGATAATCCGGCAATGATTCTCAAACATATTCCGGTTGCATTTATTTCCACTCTTTACGGGGTAATTTTCAGCAACATGATTTTCGCGCCCATGGCTGAAACCGTGCGTTGCCGGACCCGCAACGAGCTGATTAATCAGAAAATGATCCTCGACGGTGTTATCGCCATTAAAAAGGAACAGAATCCTTACAAGCTGGAAAGAAAGCTTGGTGCCTTTCTTGATGCGGATGACCGTGAAGAAAAGGCCGAAGCCCTCAGAAATATTACCCGCAAGTATATCAAAATGCGCAGGGATGAGAAGAATTCCAAGGATAAGATTCTGCATGAAGTTCCTTTGGTGAAGGCTAAGGCTTCATAGGCGTATACGACAGATCTCCAGGGCATAATTGAATAATCGGCCCGGTGCGGCGTTCCTATACGGGGCAGTTCGTACCGGGCTTTTTCGTGTCCGATTTTTGACTCCTGATGAAATCCACATGGTTCGCATTTATTTATTCTCCTGAATGTATTAGAATTCCGGTCAGTAAATATGGAAACGAATTTTAATTTTCAGAGTAGGGGATTGCTATAATGGGACTTGTTCTAGCCGTTGATATTGGCGGCACAAACAGCAGATTTGCCGCGTTTGAGTCCGGTTCGGGCCATGAACTGGTCATGAAGGAGACAGTCTGGCTCTCAAGTGTACAGGCTCGCAGTTTTGATCATCTTATGGAAATGCTGGCTGAAAGTGATTTTCCCTACATGCCGTCTGATTTTGATGTCACGGTCATTGCTGTGGCAGGTCCGGTGGTAGGCGGTGTATATTGCAACGTTACCAATGTGGACTGGGATGTGGATTTTAGGGACGGCTATAAGAAATACGGTTTCCGTGCCGCCGTGCTGATCAATGATTTTGCCGCGCAGGCTTATGCCTGCCGCACAGCTGCGGTGGAAGGATGCCTGGTTGTCCATGAGGCTGAAATTTCACCTACCGGAACAGTTGGGGTTATCGGTGCCGGAACCGGGCTGGGGCATTGCGCACTGGTTCCTGTTCCTGTTTCCGAGCTGGGCTATGTTCCTGTTCCGTCGGAAGCAGGTCATATCAGTTTTCCCTGCCAGACTGCTGAAGAGCTGGATTTCTGTAAGTTCGTTATGGATAAGCGTAAGATCAGCTATTGCTGCGGCGATGAGGTCCTGACCGGGCGCGGGCTGAACATGCTTCACCTCTATCTCACCGGGGAAGACCTTGAGCCGCGCGATATTGCAGCAAAAATGAAGCAGGGCAATATAACTCTTGAATGGTATTCCCGGTTTACCGCTCGTTGTTGCCGTAACTACGCTATCAGTGTTTGCGCAACCGGGGGGCTGTATATTGCCGGGGGCATTGTAGCCAAGAATCCCTTTGTGGTTGAGCAACCCGTATTTTTGGAAGAATTTCTCGATTCCAGCTCCATGGGAGATTACTTAAGGCAGATCCCCGTGTTCTTGAATGACAATCAGGAAAGCGGACTTTATGGAGCTGCTTTGAGGGGCGTGCTGCACATTTAACGTGGAGATGACATGGCTAAATATGACTACGATCTCGGTGTGATCGGTGGCGGTGCTGCCGGACTTACCGTTGCTGCCGGGGCCGCACAGCTGGGCGTAAAAGTCCTGCTCGTCGACAAAGAAGATAAATTGGGCGGTGATTGCCTGCATTTCGGTTGTGTGCCCAGTAAAACCCTGATCCGTACCGCACGGGTGCGTCATCTCATGGAGAGGTCCGGGGATTTCGGGTTGCCCGAGGTTGAGCTGCCTCCGGTGGATTACGCACAGGTCGCCAAGCGTATCAGCGAGGTTATAGCGAAAATTCAGGTTCATGATTCCGTGGAACGATTCAATTCATTGGGCGTTGAGGTTCGTTTCGGCGAAGCCCGGTTCATTGATTCTCATTCTGTTTCTCTGAACGAGGGTAGCGTCTCTGCCCGGTCATGGGTGGTTGCAACAGGTTCTTCTCCATCTGCCCCGCCTGTTAAAGGCCTGAATGAAGTCTTATATCTGACCAATGTGGATGTGTTTTCGTTGCCGGAATTGCCGGAATCGCTGGTTATACTCGGCGGCGGTCCTATTGCCGTGGAAATGGCCCAGTCTTTTCAGCGCTTGGGAACCAAGGTCACAGTCGTTCAGCGCAGTAACCAGATTCTCAGCCGGGAAGATGAGGACATGGCTCGTTATGTCATGGATGGCATGGCTAATGATGGAGTGCGTTTTATTCTCGGGTCACAGATTCATGAAGTTCGCAAGTCCGACGGCGGAGTTGAAGTGCTGTTGGAATCAGTCGGGGAGCGTATGAGTGTCAGAGGGGCGCAACTTTTAGTCGCAATGGGGCGCAGATCAAATACAGCCGGATTGGGGCTGGAAGATATAGGTGTTGAACTTGAACGGGGCTCGGTTGTTGTTGATGCGCGTATGCGTACCTCAGTACCCAATATCTACGCTGCCGGGGATGTGATCGGGAAGCATCGTTTTACCCACGCCGCAGGATATGAGGGTGGAATCGTAATTTCCAATGCTGTCTTCCGTATTTCGCGCAAGGCTGATTACACTTGGTTGCCATGGTGTACTTATACCGACCCGGAGCTTGCCAGTGTAGGCATGAATGAGAAAGCAGCTCAGCAGGCAGGTATAAAATATAAAACGGTGGTCGAAGAATTTTCGTCCAGTGATCGCGCTCTGGCTGAAGGCGAAGGGCGGGGACGGATCAAACTTTTGCTTAATGAAAGAGAAAAGCCCATCGGTTGCCAGATTGTTGCGGTCCATGCCGGAGAGCTGCTTTCCGAATGGGTTGCTGCTGTGAATGGTAAGGTAGGACTAGCAACTCTTGCCGGGGCCATTCATCCTTATCCCACGTTGTCTGAGATGAATAAGAAGGTTGCCGGGAAGTTGCTTGGGGAGAAGCTTTTCTCAGACAGGGTGCGCAAGATTTTGAAGCTGTTGTTTTCTTATCGGGGGTAGTCGCTTACTTAAAAAAAAGATGAATTTGTTGCCGCTGTTGTCTGTTTGAGCTATTGTTTCAGTATGTTGGAAATTTTTATTAAGCGAAGTCTGGTTACATTATTCCTCTGCATGTTTCTCTTGTTTGTTCCCAGTATAGGAGTGGCGAGAGAATATACGTTTGTGTCCTTAGAATATTTACCATATTCGATATATGAAGACGGAGTTCCCGTAGGGTCTGATATTGAGATTCTTGAGGAATGTTTTCGGCGTATGAATATTGATGTTAACATTTTGCTTTTGCCATGGAAGCGGGCTTTGCAAATGGCAATGCTCGGCCATGTAGACGGTATTTTCGGAGCAGTGAAGATACCTGAGCGTATGGAGAAAATGTATTACAGTGATCCTGTGCGTGTGGAACAGATTTCTTTATTTGTACGGCAGGATTCGAAGCTTGATTTTAATGGAGATCTAGAGAAGTTGCAGAATCTTTCTTTTGGAGTGATTCGTGATTTCAGCTACGGATCAAAGTTTGATGAATTTCTTGCCGAAGCTTCAAAAACAGGTCGTGTCGAACGAGTGGTTGATACGGAAATGAATCTTGCCAAGCTTATCAAGGGCCGTTTCAATATTTTAGTTGGTGATCACTTTTCAACATTACACACCATTCGTAATGAGGGGTTGAAAGGAAAGGTCCGCAGTCTTGATCCTCCGGTTGCTGAGAATAATATTTATATTACTTTTTCTAAAAAACGCAGGCTTGCTTATTTGCGTGATCGTTTTAATGTTGCTCTTAAATCTGTGCGGGCGGATGGGACATGGGAACGTATTATGAAGAAGTATGTGGACTGATAGATGGTTAGGGGTGTCAAGATAACCGCTGCCTTCTGGCTTCTTTGTGCCGTATTTATACTATCAACAACTGCTGTGCGGGCGGATAGGTACTCTTTTGTTTCCTTGGAGTATACTCCTTATGCGTATTGCCAGAATGGAACCCTTAAGGGATGGGATATTGAAATTATGCGGGAAAGCTTTCACCGCATGAATGTGGACCTGGATATAAATCTTGTTCCATGGAAGCGCGCTTTGCATATGGGCATGAATGGGCATGCTGACGGCCTTTTCGGAATATTGAAGGTCCCGGATAGAGAGCAAAAGATGTATTTCAGTAATCCGATCAGGGGTGAGACCATTTCTTTTTTTGTTCGCAAGGATTCGGATATTGTTTTTGATGGTGATTTGTCTAAAATGAAGGAATTCAGGTTCGGTGTTGTAAGTGGTTACAATTATGGAAAGAAAGTTGACATTTTTTTTGAAAATAATGTGCCGGAAGCCCATATTGAGAAAGTTGTTTCCCCGGTAATGAATGTTGCCAAGTTAATTAAAGGGCGTTTTGATATATTACTTGGGGATACTGCTTCAACATTACATACCATTCGTAAGCAAGGGCTGGAAGGGCAGATACGGAAACTTTACCCTCCTGTCAGTTTCAATAAAGTCTATGTTGCTTTTTACAAAAATAAACAAATGGGTGACTTGCGTGACCGTTTTAATGTAGCTCTTGAATCCATGCGTAAGGACGGGACCTTGCACCTGATAATGAAGAAATATATGGATTCGTCCGTTATAGAAAAAGGAAAATAACATAAATGAAATGGCATAAGTTGCTCAGTAAGCAGAGAATCGGAAAAGAAAAATCAAATTACATCGATAAAGACCGCAGTGAATTTCAGAGAGATTTTGACCGCATTATTTTTTCATCAGCTTTTAGGCGATTGCAGGATAAAACGCAGGTTTTTCCGCTTTCTCGCAGTGATTATGTGCGAACCAGACTGACTCACAGTCTGGAGACTTCTTCCGTGGGCCGCTCCCTTGGGAATATGGTCGGCAGTAAGCTGGTTGAAAAGTATCCAGATCTTGACCTGATTTCTTCGGAACCGGGAACCGTAGTGGCAACGGCCTGTCTTGCCCACGATATAGGAAACCCTCCATTCGGGCATTCCGGGGAGGATGTTATTCGGGACTGGTTTCAGACTTCGGAGATCGGCACAAAGCTTTGTTCTATGGTTGCTGAAGAGCATCGCAACGATTTTATCTGGTTTGAAGGTAATGCGCAGGGGTTGCGAAATATTTTGGCTCTCCAACGTCCGTACAGCAAAGGCGGAATGCAGCTGACCTGTGCAGCTTTGGCAGCTTTTACCAAGTATCCTTATGTTTCCGGGCACATTAAAGATAAAAAAAAGTTCGGTATTTTTGCCAGTGAGGCAGAAATTTACGCCGAAGTTGCTGAGCATCTTGGATTGATCGAGCTGGAAGATAAAAAATGGGCCCGCCATCCCTTTGCCTATCTGGTGGAGGCAGCGGATGACATTTGCTACCACGTTATTGATATTGAAGACGGTCATCGTCTCAATTTGATTTCCTTTGATGAACTGCGCCGTATTTTTCTGGATATCATGGACAATAAGCCGGACATAGTTGCTCGTGTAGACCGGATTCCCGGTAAAAAGGAGCAAGTGGAGTATCTGCGGGCCTGCACCATCAATGCGTTGGTGGAAAGTTGCAGCGATATCTTTTTTGATTTTGAGCAGGAAATTTTGGCCGGGAAATTTAATTCCAGCCTGACTGAGGAAATCGACAAGGCTGAAGAATTCAGCACACTTAAAAAAATTGCCATTGAAAAGGTCTACAATTCTACAGAAGTAATTGAAACTGAAGCAGCAGCTTATGAAGTGCTTTGGAAGATTTTGGATTTTCTGGGGCAGATCGTGATTGAGATTCATGGCAAGGGCAAGCTGGGAGCGAAATGCAAGAAGTCCGTCAAGCTGCTGCCTGAACTTTACGCACCGTCAGCTGAGGCAACCGTGTATGAAAATACCCAGAGAATAGTGGATTATGTTTCTGGAATGACCGATACCTTTGCTGTGCGTACTTTTAATAAGATTTCGGGAATTTCGTTGTTGAGGCGGTAAGTTGATTATATTTTAAAGAACCAAGAAACGCCGCTTTCGTTTAAGAGAGCGGCGTTTTTTTATTGGTGCTAAGATATGAACTTACTGCAACAGATGCTTATCCAAAAATCTTTCCATAGCCTCATAGAAGTCAAAGCGGTTTTCCTGATTGTGAAATCCGTGTCCCTCGTTATCCTTAACCATATACTCTACTGCCACTCCTCGATCCCGCAGGGCTTTTACAATCTGATCTGACTCTGCCTGTTTGACTCTTGGATCGTTGGCTCCCTGAGCTACGAAGAGCGGGGCCTTGATTTTATCCGCATGAAAGACCGGGGAAACTTTGCGCAGCAGTTTGTAGTCGCGGACCGGATCGCCGACTTTGATGTAAAATTCCATCTTTTCAGTTTCCCAGTACGGGGGCAGGGTTTCCAGCAGGGTGAACAGGTTGGAGGGACCGACGTAATCAATGCCGCAGGCATACAGGTTCGGAGTGAAGGTCAATCCTGCTAAAGTGGCGTAACCACCGTATGATCCGCCATAAATGGCAATCCGCTCGGGATCGGCAATTCCTAAATCTATCAGCCAGTGTGCCGCGTCAGTGAGGTCGTTCTGCATGTTCAAACCCCATTGTTTGAATCCCTTTTCCCAGAATTCGCGTCCGTATCCGGTTGAACCCCGGAAGTTGACTTGCATGACCGCGATTCCCCGGTTGGCAAGGAACTGTGTTTCAGGGTTGAATCCCCAGTGGTCACGTGCCCACGGTCCGCCATGTGGATTAATGAGTACGGGCAAGCCTCCCGCTTTTTTGTTTTTGGGCAGGGTCAGGTAGCCGTGGATGGTCAGGCCGTCGCGGGAAATGAAGGAAACAGGTTTCATCTCAGCCATTTGAGATTTATCAAGCCATGGGCTGACTTCGGCAATTTTTTCCAGCTTTTTACTTTTTACATCATAAATATATCCGGCACCGAGACTGCGGTCAGAGTAGGTACGGACGATGCATTTGGTTTCGTCCTTGTCTGCATCAGTCACGACCACTTCATAGCCGGGCAACCTTGATTCCAATTCATTTTGCAACTCTTCACGATTATCGTCGAAAAATACGTAATGGTGTTTGTCGGTATAGAAGCCCGTACCGGTGATAATTTTGCGTTTCTTGGAATAAAGGAGCTGAGCGACATCAACATCGGGATGCTCGAAAACCAGTTGTTCGAGCTTTTGTGTTTCCGGGTTGAAAAGGTAAATGGCCTGTTTGTCCCGGTCCATATTGGTGCTGACGTAGATTTTTTTGTTTTTGAAATCAAAGAGCAGGGGATTAAAGGCTGTCCTGAAATCCATACTCAGGATCGGACGAAATAATTCAGAGTCGGTGTTCCGGTAGAGAACTACATTTTGTCCGTTGCGGTTGGCCATGGCTATGCGCACTTTACCGTTATGGTCGGTCATCCAGCCGCTTACATCGCCGGGATTGCGGGCTTCCAGTTCAAGCTCTCCGCTGACAACGTTAAGTTTGTACACATCAAAAAGTCTGGAGTCGTCCTTGTTTATGGTAATGAGGATGTGGTTATCATCATTTTCAAGTTCATCCAGAAGGTTGGTGCGGGTGTTTTCAAATGGGGTCAGGTCCTTTTCTCCGCTGCCGTCAATGGCGGCAGAAAAGGTGTGGACATTTTCATCTCCACCGGAGTCCTGCCCGAAGACAATACGCTGGCTTCCGGCCCAGAAATAACCGTATATGTCTCTTTTCGTTGCGCTGGTCACTCTGGTGGTCCTGCCGCTGGAAAGTTCTTTGACGAAAATATTGAGCCTGTCTTGCCAAGGTGCCAGCCATGCGATTTTATTGCCGTCAGGGGATATGGTGAATCCTTCAGCTACAGGGTTTTTGAAGAATTCGTGCAGGGGAATCTGCCCAGCTTTCAGCACTGTTTTCGTGATTTCGTGGGCAGGTGCCGGTTTGTGGGTGGAACAGGCTGTAGCCCCCAGAAAAAGGGTGACAGCAGAGACCGCAACAATAAGAGTTCGCAGTGTTTTCATTTTGTTACTCAGCAGGTTTAGCAGATTCAGGATGGGTATATACGGCTCCGGGGCCGTATTTTTTGGATTCATTCAAAGCCAGATCAACTTTTTTAAGCAGGGATTCTGCGGATTCCTTGTGTTCGCTCATGGCAATCCCGGTGTTCAATAAAAAAGGAACAGCTTTCAAGCTCTTGGTACGGGTAATCAGCTTGTTGATTTTTTCCATAAGGTTCTTGGCATTGGTCACACTTGTGTGCGGGGCAAGGATGATGAATTTGTCCCCGCCGACCCGGAAGAAGCTGTCCGGGCGTCTTAAATTTTTACGCACAACGCGGGCAAATCCGGCCAGAATTTTGTCTCCGGCCTTTTGTCCGTGCTGCTGATTGATGGTTTTAAAGTCGTGGATATCCATTTTTATGAGTGCGAGGTCCGAGCCGTACCTCGTTGCAGTGGAGACGGCTTTTTCCGATTCTTCATAAAATTTCATTCTGCCGGGCAGGTTGGTCAGGGTATCCCGTTCGGCAAGTTTTTTGATGGTGGATTTGCTAAGTTCTTTTTCACGGGCGCAGCGAATCAATTCATCACGCATGGGGGAATCCACAAGGTAGTACTGGATGACTGCGAGAATACAGATTAAAAAAAGTATTCCGTACTCATATTTCACTAGATCAACATGGTCGCTGGTCGATGATTTATTGATATCCGAAGAGACCATGCCTATGGACAACCCCAGTTTGCGCATGGCTTTTTTGATTGTGCTGTTGTCGCCGGATTTAACAGCGGCAAGAAAATTGTCAGTAGAAAGAAACAAGCCGGAATTTTCATCATTCAAGAGTTCTTTAAAGCGGTTGTCTTCGGGGTAGTTCTGCAATTTATCGGTAATGGCGGTAAAAGCCTTTGCTGCGGAGTCGTAACCCATACCTTCCGGGCTGGTCAGGATTTCCCCGGCAGTTGCTTGCAGACCGTTGAGCAGCTCTTGCGTATCAGTCAAATTACTGCGTTCGATCAGCAGGGTATGAAAAATATGAAGTGCACTCAGGGCCAGCAGAAGGATAATAGGCAGGGTTATTCTGTATCGCAGACGGGCGGCATCCTGAAATCTCATAAGCATTGACCTTTAATTTTGAATTGTTGGAATTTTCTTATCTTCAACTCTTCTTTTATCCTTGCCTGTGTTTTATGTAAAATCAAAAATAATAATAAGGTCGGTGGTCGATTTCATTTCCAGTGCAGGGTAGACGGGAGTAGTTTTCTGCTGTTAAAAGGTTGATTGCCGTTTGAAGCCTTGTTTTACGGTAATTGAAGCGGCTTATAACAATGATCAGTAATGCCTGAATTTTCATAAATGTGGGATCACGTTTATTTTTATGTTGCTCTTGTCCATTCCTTGGGCTAGGGAAACCGCGTGCATGCATGGAAATTAAGGAGAAGATAAATTGTCCAAGGCAGACAGATATAATAAAATGTATCCCATCTCATGGGAACAGCTGCACCGTGATTGCAGGGCTTTGTCCTGGCGGCTGCTTGAAAAAGGTCCTTTTGAAGGCATTCTTGCCATTACCCGTGGCGGACTTGTTCCTGCGGCGATTCTGGCTCGTGAGCTTGATATAAGACTTATCGACACCGTCTGCATTTCCACTTATGATTGGAAAGTTCAGGAAAAGAAAGCCACTGTGCTTAAAGATTTCAAAGGCGATGGCGAAGGTTGGCTTTTGGTGGATGACCTTGTCGACACCGGAGGCACTGCAAAACTGGTCCGGGAAATGGTTCCCAAGGCCCATTTTGCCACTATTTATGCCAAGCCCGAAGGGCGTCCTTTAGTGGACACCTTCATTACTGAAGTGAGTCAGGATACCTGGATTCTTTTTCCGTGGGACAGCGCGACTCAGTTCGCCGAGCCCATTGCGAAGGTTTGTCAGGAAGAAAATAACTAAGACTTTCAAGGTCTTAGCACGGTTCAGGGTTAATTAGACATTTGCATTTCCAGCTGCCGGACGCAGGGAGTCCGGGGGCTGGTTGTGTATTTGTTTTTTTGTTTTCAAAATCAGGGGAAGGTTCGTTGATACGGAGCTTCAACAGGGTTTACTAACTAATTCTCAAGGAGTGGATGATGCGTAAAGTTCTGCTTATGGCCATTGTTGCGGCCATGTCCGTAATGCTGGCATCTGTTGCGTTTGCCGGTACCAAGAAGGATAAAGTTAAAGTCGGTTTTGTGTACATTACCCCCGTTGGTGACGAAGGTTACTCCTACGCACAGGATCAGGGCCGTCAGGCAATCGATAAATTCGACTGGGTTGAAACTTCTTATGTTGAGGCCGTGGCTGAAGGTCCGGACTCCGAGCGTGTAGTACTCAACTTTGCCCGTAAGGGTTACGACATGGTTATCGGTACCAGCTTCGGTTACATGGACCCCATGGTCAAAGTTTCCAAGAAATTTCCTAAGACCGCATTCTTGCACTGCTCCGGTTTCAAAACCACCCCGAACATGAGCAACTACTTCGGCCGTATGTATCAGGCACGTTACCTGACCGGTATGGTTGCAGGTATGATGACCAAGTCCAACGTCATCGGTTACGTTGCAGCTTTCCCCATTCCTGAAGTTATCCGCGGCATTAACGCTTTCACTCTTGGTGTGCGTTCTGTTAATCCCGAAGCCACCGTTCGTGTCGTATGGACCAAAACCTGGTACGATCCCGCACTGGAAAAAGACGCAGCCATCTCCCTGCTGGATATGAAAGCTGATGTTATCACCCAGCATCAGGACTCCCCCGGCCCGCAGGAAGCTGCTCAGGAGCGCGGCAAGTACTCCATTGGTTACAACTCCGATATGTCCAAGATGGCACCCAAAGCTCACCTTACCGCTGCTGTCTGGCACTGGGCACCTATCTTCGAGAACGCTGTTAAGCAGTTTCGTGATGGTGTATGGCAGGGTAACGAATCCCTGTGGTGGGGCATGGATCAGGACGTAGTGCGTATTGCTCCCTACGGTCCCATGGTTCCCCAAAATGTTAAGGATAAGGTTGAAGCTGCCAAGAAAGAGATTATTGAAGGCAACAACGCAATTTTTGTAGGTCCCATCAAGGACCAGAACGGCAAAGTAGTGGTTCCCGCCGGAAAATCCATGACCGATCCTGAAATGCTCGGTATGATGTGGTTTGTTGAAGGCGTAATCGGGAATACCAAGTAATAATTTATGTTGGGTTATCGCTTACAAAAGCGTGACGAACCCTGGAACTGGGGCACCCCGTTTATTATCGTGGGTGCTCTGGTTCTATCTTTCGGGATCAGCGCGCTCCTGCTTGAATTGCAGGGAAAATCTGCTGTACAAGGACTCTTCGTGCTCTGGCAGGGGTCTTTTGGTGCTTCATGGGCTTTGGAAGATGCCCTTTTAAAATCTATTCCCATTTTTCTTTGCGCACTGGGTGTTGCTACAGCCTTCAGGATGCAGGTCTGGAATATTGGGGCTGAAGGTCAGTTTGCGCTTGGTGCAATCGGGGCTACGTGGGCTGCTTTGACTTTTCCCGGACTGCCCGGCTATCTGCTTATGCCGCTAATGTTCATTTGTGCTGCCATTTTTGGTGCCTTCTGGGCTTACATACCGGCTGTTTTGCGGCTTAAACTACAGGTCAACGAGATTATCTCCACCCTGATGCTCAACTATATTGCCATCCTGCTGCTTGAATACCTCGTGTTCGGCGCTTGGAAGGACCCGGCCAGCTTCGGCTTTCCGGTGACCCCCGAGTTTTCTCCGGCTGCCATTATCGGACAGATCGGCGATACCCGGTTGCATTGGGGATTCGCGGTCTGTGTCGGTTCAGGAATAGCGATGTGGGCATTCATGCGCTTCACCAGACTCGGCTTTGATATCAAGGTTGCTGGTGAGGGTGAAAGAATAGCAATGTATTCCCGCCTTCCTTATGGAATGCTGACCATTTTGGTCATGGCTATTTCCGGCGCGCTTGCCGGCTGGGCCGGATGTATTGAAGCTTCCGCCACCATCAACAGGCTGCAACCTTCCATTATGGTCGGTTACGGTTATACCGCTATTGTTGTGGCATGGCTGGCAAGGTTGCATCCACTTTATATAGGCATCGCCGCATATTTGCTGGCAGCACTGCGCGTGGGCGTTGAAAATATGCAGCTTGAAATGCAGACCCCGGCATCTTTCGGTTCCATCATGGAAGGACTGATTCTCATGTCCGTGCTCGCAGGCCAGATGTTTGTTACTTATAAGATTGTTAAGAAGAAGTAGTCGGATACTATAATGCTAGAAAGTTTTATTGTCCCCCTGCTGGCTGCCACAGTGCAGTCCGGAACACCGATCCTCTACGCCACCCTTGGTGAGATTCTCACTGAGAAGGGCGGGGTGCTCAACCTCGGTGTCGAGGGCATGATGAGCATGGCGGCTTTTGCAGCTTTTTTTGTGACTATGACCACAGGCAACCCGTGGTTCGGGTTCATTGCCGGAGGTATAGCCGGAACATTTATGGCTGCGCTGCATGGATTTGTTTGTATCACCTGTCTCGGTAATCAGGTTGTTTCCGGTCTGGCTTTGACCATTCTCGGCGTGGGGCTGTGTAACTTTCTCGGCACCCCGTATATCGGAACGGTTACTGAAGGATTTGACAAGTTCGCTTTTCCTGTACTGTCGTCAATTCCCTATGTCGGGGATATCTTTTTCAAGCAGGATGCTCTTGTTTACGTCTCTTATCTGATTCCGGTGCTGTTTATGCTTTTTATCAACCGGACCAGCCTCGGGCTGGCGATCAGTGCCGTTGGTGAGAAACCGGCAGCCGCTGCTGCTGTAGGACTGAAGGCCCTTCGTTTGCGCTGGGTCGCGTTGCTGGGTGGTGGGTTTCTGATCGGCCTTGGCGGAGCATATCTTTCTCTTGCTTATACCCATCTTTGGTCAAACGGACTTTCCGGCGGTCGCGGCTGGATTGCAGTTGCCTTGGTTATCTTCGCTTTCTGGAGACCGGGCCGGGCTGTTTTTGGTGCTTATCTTTTCGGTGGTGTTATGGCTTTCCAACTTCGCTTGCAGGCTATCGGGACTCATATTCCCTCAACCCTGCTGCTGATGCTGCCGTATGCCCTGACCATTCTGGTGCTGATCTTCTCCGCAATGAGAGGACGCAGCGGTAATGCTCCTGCGCATCTGGGAGTCAACATCGAGCCTGAAGGGTAGGTGATTAATATGAGTTCAGAACAGGATTTCACCCGTCCCGAATGCCAAAAGGCTACCGGCTTTGAAGGCTGTGCCCCGCTTATTTCACTTAAAGGCATCACCAAACGTTTCGGTAAGGTTGTAGCCAACAACGATATTTCACTTGATCTTTATCCCGGCCGCATCAAAGCTCTGCTCGGAGAGAACGGAGCGGGCAAGAGTACGCTCATGTCCATGCTTGCCGGACGTTTTCGTCCAGACGAAGGGCACATTGAGGTGGACGGAAAGCGTGTGGACTTTTCCAACTCCAAGGATGCCATTAAAGCCGGGGTGGGCATGGTCTACCAGCATTTTATGTTGGTTGATACCATGACTGTTGCTCAGAACGTGCTGCTCGGTCAGGAAGGCGGATTTTTCGTCAATCCCAAGGAAATGGAAGCAAGGGTCCGCAAGCTGGCTGAAGATTACGAACTTGAGATCGATCCTTCCGCAAAGGTTTCCACCCTGTCCATGGGCGAGAAGCAACGGGTGGAAATCCTCAAGCTGCTTTATCGCGAGAGCAGGGTGCTTATTTTTGATGAACCCACAGCTGTTCTTACTCCTCGCGAGGCCTTCCGTCTTTTTGAAGCTCTCTGGGCTATGACCCGACAGGGCAAGTCCGTGGTTTTTATCAGTCATAAGCTTGAAGAAGTTATGGCTATTGCCGATGAGGTCGCCATCCTGCGTCGCGGCAACATTGACGCTGAGGTCTCCCGCGATAAGATTGTGTCCAAGGCTGATCTGGCCTGTCGCATGGTCGGTAAGGAAATTCTCCTCGAAGTGAATAAGGAAGAGGTGGAGATCAGCCATAAGGTTCTGGAAGTTAAAAATATGACCGGAATCGGATTGCGCGATATCAATCTGGATGTGCGCAAGGGTGAGATTGTTGCCATTGTCGGTGTTGCCGGTAACGGTCAGCAGGAGCTTGTGGAAGGAGTTTGCGGTATGCGCAAGCCTCCCAAGGATACAATTTTTATCATGGGCAAACCATGGCGTAAGTTCTTTGCCGAGATGAAGTGGAATAATTCCATGTCTTACATTCCGGAAGACCGTCTTGATCTTGCTACAGCCCGAAATCTTGATCTGGTGGACAACCTGCTTCTGACTACCCGGCAGGGATTTACCGCAGGTCCGTTGCTCAAGCACGATCAGGCTGCAAAAGTAGCTGAAGAGCTGGTTGAAGAGTATGATGTGCGTCCCGGACGTATTCGCGCTCTGGCATGGCAGCTGTCCGGCGGGAACCTTCAAAAGATGGTTCTGGCTCGCGAACTTTACCGCCAGCCGCATTTGATTGTCGCTGAGCAGCCAACACAGGGGCTGGACATTTCCGCCACAGAGGAAGTCTGGAACAGGTTGCTGGAAGCCCGAAAGATGGCCGGGGTGTTGCTTGTGACCGGTGATCTCGGTGAAGCTTTGCAACTGGCAGACCGCGTCGCAGTCATGTATTGCGGGCAGGTTATGGATGAATTTTCCGTCAATGACAAAGAAAAAGTGGACAGCATCGGACTGCTTATGGCCGGTGTGAGAGAGTAAGTATTTCCTTTTCGAATCGAGTTCGATAATTTAAGAATTGTAAACCCCTTTCTGCTATGCAGAGAGGGGTTTTTTATTGTTTTGAATATAAAACGGGGTATAAATTCCTGTCCGTGAATGTCCGTTATTCAGGACAGGGAAGGGGGATGTGTCATTATAGAAAAAAAATGAAGTTTTTTTAGTTTCTAAGTTTAAGTGAGTGGATATTGTTTTGGAAGAAGTTGCTTCTGGTTTTGTGTAAAATTTCTCAAATTTGCCCATACTGAATATAACTTTTGGGTGTTGAGTTGTTTGAAATTAAGTTGATCTTCATAGTTGTAGTTGTAATTTGGTTTACAGTGTTTGTTTTACATAAAATTGTTTTGTGTGAAAATTTTCCCAATCTAGGTTGTGTAGTCGCTTAAATCGCTGTTTATGGGCGTTGCATAGTATATACATCTACGTATTTTTATTGAAATAATCCCTGATTTTGATTAGGAAGATACGACTTTCATGAGGAGGAATAGAATGAAGACGAATTTTCTGTATGTTGGAGCGGCTGTAGTTTTTGCCGTTCTCGTAATTGTGTACTCAACCGCGACCAGTAATCTCAGTGAGGAGATTGCAAATATCTCCGGAGACAAGAAGGTAGAGATTGTTTCCGAAGAGTTGGTTGTAAGGTTTCCCGTAAATCTCGAATTCAAACGTCCTGAAGTGCTTAACAAGGTTCGTTTTACCCCGGTTAAGTTTTCTCACTTCGACCATCAGGATGTTAACTGTGCCAAGTGTCACCATACTTGGGACGGAAAGTCTCAGATCAAAAGTTGTGCCGCTGCTGGATGTCACGATGATCTGAAGCACAAAGCTGCACCTCACTCTTACTTTAAGGCGTTCCATACCCTTCAGAGTGATATCAGCTGTCGTGGCTGTCATGTGAAGATGAACAAGGAAGGCAAGACTGATCTTGCTGTTGCTCCTTGCGCAAACAACGCATGTCACCCCAAGCAGAAAAGAGCGCACAACTAGAAAGTATTTCTTAGCTTTTCGAAGTTGTTCGTAAGAGCCGTCTGTGGTTGCCCCACAGGCGGCTCATTTTTTGTTTTGTGTATAGTCTTGACATCTCTTTATAACGTATATAGTTTTAACATACCATACCGTACGGTATGCAGAAGAAGGAGTTTGAGAAGTGAGTATGAAGGAAAGTAAGCGAGAAAGTCGGCATTGTGCGGAAGATCTGCTCGACGCAGGATTGAAGCTTCTGGAAACTGAAAGTGTACAGCAGCTGACCATTGATTCTTTGTGTCGAAAGCTGAAAGTGACGAAGGGGTCATTTTATCATCATTTTAAGAATCGCGCGGATTTTTTAGAAAGGATGCTCGAATATTGGGTGGAGGGTTGGACGCTTGCGAGCATCGAAGCTGCGGACAAGGGTGCTGATGCAATTGAGCGATTCAACCTGATAGTCGAAAACTCTCATAAGCTGCCCTCGGGAACTGAGACCAGTATTAGGGCGTGGGCTTTATGTGATCCATTTGCGCAGAAATATATTGAGCGTGTTGACAGTATGCGAATTGAGTATTTGCGGTCGATTTTTGAAGAGGTGAGTGGAGACCCTGAGCGGGCTGTCCTGCTTTCTAAAATAAGCTATTCCATGTTCTTAGGTGTTCGTATGATGGGGGCAAATATCTCGGAAAAAGATCATAGTCATATTCTTAAAACAATGAAGCAGGAGCTGTACAGAATTCCTGCAAAATAAAAAGGGAGTTTGTATCATGCAATCAGATATTTTATGGAACGAGGTTGAAGAGCTTTTCGGTAAAGTTCAGCATGTTTCAATTGCGACAATTGATACTGACGGTTTTCCGCGAATTTCTCCTATCGGGTCCGTTGCGTTTATTGAAGAAGGGCGCGGCTACTATTTCGAAAGATTTCCGCAGGCCATGCGGGAGAATTTAGACCGGAATTCAAGTATGAGCATAATGGCGGTCCATCCTTCCCCGATGTTCTGGGTGAAGTCATTGTGGAAGGGCAGGTTTGCATCACAACCTGCACTTAGGCTTGTCTGTAAGGCTGGCAATAGGCGTAATGCAACACAGGATGAAATCGATGGATGGCTAGCCAAAGTGAGTTCTTTCCGTTTCTTTAAAGGGCATGACCTGCTCTGGAAAGATATGAGCATGGTCCGCGAGTTCGAAGTTTTGCGGGTGGAACCTGTTGAACTTGGGAGGATGAATCCATGAGTGAGTCAGCATCAATTTTAAATTCAATTCCCCAAATACATAAATTAAGCGTCGATGCTGATCACATCTACAGCAAGGATTTTGTCAGTCATCGTGCAATGGATGATTTTTTGATCCGTTTGATGTCCTACAAACCGGGGTGGCTGACATTTCTGTATAAAGTCAGAGGCGTACTGGCCAAAATAATGGGGCTCAAGCATGATGAGTTTATGGATCACGGTCTTGAAGTTTCTGATTACGATTTCAACCGTGGCGGGCAGGTTGATTTTTTTAGTTCAGTTGATTTTGAAGCAGAGACATTCTGGATCGGCGAGGCTGAAGATAAGCATCTCATCGGATATATCGGAGTGGTTTCTGAGCCTGCTGAAAACAGCTCACATCATTACCATGTCTTTACGATTGTCCGTTATAAGCATTGGACCGGGCCGGTTTATTTCAACCTGATCAGGCCGTTTAGCCATTTGGTGGTTTATTTCATGGGTAAGTATGCGGCAGAATAAATAAAAAGCGCACAAGGTTATTCCCTGTGCGCTTCAGTTTTTATTCAAGCAGAGATTCCACCGCGCTCATGTGCAGTTCCAATTCACTGTCTTTCAGTTTGAGTGCGTGTTGTAATTCTTTCATTGAATCCTGCGGATCAAAGAGCGGATAGTCGCTACCGAACAGAATCCGTTCACGCGGGTGTTTGTTGATTATTTCATGAAGCACTTTTTTGTCCATGAAGGGCAGGCAGCTGGAAGTATCGAAATAAACATCCATACCAACCAGTTCCTCTGCAACCATCTTCCAGTGATATAAGCCGCCCATATGTGCTCCGATTGCCTTTAGCCGGGGGAAGTTCTGGAGCAGCTTTTTCAGCTTCAGCGGGCAGGAGGGATTCTTTTCCGGCGGAAGTCTGTCGCCGATATGGAACATGCACACAAAGCGGTCCTGCACCATTTCCATGATGCGGTAAAATTTGCGGTCGTCCATGAAAAATCCTTGAAAATCGGGGTGGAATTTCAAGCCCTTGATGCCGTTTCGTTCCAGTCTTGCGAATTCTTTTTCGGGGTCTGCGTAGTCCGGGTGCATGGTTCCGAAGGTGACAATGCGTTCATCTGATTTTGCCAGTTCAATGGACCAGTTGTTGGCCGGGATGACCTGATCCTGCGAAGTTGCCGCAGTATGGATGATGACCCGGTCCAGACCTGCTCGCGTGGCGCGTTCAAGGAGGTCTTCCGGGTGGCCGTTGCCCACTGCTGTTATTCCGTAATGATCATGGAGCTGGGTAATAACTTTGTCTGCAATTTTAGGGTGGAATGCATGAGTATGAACGTCGTAGAGCATAATAATATATCCGTGCTTGAAATTAATGAATCAGGGTGTGAATATAAGTATTCACACCCTGCTTATTTCCTCTCACGGGAATCTGAAGTCAGGAAAAATGACGAGAGTCTCGAGTGGGGATTAAAAGTATTTTAAAATATTTCCCGCAGCCATTCCGGTACTCGCACGGGGCGACCGTCTTTGTTGACGCAGGCGTGCTCGGTGAATCCGGTTGCGATGAGTTTGGAGCGGTCATCCTTGTAAATATCGTAGATGAACTTGATGGAAGCGCGCTTCCATTCGCTGATACCCACCTGAATATTGAGCTGGTCATCATAATGGGCCGGGATGCGGTAACGGCAGTTGGCCTCGCGCACGGGTAAGTATATGCCGCGTTCTTCAACCGTGGCATAGCTCATGCCCCGTTCGCGGATAAACAGCGAACGGGAGCGCTCAAAAAAATGCAGATATTCTGCGTAATAAACCACGCCCATGGCATCGGTTTCGCCATAGGAAACGCTATGGGCCAGCCATGAATGCGGACTTGGGAATTCAGTAGTCATTATCTGATCTTCTTTAATACCCACTGCATGAATTTGTGTCCGTCAGGAATAATGATTCCGGCGCGGTCTGCGGTTTCCTCGGTAAATGATTTCTCGCCGGATGCAATGCAGCGCGGTGAGGTCATGATGAAGGGAACCGGGGTTTCATCGTGGGTTCTTGTTTCAATGGGGGTGAAGTGATCGCAGGTGATTACGTAATTGGCTTTATCCAGCGGGTACTTCTCCAGCAGCGGACCGACTATGCGGGAATCAAACCGCTCAATGGATTTGATTTTGTCTTCTACGCTGCCCATATGTCCGGATTCGTCCGGGCCTTCAAGGTGAACGTAGACGAAATCACCGTGTTCGAGGAAATTGAGCGTTGCCTCGACCTTGCCTTCGTAGTTGGTATCCACCAGTCCGGTGGCACCTTCCACATTAATTACTTCCATGCCGGAAGCGTGACCGAGTCCTTTGATCAGATCTACAGCGGAGACAACAGCACCCTTCATACCGAACTTTTCTTCAAAAGGCGGCAGGTTCAGCGGGCGTCCCTGTCCCCATGGCCAGATGGATACAGCCTTGGTGCCGTTCTCGGCAAGTATTTTTTCCGCATCACGGACCAGTTTGTCCAGACGCGGGCTTTTGGCAAATTCGCAGACGTCCTCGTCAATGGGCTTATCGGTCAGGTCATGGGGCGGACGGATGTGAAGGTCCGCTTCCATTTCTTTGGCCCCGCCTTTCTGCACCAGCAGATGGCGGTACTGTATACCGGGATAGAAAGTAAATTCATCATTGCCGAGTTCGGCTTGCAGCTTTTTCACCAGCGGTACAGATTGATCGGTTCCGATATGTCCGGCGGAGTAGTCGTACATGATGCCGTCTTCAGCAAATTCGGAAATATTGACCAGATTCATGCGCCATACCAAGTCATCCGGGTCGAGCTTGAGGCCCTGCGCCGCAGCTTCAATGGGACCGCGTCCGGTGTGATAGGTGGCGGGGTTGAAACCCAGCAAGGACATATTGGCAATGTCAGAACCGGGAGCCATGCCTTTGGGCACGGTGCGACAGGTGCCGATCAAGCCTTTTCCGGCCAGCATATCCATGTTCGGTGTGTTGGCGGCGGCAAGGGTGGTCTTGTTGCCAAGTTCCTCAATGGGCCAGCCGCCCATTCCGTCAGCAATGAGAAAAAGAAGTTTCATAAGTAATTGTGCCTATTTTTCATTTAAGATTGCGAAGCATAATGAAAGGTTTTGGGATTCTTGAACCCTTTTGCAAAAGGGTTTAAGGCCCCCGGCACAGGTCGCCGAAGGCATGATATGAACTTATCCCTTCAATATCCGCATGGACATGGTCGGCTTGGTGATAAAGGGCATTTTGTCGATTTCAGCAATAGCAGCGTTGACATTCTTAGTGCTGGACTTGTGGGTGGTGAAGACTACCGGAATGTCTTTGTCCTCTGGATTTCCTTTCTGCACAGCCTGCGCAATGGAAATGTTGTGCTCAGCAAGGCACTTGGAAAGCGCTGCCATGACCCCGGCTTTATCCTGAACGGTGAAGCGGAAGTAGTATTCTGAGGTCGCCAGTTCAGGGGGGAGGATGTCTGCTTTTTCAATAGGAGCGTTGCAGAATCCGGTATTGTCCGGGGTATTGGTCTTGGCGAGAGCTATGATGTCCGCCAGAACCGCGCTGCCGGTGGGCAGTGAACCTGCGCCCTGACCGTGGAAAAATGCGGGACCAACTGCGTTGCCTTCAACGCGTACGGCATTGTAGTTGCCGCCTACGCGGGCCAGCAGCAGGGTGTATTTGACCAGTGCAGGGAATACTCCGGCTTCCAGCTTGCCGCCCACATCGCGCACTGCGCCGATGAGTTTGATGCGGTAGCCGAATTCACGGGCAAAGCGGATATCCTGCCCTTCAACCTTGGTGATGCCTTCGATGGGCAGTTCGGCAAGGGGATAATCTTTACCATAGGCAATGCGGGCCAGCACACATACTTTGTGCGCAGCGTCGATTCCTTCGATATCAAAGGTAGGATCGGCTTCGGCGTAGCCCAGTTCGGTAGCCTGTTCCAGAGCGGTGTCGAATTCCAGTCCGCTGGTGGACATCTCGGAAAGAATGTAGTTGGCGGTTCCGTTGAGGATACCGACAATGGATTTAATGCGGTTCCCGGCCAGTGATTCCTTGATGGACTGGATGATGGGGATTCCACCGGCAACACTTGATTCGTAATACAATCCGACTTTGTTTTTAGCGGCAATTTCGAAAAGTTCAATGCCGTGTTCAGCCAAGAGATGCTTGTTGGCTGTGACTACGTGCTTGCCGGCTTCAAGGGCTTTGATGACGATTTCCTTGGCAACGGTGGTTCCGCCCATGAGTTCCACAACAATGTCCACATCCGGGCTGGAAGTGAATTCATCGGGATCGGCGGTAAATTTTACGTCAGGTCCGGGCAGGAAATCCCGTTTTTTGTTCACGTCTCGGACAAGAACGGATGCAAGCTCAAATTTTTTGCCGCAACGGGCGAGGATTACATCTTCATTTTCTTCCAAAATCCGGGCGAGTCCGGTGCCGACAGTGCCGAATCCGGCGATGGCAAGCTTAACAGTCTGCATTAAAACCTCTTAATTCATTTCACGGGGTTCAAAAAAACTAACAGGCTGCGTTATACCGCAGCCTGTTAGAAATTTGAATAGTTATCTTTTAGCCTTTTGCGAAAAGATCTTTCATGCCGCGTACGGCCTGATTGATTCTCTGTCTGTTTTCCACAAGGGCCATGCGTACGTGGTCATCCCCGTAGTGGCCGAAGCCTAGTCCGGGAGCCACCGCAACCTTGCATTCACGCAGCAGCAGTTTGGAAAATTCCACAGAACCGAGATCCTTGAATTGCTCAGGGATCGGTGCCCAGACAAACTGGGTGGCTTTGGGCGGGGTTACGTCCCAGCCGATACGCTGCAACCCTTCGCAAAGAGCATCACGACGGTCCTGATAAACGTCCATAATTTCTCGAACGCAATCCTGCGGTCCGGAAAGGGCATGGCAGGCCGCGATCTGGATGGGCTGGAAAAGTCCGTAGTCCAGATAACTTTTGATACGGGTTAGAGCCTGTACCATTTCCTGATTGCCGCAGCAGAATCCTACGCGCCAGCCGGGCATGGAATAGCTCTTGGACAGGGAGAAGAATTCTACGCCCACGTCTTTTGCGCCGCGAGCCTGCAAGAAGCTTGGGGCTTCGTAACCGTCAAAAGTAAAGTCGGCGTATGCAAGGTCATGAATGACCAGCAAGTCGTTTTCTTTTGCAAAATCGACGATTTTTTCAAAGAACGGAATGTCCGCGGTAATCCCGGTGGGGTTATGCGGAAAGTTGATGATCAGCAGTTTTGGCTTGGGCCATGTCTGGCGCATTGCCAGTTCGAGATCTTCAAAAAAATCACGATCATGAGCCATGGGAATACGTCTTACATCCGCTCCTGCAATAATACTTGCGTAAGGGTGGATGGGATAAGACGGGTCCGGCGCGAAAACAACATCACCGGGTGAAAGCATAACCAACGCCAGGTGCGCCAGCCCCTCTTTGGCGCCCATGGTAACGACCACTTCCTGATCATAATCCAGTTCAACGCCATATCTTCTTTTATACCAAAGCGCCATTTCCCTGCGCAGACCTTTAATTCCCCTAGACGCGCTGTAGCGATGGTTGGCGGGTTTCTGCGCCGCTTCAACCAGTTTGTCTACAATGTGCTGGGGGGTGGGGAGATCCGGGTTCCCCATACCTAGGTCGATGATGTCTTCGCCTTCGTGGCGCATCTGCATTTTCAGTTCGTTCACCTTGGCAAACACATAGGGGGGCAGCCGGTGAACTCTTGGAAACTTGTCCATGGTCGTTACTCCTAAATAAAATATAAACTTAAAGGTGATATGTAACCGTGGGACCAGTTGCTGTCAAAATTATTATTTGTATGATCGGTGTCTCGCGTTTTCGTATGATCGTTGGTCGGTTTTTCGTTTTGAGCTATAAATTTATCTTATATTTATGTTTTGGCGTGTAGAAATTGGAGAAAAGCGATTTTCGCAGAAGATAATTTGCAAGTAAAAAGGTGACGTTTGTATGTATTTTTTTCATGAATGTTGACATTAAAAAAAAATAGGGATTAATTATTAACAGGAAAAAAATTTATCACTGACTTTTTGAAATTTTAAAATCAGCAGGAGGCTCTTGTGGCTCTTTCCAAGAAATTTCTGAAGACCAAGCCTGTGTGTAAGGTTAAGTTTGATGTGGAAAAGGATCAGGTGGAAAATGGCGAGGCCATTTATCTGGTCGGCGATTTTAACGGTTGGGATCAAAATTCCATCCCCATGAAAAAACTGAAAAGCGGTAAGTATACTGTGACTGTGGATCTTGAAACCGGGCGTGATTACCAGTTTCGTTATTTAGCCGGGGGTAGTGTCTGGTTCAATGATACCTCGCCGGACCGTACCGAAACAACTCCGTACGGAGACTCAGAAAATTCGGTGGTCAGCGTTTAGAGTTCCAGTGATGATCGAAATATATGGGCGGAAGTTTAACGGCTTTCGTCCTTTTGGTGCTTCCAGATTCTGTTTTTTATCATTTCATGACCCTGATCTTCCCGTTCCTTCTTGACCTTAGACCCTCTTTTTTTTAGCTTCATTCATTCTGTTGTTCGCTGTTGTAATCAAGCGGGGTCACAATGTGCGCTGCGCTTACTATATTTATAGAAGAAAATTAGGGGGACATAATGGTTCAAAAAGCAGAGAAAATCTGGTTTGACGGTGAATTGGTTAACTGGGACGACGCACAGGTTCACGTGCTTACCCATACCCTGCATTACGGTGCCGGTGTATTCGAAGGTATCCGCGCATACGCAACTGTAGATGGCAAATCCGCTGTTTTCAGATTGCGTGAACACGTGGTTCGTCTTTTCGATTCCGCAAAGATTCTCGGAATGACAATTCCTTTTACTGTTGAAGAAATCCACGACGCGATTCTTGAGACCTTGAAAGTGAACGGCCTGAAAGAAGGCTACATCCGTCCTCTGGTTTTCATCGGTGACGGTGCCATGGGTGTACACCCCGGCAAGAACCCCATCCGTGTCTGCATCGCAACATGGCCCTGGGGTGCTTACCTTGGTGAAGATGCTCTTGAAAAGGGTATCCGTGTAAAGACTTCTTCCTTTAACCGCCATCATGTAAACGTCATGATGACCAAGTCCAAGGCTTGCGGTAACTACGTCAACTCCATCCTTGCAAAGGTTGAAGCTGTGCAGGACGGTTACGATGAAGCTCTCATGCTCGATACTTCCGGTTTTGTTTCCGAAGCTACCGGCGAGAACATTTTCATCGTAAAAGATAACGTAATCAAGACCACTCCGCTTACTTCCGTACTTCCCGGCATCACCCGTGCCAGCCTGATGAAGGTTGCCCGTGACCTCGGTTACGAAGTGGTAGAGCAGCTCTTCACTCGCGACGAACTTTACATTGCTGATGAAGCTTTCTTCTGCGGTACTGCTGCTGAAGTTACCCCCATCTGCGAAGTGGATAACCGCACCATCGGTGAAGGCAAGCGTGGTCCTATCGGTACCATCCTCCAGAAAGAGTACTTCAACGCTGTTAAAGGCGGCAATGACGAGTACAAAAACTGGCTGGATTACTACGAGATTTAGTATTTATATAGCTTGGGAACCTGTTGCACAGGTTCCCAAGCTAAGTTTTCAAATAAAATAAGTATGGACTTGCCTGAATGAGTACATCAAATCTGACAGCAAAATATCGTCCGCAGACTTTTGGTGAAGTTGCCGGACAGAAAGCAGTCAAAACAATTCTTTCCCGTGCAGCCGCGCAGGACAAGATTGCTCCCGCATACCTTTTTAGCGGTACACGCGGGGTAGGCAAGACCACTATTGCCAGAATTTTCGCCAAGGCACTTAACTGCAAAAACGCGCCAACTGCCGAACCCTGTAACGAATGCGACAATTGCCGCCAGATTACCGCAGGTGTCGGCGTGGATGTGGTCGAGATAGATGCCGCATCGCACGGTAAGGTCGACGATGCCCGCAGGCTTAAGGAAGATATCGGCTACGCGCCCATTGAATTTCGATACAAGGTTTTTATTATCGATGAAGCGCACATGCTCACTGTGCAGGCTTTCAACGCTCTGCTGAAAACCCTTGAAGAGCCGCCGCCCCACGCAACATTCATCATGGCGACCACTGAAACACACAAGTTTCCGGCCACCATTATCAGCCGTTGTCAGCATTACGCTTTCAAGATGCTCACCAATGATGAGCTTACTGCACATCTTTCCAATATTCTGAATATGGAAAAGATTGAGTATGAGCAGGGAGCTATCGACCTTATTGCAAAGCGCGGTGCGGGCAGTGTGCGTGATTCCATGTCCCTGCTGGGACAGGTGCTTGCTCTCGGCAGCGAAAAGCTGCTTGAAGGTGACGTGCGTTCCATTCTCGGCCTTGCCGGGCGGGATGTTTTCTTTTCGCTTATGCAGGCAATTCATTCGCGGGATCTTGTTTCTGTTGGTGAGACAGTGCAGCAGGTTCTTGGGCGTGGGCTTGATCTTGGATTTTTCATCCGTGAACTGGGCAATTGCTGGCGGAATATGTTTCTGCTCAATCAGTCCGGTGAACGGGCGGTTCCGTTGCTCGGACTTTCATCTGAGGAAGCGGCTGAATTCATGAAATGGTCTCAGACCTTTGACCGTTCATTCATTCATGCCTGCTGGCAGATGACTGTGGACGGGCAGCGCAAGGTTATGACCAGCCTTGAACCGGCCATGGCTTTGGAATTGCTTTTGCTCAATATGGCAAGTCTTACTGACCTTATTTCCATGGAACGGGCCGGGGCACTCGCTTCCGCTGCACCTGCGCCGCAATCTGCACCTGCGGCTCCTGTTAATCAGGCTCCTCCGCCAAGTCAGCCGCCGACAGGCCAGCCTTCCGGTGGACAGCCTGGCGGGCAGCAGGGGATGCAACAGCAGCAGGTTCCTCCGCAGAATCAGTCCATGCAGAATCAGGGTATGGGCGCGAATGGTAGGCCTATGGGCCGCACTGAGTCCGGACCTCCGGCTGGTAGCCGTTCTACAAATGATATGGGAGCTGATGATTCCTCCCTTCCTGACGCGGCAGGTTTACAGACCGATAATGATTTAAATCCTCCCGTTCCCGAATCGGAAAGCCCTGCGCCGGAGGTTCCTCCATTGGAACGTGTTCCGACTGAACCTGCTCCGGCTAAGCCCGCGTTTCCGGCTTCTGTCAGCGGGCCGCGCGATTTCAAGGGATTTCTGCAATATGTTGCTGACAGCGGAAACGGTTCTATTTCAGGGCTTAGCAAATGTAAGGGTGAATTTGCTGATGGTAAACTTGTCCTTACCTGTGCCAACCCGTTTCACCAGAGTCAGGTGGGTGGACGTGATTCGCGCGGTCTTGTTTCCCGGCTTGCTGCGGAATATTTCGGCCCTGAAACTGAATTGGATATCCAGATCAGCCAGAAGGGCAAGCGCAAGAGCAGGCAGGAGATCCGTGATGAAGTGGAAGCCCATCCGGATGTGAAAAGGGTGATGGAGTCCTTCGGGGCCAGCATTCTTTCCATTGAACCGCGTAAAGATATTTAGTCGGATTGGCGGGTTTTTCCGGCAGTCCATTGTGGAAATAACAAGTTAATAATCTCAAGGAGTAATATAATGAAAGGTATGAACGATCTCGTACGTCAGGCTCAGGTTATGCAGCGTAAAATGACAGCTTTGCAGGATGAGCTTAAGACCCGCGAAGTGGAAAGCTCCGCTGGCGGCGGAATGGTTAACGTAAAGGTTAACGGTTCCTCCGAAGTTCTTGAAATCAAAATTGACCCTGCCATCGTTGACCCTGAAGATGTAGAAATGATTCAGGATCTCGTGCTCGCAGCTGTTAACGATGCCAACAAGAAAGCAAAAGCCATGATGGAGTCCGAAATGTCTGCCATCACCGGCGGTATGAACATCCCCGGCATGTTCTAAATAAATGTCTCCGACGGCTGGGGAAGGGGAAACTCTTGCAAGAGTTTCCCCTTCCCCAGACCCCATCCCCTTCAGAACCTCTTAGTTGGCTTCGCCGCTGGGAGAATTGAATTTGGGGATAGCTATTAAATATTTTTCTCCACGTCCTGCCGTCATTAGCTGCGAAGCTTATTAAAAGTTTTGGAAGAGTCCAGAGAAACTTTTTACAAAAAGTTTCTTTGGCCCTCGGAGAGGCCCCCGGCAGGGTCGCCGAAGGCATAGAATGGAAAATTTACCTGAGCCGTTACGGGTTGTAGCGCAGGAATTGGCAAAACTTCCCGGTCTTGGTCCTAAGTCCGCCTTGAGAATTGCACTGACCATGCTGAAGATGCCCAAAGAGAAAGTAACTGGCATCGGGCAGAGTGTTATTGACCTGCGTGATAAGCTTTGCATCTGTGAGCAGTGTGCCAGCATTACCGATACCTGTCCCTGTAAAATCTGTTCCGATCCCAAGAGGGAGCACGACAAGCTATGTCTTGTTTCGGAATGGGATTCACTGTTGGCAATTGAGGAAATGGGGCTTTATCGCGGCTACTATCTGGTGCTGGGCGGCCTGCTTTCACCGCTGGACGGCGTGACTCCGCAGCAGCTTGAGTTTCAGAAGCTTGAAGAACGCCTTGCCAAGGACGAAGTTAAGGAATTGATTCTCGCGCTGGGTGCTACTGTTGATGCTGAAGCCACAGCTTCGTTCATCAAAAATATGGTTGAATCAAAATTTCCCGGTATCGAGCTTTCCCGTCTTGCGCAGGGCATCCCCATCGGATCAGAAGTAAAATACACAGACAAAGAAACGTTACGGCAGTCACTGGAATACCGCCAGAAGTTGTAAGTTGTATCTGTTTAAATTATTTATATTATGGATGATTTGTCAAACGAAGTGGCGAAGCCTTGCTAAAAAAGTTTGGGATTCTTAAACCCTTTTCAAAGGGTTTAAGCCGCCGGAGGCAACTCTATTTATTCTTAAAAGCGCGCAGCGCATCAAAATAAAGCCCCGCAGGGTCGCCGAAGGCAAATGTCAGATACGTTAACAGGTGAAGTCCGGACAGTTGTTTATCATAATGAAGAGAACGGTTACATAGTAGCCCGTGTTTCATCCAAGGACGAACCGATGCAGATCACGGTTGTGGGAGTTCTGGGCACACTCACACCCGGTGAATCAGTTGAACTTCATGGACGCTGGAAACAGCACCCCAAATTTGGTCGTCAGTTCGAGGCCGATTTTTATGAAAGAATCCGCCCGGCAACCGAGGCCGGGGTTATCCGTTTCTTGAAGTCATCTTCCATTAAGGGCATTGGTGAATCAATCGCCACGGATATGGTTAAGACTTTTGGCATAGAAGTGCTGGACATTCTTGATGATGAACCGGAAAAGCTGCTCAAGATCAAAGGTATTTCCAAGAAGAAGCTGGAAGCGATCAAGGAATCGTGGTCATCCCAGCGTGAAATCAAGAACCTTATTGTTTTTCTGCATACCCATGAGGTGCCGCCCACCTACGCTGCAAAAATTTTCAATCTCTACGGCGCACAGTCGGTCACCAAAATTAGCGAAAATCCTTATGAACTGGCTTATGAAATCCGGGGCATCGGTTTTAAAACCGCCGATACTATGGCCCTTAAGCTCGGTTTCGCTCCTGATTCTCCGCAGCGCATTGAGGCGGCAATTGTTTATTCCCTGTTTTCAGTAAGTGAGCGGGGCGGGCATATGTTTCGCCCAAAAGACAAGCTAATTGGGGATGTGACTAAGATGCTGGGCGGTGTTGATCTGGAATTGATCAGCGAAGGTATTCATTCACTGGAAGAACGCAAAAGGGTGCGGGTGGAGAATCTGCCGGAACAGGATATTGATGAAGCGGTTTTCCTGATGCATTTCTATCGTTTTGAGCGGGAGATTTGTAAACGGCTGCACGGATTGGTCAGCCATCCCTCCCCGGTGAGCCGGGAAAAGGTGGAAAAGGCCCTGCCCGAAGTTGAATCCGAACTTGGTTTTGAGCTTTCAGATGAGCAGCGCGAAGCGGTTTTTGAGGCCTGCGTAAATAAATTTTTTATCATCACCGGAGGACCGGGCACAGGTAAGACTACCATCACCCGCGCTGTGGTCATGACCCTGAAAGAGCTGGGGCTGAAGGTCAAACTTGCCGCTCCCACCGGACGTGCTGCCAAGCGACTTTCCGAGGCTACCGGGCGGCAGGCTTCCACCATTCATCGCATGTTGCAGTTTACCCCGGAAGACGGTGGTTTTTATTACAATGAAGACCAGAAGCTCAAGGCCGATGTGCTGGTGGTGGATGAAGCTTCCATGCTCGATGCCCAGCTTTGTCTTGCGGTGCTTCGCGCTGTGCCTTTGACCTGCCGTGTAATTTTTGTGGGTGATGTTAACCAGCTCCCTTCTGTTGGGCCGGGTAACGTTCTGTCCGATTTGCTGCAAAGCGGACAGGTCCAGAGTGCGGTTCTGAATCATATTTTTCGTCAGGCGCAGGAAAGCTACATCGTAGTCAATGCTCACCGCATCAATGACGGGGAATTCCCCATGCCGCATCCGGCAGATGCACCTGAGGCAGACTTCTACTGGATTCCGCAGGAGTCTACGCAAAAGGTGCAGGAAATGATTGTGCAGACAGTGTGCGAGCGGATTCCTGAACGGTATGGCCTTGATCCCATGACGGATGTGCAGGTGCTGACTCCCATGCATAAAGGGGATGTCGGTACCCAGAAGTTGAATGCTGTGTTGCAGGAAAAACTTAATCCCGGAAACGGCAAGGGACTTAAGCGCGGTTTTGTTGAATATCGTGTGGGCGACCGTGTTTTGCAGCTGCGCAACAATTACGACAAAGAAGTATTCAACGGCGATCTTGGCCGGGTCATGTATATTAATACTGAAGAGAACGAACTTACTGCCGAGTTTGACGGTAACATCGTGCATTACGAGCTTTCCGAGCTGGATGAATTGACTCTCGCATACGCAGTCAGTGTGCATAAATCGCAGGGCAGCGAATATCCGGCAGTGGTTATGCCTATTGTTTCGCAGCATTACATGCTTTTGCAGCGCAATCTGCTCTATACCGGGCTGACCAGAGCCCGCAAGCTGGCTGTGCTTATCGGCAGCAAACGTGCTTTTAATATCGGGCTCAATAACGTGACCGCAGGCAAGCGGTTTACCAACCTGCGCCATCGTATCAAGCAGATTTTCGACGAAAATTTATTTTAATTAAGATGCCTCCGGCGGCTGGGGAAGGGAAAACTTTTGCAAAAGTTTTCCCTTCCCCAGACCCCATCCCTTTCAAAACCTTTCAGTATGCTTCGCATTTAGCGTGGTAGAACGGTTTCCGAAATAAAAATCGCAATAGCATGTATGCTGCTGCTATTTTTTTCTTCTTTCCCGAACCCAGCAGTTGCCTTCGATGGACTTGGCCCATTTTTTTAGAGATGCGGCCTGTTCGCCTATTTCCATGAGATTCTGGTCCGGTTCACAATCGAGGATTGCAAGGGACACTGAGACCAGTGGAAATCTGGAGATGGAGCCGTCGCGTCCTTTGCCTTCCATCCAGCCGTTACCCGCATCAGTTTCATTGTAGTTGTTCTTGACCAGACGTTTGAATATACGGGTTATGGACTTGCAGATGCGTTCAGCTTTTGAGGGGTCAGTAACCATAACAAAATCATCCCCGCCGATATGGCCTACGAAATCACCGCTGGCTCCATGTCTTTTGCCGGCCCATGAGATGATTTTGCTGATTTGAAGGATTATTTTGTCCCCGTTTTTGAAGCCGTAGGTGTCGTTGTAGACTTTGAAATTATCCAGATCAGCGTAAATTATGCTGTACTTTTCTTTCGCCTTCATGCGCCGGTCGATTTCTTTTTCAATGTCGAGATTACCGGGCAGACCGCTGAGCGGGTTTGTTCCTTTAGCCATTTCCACTTGTGCGTGGGCCAGTGTGTCGAGAAGACGCTGCACTGAAACCGTACCCATGAGCTGTCCTTTCCAGGTGACAATTACATCATCGTAGGCTTGTTTTCTGGCTCGGGCCATGGCCTGCTGTGAAACTTTTTCCACTGTGGTTTCAAGGTCTACAATTAGTGGTCCGTCATCCATTACCGATGCTATGGGTTTGTTGGAGTAGAGGGCAACTCCGTATTTGCCGGAAAGGTGTTTGTTCAGGTTGTATTCCATGACCAGTCCGCAGGGAAAGTTGTTCTTTACTACCACGATGCTGTTCAGCGTGTTGGTTTCCTTGAATATCTGCTGCACCATGGGAACCGGAATGTCTGATTCAACTGACTCAACTTTGTTGACCAGATTTTTTACCGGAATTCCATATGTTACGGTATTAGCAATTAGATCGGAGGTCCGGCGCAGGGTCAGAGATTCCGCACTGAGTTGTGGTTTATTTCTTTGTGGCCGGGCAAAAAAATATCCCTGACCCAGATGTACGCCCATGTCGATCAGTGTCAGGGCTTGTGCCTGTGTTTCCACTCCTTCCACGATCAGCTTGCCGCCGATTTTTTCCGCAAAGTCGGTGAAAGTGTCGATCAAAGCCCGGTTGACTTGGTTGGTTTCAATATTCTTGACAAATGATTTGTCCATTTTGATGTAATCGGGTTTGATTTCAGCAATGGAAGTCAGGCCGGAATAACCTGTTCCGGCATCATCTATGGCAACCAGATAACCTTGGTTGCGGTAATGATCCAATGTTTTGCGGAAGGTTTTGAAGTCCTTTACGCTGTGGCGTTCGGTAATTTCAAAGACAATATTTCCGGGTTTGAGACCCCATTTATCCAGCAACCTTTTTGTTTCCCCGGTGGTGAAATTGGGGTCGACAATAGTTCTGGGATGAATGTTGAGAAAAAGTTTGTGCTGGGGGCTGTGATCCCCGAATGTTCTGATAGCTGCTTCGCGGCATATTTTTTCCAGCTGAAACAATTTGCCGAGTTGTTCAGCCATGTCGAAAAGGGTTAGAGGGGAGCGAAAGGGTGAGTTTTGCGGCCCTCTTGCAAGGGCCTCCCAGCCGTGGATGGATTTATCGTTCAGGTTCACAATGGGCTGGTAGTGGCAGCGGATATCAGAATCGCTTAAGATTTCATTGAATTCATTGCTTAATTCCAGCTTGGATATGTCTACGTTCTTCTGGGCTTCAAGACGTGCTTCGCCAATGGATGAAAGAAAGTTTGACCATAGTTTGTTATTTGAATGCTGGGCATGAAATGATGAGTACCCGCTGTTTATGGTGACCGTGTTTCCGATGCGTCCGATCTGCTCGCTTTTTACCTTATTTTCAGTGTTTACCTTGAATTGATAGGCCAGTTCCTGCAAAGAGAATCGGTTCATTATATCTGTGGGGTCAAGCAGGAAGAATTCTCCGGCATTGAATGAAAAGATGTGAAAATCATTGTGTTGTAGTGTTGTTTTCCCTTCTTCTGTTATGGTGGAATGTATTCTTTCTTCCAGGTGGTCTGCCCATTCCGGGCCGTACATGGCGGAGAGGGTCGGGAAGTCCTGAATTGCGAAATAGAGTATGTTGAGCCGGCCTGCATTCTGAATGAGACTCCCTATGCCCGGTCCTTCCAGAATGTTCAAACTTTCTTCGCCGGTCTCGTATAAATCGGCAGCTTTTTTCTTTAATAATTGTAACATGTGTATCCCCGGTGATGATAGCGCGTAACTTGTTGGTCGTGTGAGAGTTTGTTCTAATAAACGGTATGAAAAACCTACGCTCAATCTGCCGTCGGTTGTTACTGCGTTGTTACAATGTGTTTAAGAATTGTTGCAGGAGGAAGGGACTGGGATATTGATCGAGCATAATCGGCCTTAATTCATAATTGACTGGAATAGTGGCGTTAGCTGGTGTATTTAAAGAAAAAACGAAAGAGGATGGAGGATTAATGCGCTTGCTGATTGTTTCCACTGATCTGCGCCACATGGGCGGAGTCGTTGAAACCGTGAAACTTTTGCTGCGTGAGCTTAGAGGCAGGGTGAATGTAACTGCCGTGCCTTTTGGGCGCAGGCTTAATCAGACTGGATTGATCCGTTATTTGAGGATTTTGGCCGACTATTTTTATTATTCATGGTTTCTGTGTTTTAATCGGTTTGATGTAATCCATATGAATCCGTCCATGAATATTCTCTCTGTGCTCAAGGAATCCGTGCTTATTACTGTTTTTTTTATGTTCGGATATTCGGGCAGGATTCTTGTTTTTTTTCACGGCTGGGATCAGCAGTTCTTCGAACGCATAGTCGGCGGGACTGTTTTTTCGCGAATATTTCGCCTGATTTTGAATAGGGCCGGAATGGTGGTTGTATTGTCTGAAGAGTTCAGGGAAAGCTTGAGCCGTGCAGGAATTGATCGCTCCAAGGTGCAGGTTGTCAGTACCATGGTGGACATGGGGAGTGTCCCTGATTCCTGTTCATGTAAAGATGATGGAAAATCACTGCTGTTTCTCTCCCGTATGATCAAAGGTAAGGGCGCAGATGAATTGCTTGAGGCTTTTTCTTTGTTGAGCGGTAAGTATGAAGGTCTGAAATTAGTTATGGCCGGAGATGGACCCGAGCGGGAACGGCTGATGGAAAAGAGTGCCTCCCTTAAACTTAAAAATGCATTTTTTCCCGGCTATATTCGTGATGAGGCAAAAAGCAGTACCTTGGCACAATCGTGTGTTTTTTTGCTTCCGTCCAAATCGGAGGGGTGTCCGGTTTCGTTGTTGGAGGCTATGTCTGTCGGTCTTGTGCCTGTGGTCACAGGTGTGGGGGGCATTAAGGATGTCGTAAAGCCGGGGCAAACTGCTGTGCTTCTCGATGAGGTAAGTGCCGAGGCTATAGCCGGGGCTGTTTCCGGGTTGATTGATGACCCCGGTCTAAGGGGGGGAATGTCTGAATTTGCCCGAAGCTATGCCCGTGAACATTTTGATTCCCGCACAGTTACTGAAAAAATTCTGGCTTTTTATGAACTGCTGAATTCTCAAATGCAAAACGGTGGAGTAGCATGACTACATTATTGTTCATGTTCTTTTTTTTCCGTCCGGTCATGTTTGTGGATATCGGATGGTTGGTCTTCGGTCTTAATGTTACCGAGGTCTTTGCTATTTTTGCTACCGGGATTTTGATCATTGCTTTTATTCTGCGTGCTATTGCTGCAAAGACGGTAAATATATCCATTGTTGATTTTTTTCTGTTTTCATTTGTGATCTGGGTTCTGTTTATTTACCTGCTTTATTTTGACCGCTCCCACATTAAAGATGCAGCAAAATTTGTTCTTCCATTTATTACTTATTTTGTACTGAAGAATGTTATTACCAGTATTAAGGATTATTCCCGCTTTATAAAGTTCATGCTTATCGGATATGCTATTCCTATCCTTGGCAGTACCTTTCTTATTGTGCAGGGGAAAGGGTTGTATACTGTATTATTCTGGAATAACCTTGCCCGTTTCTGCGGTGTGTATACTAATCCCCATAATCTTGGGCATTGCATGTCATTGTATCTCATGCTTCTTGTTATTTATGCGGTTATCTGCGCAAAATACGAGGATCTTGTCCCATTGCCTAAACAAAGGCTGTTTTTTGTTTTTTCATTAATGATAAGTATATTCGCCCTTTACTGTCTTTATAAAAGTTATGTGCGGACCTGCTTTTTGGGTTTTATCTGTTTTGTGTACTACTATCTGTTCAGGGGTAATAAGAAACTTCTGGCTCTTCTTACCGGGATAATGGGAGTGCTACTGGTGCTTTCCGCCGCTGTATTATATACTATTTTCTTTGATATGGTTGATGCCGCCAAAGGCCCGGATAAATCACAGTTCGGTTCGGGACGGCCCACCATATGGATGCATAATATTGAGGAATTTGCTGCTCAGCCGTTGGACGGTATCCTGGCCGGGGTAGGTGTCGGGAACATCAGCACCCATATCAAGTCGAGAAAACAGGTCGGTGATATGTGGAACAGCCATAATGACTTTCTCGATGTGCTTACCCAGACAGGGATTATCGGTTTTTTTCTGTTTGTAGCTTTTCAATTCTGCCTTTTCCAAAAAATACGATTACTTGAGGGCAAGGAGCGGTATGTCTTTCTTGCCCTGTTTTTGACCGTTACCTTCATGAACTTTGTCAGCAACAGTTATGTGACCCGTTTCGGGCTGGGGCAGATGTTCTATGCCGTGCTGGCTTATATTGAACTGCCGGAACATAAAGTCCGCAGGCAGCAGAAATTGGAAGCTGTGAAAGATGAAGCCGACCGGATAATTGAAGGCAGGGGACGTTTATAAATTCGAATCGGCGGTAATTGTTGTTGTAGAGAAAATTTTACTAAGTTTTTTATTTCAGCAGGTTTGATATTCCTGATCAGCTATTTTTCTGTTACTTCTTTTTGTATCTAGTTGTTTTGTAGGTCTTGCGGAATTTCTTGCTCCGGGGAGAATTATAAGTGGCAGCTGTTCTATCTTTTATTTCCGTTGTGGCAGCATGGGTCGCGTTGTACTGGGATTCTTTTCCTCCTCTTTTAAGACGGTGGAATACAGACGATTATTCATATTGCTGGCTGGTCGTCCCACTTGCCATATATGTGGCTTGGCAACGCAAAGATTTACTTCCAAAGGTCCTTACCCCTTCGTCCGGCTCCGGTTACCTTGTCCTGTTGCTGGGCGGTTTATTGTTTTTTCTGGGGAAGGCCGCGGCTGTGGACGCGTTGGTTTTTGTTTCCATGTGGCTGTGTGTAGTCGCGCTGGTCCTTTTTGTTTACGGCTGGCGGTCTATGAAAGCCTTTTTCTTTCCTTTGCTTGTGCTTGCGTTTGCCGTGCCGCCGCCGCCTTTTATCAACCGTACACTTACTTTTGAGTTACGCCTTATTTCATCCGATATTTCTGTGCGCATAATGCAGTTCATTGATATTCCTGTATTCAGGGAAGGTAATGTCATTGATCTGGGGGTTATTCAGCTCCATGTCGTTGATGCATGCAGCGGCTTGCGTTATGTCTTTCCCACGATTCTTCTGGGTATTCTTATGGGCTACTGGTTTAATTCCCGCACATGGCAGCGGGTTTTAGTTATCCTGTCCACCGTGCCCACTGCTATTTTTACTAATGCATTGCGCATTGCAATTGTGGGCTATCTGGCCCGCAATGTTTCCGTGGAGACAGCTGAGAGTTTTTTTCACGATGCTTCCGGTATTGTGATTTACCTGCTTTCAATTGTTGTGCTTGCCACATGGAGTCTGCTGCTGAATCTGTTGGGCGGTAGAAAGGCGGAGCAGCGGGCGGATTCCCGGCCCGGATATTATGGCCCCCCCACCGGGAGAGCTTTGCATATTTTTATAATGGCTGCGGTTTTGGGGCTGTTTTTTGCCGGAAATCAATATCTGCTTACCGGCAGGGTTGTTCCGGAGCGGATAAGTTTTGATCATTTTCCTTTGCAGATCGGTGATTATAGCGGGAAAAGAGAATATTATGATGAGAATGTTCTTAGGTCGCTTGGCTCTGATGATTATCTTGCCGGTGTTTTCAGCGGCAAACAGTCAGGGCGCGACATACTGGTTCTGGTTACCTACTATGATTATCAGGAACCGCAGCGGGCAGCCCATAACCCGGTCAGTTGTCTGCTGGGCGGTGGTGGTTGGAGTCTTGCTTCCTCCCGTGATCTTCCTGCTGATCCGCAATCAGGCCGACCATTCAAAGTCCGCAGGCTGCTTCTTGATAAGCCGGGGCAGAGGTTGCTGGCATTTTACTGGTTTCAGCAGCGGGGCAGAGTGATAACTGATGAATATATGAATAAGGTTTATCTGGCTGTTGATTCCGTTACCCGGCAGCGGACGGACGGTTCTCTCGTCCGGGTTGAGTTGCTGCTGGAGGATGGCGAAAGCGTTGAACATGGTCAGAAGGTTTTAGATAATTTCATTAAAAACTTTTCAACAAGGCTCAAACCTTATATTCCTGAATAGAGTCTCTGAATTGAATTTATAAATACGGGGAAATCAATGCGAAAGAATTTTCTTGCAGTGTTCCTGATAATTATATCTATCTGCCTACTAGGCGGCTGTGAAAAGCGGCGTGACGATTTTTACCAGAAGGCTGTAGAGTACTACAATAAAGGACTGTACGTCGAAGCCGGGCTTGAAATAAAAAATGCTCTTYCCATTGMTCCCGAATGTGCGCCATGCCGTCTTCTGCTTGRAAAAATAGCTTTGGAAAAAGGCAATTTTCAAGGAGCGTTTATCAACTTCAGGTATGCTACTGATCTTGATCCCGCTCTGGTGGATGCAAAGGTGGAGCTGAGCAAACTTTATCTGCTGGCCCGCGAATATGATGATGCCGGGGATGTGGCCCGTAAGGCCCTTAATCTGGACGCTTCTAATATTGAGGCTCGGTTGGTGCTTGCTTCTGTTCTTGCTGAAAACAGGAAGTTTGTCGAAGCAGAAAAAATGCTTGAAATCGCCTTGAATGAGGATCCGGGGAACCCTGATGTATATCTTTCCAGGAGCAGTATTTATGCTCGGCAGGATAAATTGAAAAAGGCAGAGGGAGCCTTGCTTGAGGGGCTTAGCCGTCTTCCTCGTGACAATTCTTTGATGATGAAGATTGTTGCGTTTTACCGCAGCAATAAACAAACTGAAAAGGCTTTGGAGTATGTGGACAAGCTTTTGCAAAACAGCAGCGGAGATCCCCGGACCGATGTTTTTGCAGCAGAATTTTATTCCTCTATGGGAGATGTTGCCAAAGCCTCGGAGTTAATGGCCGAAGTTGTGCGTAAACATCCCGAGGAAGCGGAGTACAGGGTTCTATATTCAAGGGTTCTTAATTCTCAGAAAAAATTTGTTGAAACCGAAAAGATTCTTAAGGAAGGATTGGCCCTTGATGAAACTTCATTGCCCATAAGGAGTTCTCTTGCGGGGCTTTTCATGTCGCAGGGGCGGCAGGAAGAAGCAGTGAAGATTTTATTGGATGGTGTGGCTCTCGACCCGGAAGGGGCCGAGAGTGCCGATCATGTTGTTTACCGTAAGCAGTTGGCTACCATGTTCTTGGATATGAATGAGCCGAAAAAGGCTATTGAACAGCTGGATAATGTAATTGAATTGAACCCTAAGGATGCTGAGGCCCATTATTTGCGCGGTCAAATTTATCTTTTTGAAGGGCGTGGCAATATGGCTGTTTCAGAATTCCGGCAGGTGGTCAGGGATAACCCTGAAAGTGCGCCAGCTTATGTCCTTCTTGCTCGGGCACATCTGATTAACGATGAAGCCAGTATAGCCATTGAAAACCTGAAAGAAGCCATAGCTCTTGATCCGGGGTATGCTCCGGCAAGGGAAGTGCTGATCAATACTTATCTTGACCGTAAGGACTGGCATCAGGCTATTCTTGAATTGCAGCGACTTAGGGAAAAAAGGCCTGATGATATTCAGATTGTGGCTGCAATCGGTGATGTGTATGCCATCAAAGGTGACAAGAACCTTGCCAATCGGACTTTTTCCGATTTGGCTAAAAAATTTCCTGATTCCCCTGTGGGGCAGATGAAAATGGCCGAACTGGCCCGTTCACAGGGTAAGGATTCGCTGGCGGAAAAACATTATACCGCTGCCCTTAAGATCGCACCTGACTCATTGGCCGCGATTCAGGGGAAAGTGGATATATTTATCCTTCAGAATAAATATACTGCCGCTACAAAATTTTGTGAAAAGCTGCTTCAGAAATTTCCTGACAACGCGAGAATTTATGAACTTCTCGGTCGTGTTTTCAGTGCAAGAGGGAATTTCAAGGCAGCTGAGACCAATTATTCCAGAGCGGTCACCCTTGCGCCGGAATGGATGCTGCCCTATCTGCGCATTGGTGACCTGTATGTGAGCAACAAGAAGCTTAAAGAGGGTATTGCTAAATTCAAGAAAGAGGTGGAGAAAGATAGCGTCAGTCCCGGACCGCAGTTTATTCTGGGTCTTCTTTACGAGCAGAGCGGGAAGTATGATAAATCAAGGGACGTTTACTCAAAACTTCTGGAACAGCATCCCGGATTTCAACTTGCGGCTAACAATCTTGCCTATCTGCTGGCAACCAAGTTTTCAGATAGCGGAGATCATATGGGGCAGGCTCTCAAGCTGGCCCGGGTTGCAGCAAGCAGCCAGAGTCCGGAAGCCCTTGATACCCTCGGCTATGTACTTTATCTGAATGGTGAGTATGAGCAGGCTTTGCATGTATTGAACTCAGCTTTGCAGGTTTTGCCTGAATTTTCAGCGGCCCTGTTTCATAAAGCGTTGGTTTACTATCGTGAGGGCAAAAATGATGAAGCGAAAAAGATACTTAATAAGCTTCTGAAAAGTAAGGATGATTTTCCTGAGCGTAAAGAAGCTGTTAATTTGCTTGAAAGGCTTTGATTTAAAAATACATTAAAAATTTATAAAGAAAAAATATGGGGGTTGCATAGTTATGCAACCCCCATTTTTTTTGCTATAATTTTAGTGAATTAGTTTGTTAGTTTTTTTTCTTTAGCGAGGAGGAATAATGGACAGGAAGATACATCTCTCTCCGCACATACTTGAGTCGTTGCACAGAATTGTGGATGTTGGGGCAGGTATTGCGATTTTACTCGCCCTTTATGATCTTCTTTCTCCAGCCTCCTTTTCCTCCCGTCCGACTCATATTGCTCTTTTGGCTGCTGTAACAGCGGCACTGGCCCTGGTTTCTTTTCACATTGCCGGAGTTTATAAGGATTGGGCCGGATCTGATCTTGTTCAGGAATGTAATCGTATACTTGTAGCTGTGTTTTTAGTCTTCGGCGGATTGTTGCTTCTTGGGTACGCTTTTAAGGTCTCCAGTATTTATTCTAGACGCGTCATCCTTGCGGCGATGGTTTTGTGGCCTGCTGTGCTTTGTCTTGAGCGTGTTTTTATCCGTAAGGTTGTTTCCGGTTTCTTTATCGAAAATGTAGCCAGCAGGAAGGCTGTTGTGGCCGGGTGCGGTAAGCTGGGTAATGCCCTTGATGAGTGGGTAAATGATAATCCGTGGGCTGGAATCAGGATTATGGCTTTTTTTGATTCTGCTGATTCGGGCTGTAAAGATTCAAAGCCGTGTGCCGGGGCATTGGAAGATTTGCCGCGATATGTAAATGAAAATCATATCCAGATTGTTTTTGTGGCTTTGCCTATGCGTGATGAGGCTATGCTCAATACTCTTTTGCAGGGGCTGGAAGATACTACGGCCCAGATTTATTTTTTTCCGGATATGTCCATTTTTAAGCATCTGATGGGTGGTGATGTGGCCCATGTGGCCGGACAGACTGCAATTGTGCTGCGGACGTCTCCTTTTGAAGGGATGAACGGATTTGTGAAGCGTATGGAGGATTTGATCGTCTCTGGTTTGATTTTATTTTTAATTTCACCTTTTATGCTCTTTATTGCGTTGGGTATAAAAATGACCTCAAAGGGGCCTGTCTTTTTTAAGCAATGGCGTTACGGGTTAGAAGGTGAGCCTTTCCAGATATATAAGTTTAGAACCATGAAGGTGCTGGAAAACGGTTATACCTTTACCCCGGCTACGGATAGTGATCCTCGTATTACCCGGTTCGGAATGTTTCTGCGTAAAAACAGTCTTGACGAACTTCCACAATTTTTAAATGTACTTGCCGGGTCCATGTCCATTGTCGGGCCACGCCCGCATGCGGTTAAAATGAATGAAGATTACCGCAAGCATATTCCCGGATACATGCTCCGCCATATATCCAAGCCGGGGATAACCGGACTGGCGCAGGTAAACGGTTATAGAGGTGAGATTAAAAGTGATGAGGATATGAAAAAACGCATATCCTTTGATATTGAATATTTGCAGAACTGGTCAGTGCTTATGGATTTGAAGGTTATTTTGAAGACCGTCTATAAGTTTGCCTGGCGACAGTAAATACTCATGTCCGAAAAATGACCTAACGGTCTAAATTCATTAAATAAGCATTTTGTGTTTTATGAGGAGGAGTTGTGAACAGCTTGAAATTCTTTGCTTTATGTCTTCTTGCCGCTTTTTTTGCATTGTCCCCTCTGGGAGTCTCTGCCCAATTGACTGTAAATGATGAATACAGGCTTGGCCCTGAAGATGTTGTTGAAATTTCGGTCTGGGGGGATGAAGAGCTTGCCAGAGAAGTTGTTGTCAGGCCGGATGGCGGTGTATCGTTTCCTCTTGCCGGGGATTTGAAGGCCGGGGGGCTGACTGTGAATGAACTGCGCGAGAAGGTTAAAAAACGTATTGCCGAGTTTGTTCCCGATGCCCCGGTAACAGTTATTTTGCGCAAGGTTGAGGCTCCCAAGGTTTATGTCATGGGAAAAGTGAATAATCCCAAGGTCCTCGTGATGGGGCAGGATATAACTGTAGTTCAGGCTCTGGCAATGTCCGGGGGCTTGAGTCCTTTTGCGGAGAGCGGCAATATTCTTGTTGTTCGCAGGAATAAGGACGGTTCCCAAATGGTTTTTCACTTTGACTATGACGAATTAGCTGAGGGTGAGAATTTGAAGCAGAATATTCTTTTAAAACACGGCGATACCGTTATCGTGCCTTAGAATATGCTTGCTCTAATCGTGTTTAACAGGGGAGTCGGATGTCAGGATCGTTTCGCAGAATCTTACGCGCTGCGGCATTCAGCCTTGTGCTGGTGCCGGTCTGCGTTGTTCTCGCAGGAGAAGGCGGTGTCTCCTGGCGGGTGCGGATTCCTGTGATTCAACCCCTTGAAAGTTGGTCCGGCAAGGCGGAGACAGGATCGGCAATTTTTGTGGCCGACCTTAAGCGTCCTGTTAATGAGGTGACATTGAAGGCTGAGCCTTTTGAACCTGTTCAAGATGGTGGCACAGAGTTCAGAGCTTCTGTTACTGATGATGTTGTGCGTAAGCGCGAAGCCGCTGTTCCCGTGTCAGCGATGAGTATTCAAGCAGGGGAGCCTACTCTGCTTTCAGCGGAAAATGTGTCGGTAGCGGAGAGACAGTCTGATTCTGTCTCGACTGAATTTGCCGGAAGTTCCCTGAAGGAAGAAAGGGCTGAAGCTCAGGAGCGCATTGAGGCTCCGTCCGTATCACTTGTCCCTTCTGAAAATGCCCGTGAGAAGGAGGCTATAGCTTCCGGTGATGATAGTTTTTTTACCACACCCAAGCGTGCGGCAGGTCTTTCCGGCAAGGTGGTTAAGATTAAGCCTACCCTTCGTTTGCGTGAGATGTATGACAGTAATGTGGATTACAAAAAGTTTGCTGATATGGTTACTGAAATTACTCCGGCCTTGAAATTGGACATCCTTGACGAGGATTTCAAGTTTAATTTCAGGGGTGAGTTTTTGTATCGCGATTATCTTAATCATAGTGAATTGGACAGGTATGATTACAATGTACAGCTTTCCGGTAAATACCAGTTTGCTCCCAGCCTGGAAGGTGGGCTTGAACTTGTCCACAAGCGTTATCATAACCTCGATCAGAATACATATGAAGCAGGCGGTGTGGATCTTGATCCCTCAATTATATTGAAAACATCTTTAACTCCTACAATTAATTGGCGAATGGGCGAAAGGGATAATCTTACGATCACCAATTACATTGATAAAACAGACTATGAGCGTAAAGCTGATTCTGACTATATTACTAATGTTTTAAATTTTATGTGGGGACATGCATTAGATAATGAGCGGACTACTTTGTATTTGGGTGAGATGAATACCTTTACCCATTTCAGCCGCGAAATGGATGATTTCAGGAGTGACCAGACTTCGTTTCAGGCGGTGCTGGGCATTGACCACCAGTTTACAGAAGCGTTGAAACTTTCTTTCAAGGGTGGTCCGGGATTGACTTTTTCCAATTATTCAAGCCAAACAACAAAAGGAGATGATATTAACTTCATCTATCAGTTCCGGTTTGAGTTGGGATATCGTCAGGAAGTTTTCAGCGTTGTTCCGGCCATTGAAAGGACTGTCCGTCCCGGACGATATGGTGAGAATGAAATTTATGACCAGGCGGAGTTGTTTTTTCGCTATAAGTTTTCTGAATATTTAACCTTGGACAATATAAACACATACTGGATGAATGAGTCTGACGGAAAGAGTGGCGGAAGCAAACATAAAGCCAAGGGTATCTTCTCTCAGGCGATTGTGAACTGGGTTTTTGAAGAGGACTGGAAGGCATATTGCGGTATGAGTGTTAATTGGTCGCATAACGAGATCAGTGGTTCTAATAATGAAAGGTTCAGGAGCTGGGTCGGATTGTCTTACTCTTTTCCGACTGAGATAAATTAGGGGAGCGGGCATATGCAGGAAAGCTCGGATATTGCATATTATCTGGATGTATTAAAACGCAGGAAATTCCAGTTTCTTCTTCCGGCGGGAGCGATCTTTACGTTGATCGTGATTCTGGCTTTTGTGCTTGCCCCGGTCTATAAATCCACGGCAACTATTCTGATTGAGGATCAGGATATTCCGCAGGAGCTGGTGCAGACTACAGTTACCGGGTTTGTTGAAGAAAGATTGCAGTCTATTTCTCAGATTGTTCTCAGTCACGGTAACTTGCTTAATATTATTAAAGAATTTGAGTTGTATCCCAATCTCGTCGGTAAATATACAACTGAGGAAATCATCACCAAGATGCGTGAAGATATTCAGTTGGAGCCTATTACCGCAGATGTCACCAACCAGTATTCCGGCCGTCCGGGGACAGCCACTGTGGCATTTACCCTTTCATATGAAGGACGCAGTCCGCAGAAAGTAGCGCAGGTTGCAAACGTGCTTACGTCTCTTTACCTGAAGGAAAACCTGAAGGAGAGGGAAGAAAAAGCTAAATCCACTTTTGAATTTCTTGAATTGCAGCTAGCTGAGTTGCGTTCCGAAATTTTGGAACTTGAATCCAGCATCGCCATTTTCAAAGAAGAACACGTCAATGAACTTCCGGAATTACTGGTTCATAACATGAATTCCATGGAGAGGTTGCAGCGCGAGCTTGATCAGGTTCAGGAGCAGATTGCTTCACTTAAGAATCGCAAGGTTTATCTTGAAGGCCAGCGGGCCAGCATTGATCCGCACTTGCGTATTGTTGCGAATGACGGGACCCGCTTTCCCACAGCAAGGGAAGATCTGGAAAAGTTGCGCCGGGAATATCTTACCCTGCAATCCCGTTATTCTTCGCGGCATCCTGATATACTGGCTATGAAAAAGCAGATAGACGCACTTGAGAAAGACGTTGATGCTGCGGACAATATTGATGCCCTCAATCGGGAAATCAAGAATAAAGAACAGGAATTGTCCATCCTGCTCAAGCGATATTCGGATAAACATCCTGAAGTGATCATGCTTCTCAGGCAGATTGATTCCCTGAATGAGAGTCTTGAGGAAGCGGCTTTGCAGGAAAGTATGTTTGATTCTGCATCGGATATACCGGATAATCCGGGATATATTCAGATTGAAACCCAGATTGCTTCCACCGAACTTGAGATTGCCGAGGCGGAGCGTAATTTTCAGGAATTGAGCAATAAATATGCGGCCTACCAGCGCAGGGTTGTCAGCACTCCGCAGGTGGAGCAGGAATATAAAATTCTGCTGCGTGATTATGATAATGCCCAGCTAAAGTATCAGGATATTAATACCAGACTTTTGGCCGCCCGTGAGGCCAAAGGTTTGGAACAGAGTCAGCTTGCGGAGCGGTTTACCCTGATTGATCCGCCTATTGTCCCTGAAAAGCCTATCCGTCCTAACCGGCTGGCTTTGATTCTTGTCGGTTTTGTACTTTCATTAGGGATTGGCGCGGGAACCGGGACGGTTCTGGAATTCATGGACCGTTCCATACGTAGGCCGGAAGAACTTTCCGCCATTATTAAATATCCCGTGCTGGCTATTGTTCCCTATTGGCAGACTGAGCTTGAGGCACGGGCTATTGTGCGCCGGAAGTGGAGTATGGTGTTGACGGTTCTTTCTTTGATGGTTGTTACCGTGGCAGCGGTACATATTTTCTTTATGCCGCTTGATATTATTGCGGTAAAAGTGATTCGCAAGGTTATCCTGAATTTTTAAAGGTACAGGGAGTCATCATGAGCAAATTGCTCAAGGCTGTTGAAAAAGCAAGACGCAACCGAATTCTCCAGGAAGATCAGGTCGTAGCAGATAGTGAGGATCCTCATGTTGAAGCTGCTGCTTCGGATAGGCCGCCTACTGCCCCTGTCTCTGAACCAGACTCCTGCGAGCTTAGTGATAACGATGATTCCGTGCAAAGTTGTAGTATTCCCGCGTCATTTTACAGCGATGACATTGTTTTGGATGAGTTGGAACTTGCAAAGAACAGAATTCTTACCAAACACAGTAATGCTTCTTTTACCGATATATATAACCTGCTGCGGACCCAGATTTTTCATCGTACCAGAAAAAGCATGCATAATGTACTGATGGTTACCAGTGCCATGCCCGGAGAAGGAAAAACCATTACTTCCATCAATCTTGCCATAAGTATTGCCCGTGAAGTGGATCAGTTTGCGTTGCTGGTGGATACTGACATGCGTAACCCCAGCATCCATAAGTATCTGGGGATTGAAGTGGAAAAGGGGCTGACCGATCATCTTCTCCATGATATTCCTGTTTCTGATCTGCTTATAAAGCCGGGGATAAACAAGCTTTCTTTTCTCCCTGCCGGAGAACCCATCAGGGGTTCAACCGAAATTCTCGGTTCGCCAAAGTTGCAGGAGTTAATTACAGAAATGAAGGACCGTTATCCGGACCGTTATGTTATATTTGATTGTCCGGATCTTCTGCACGCTCCTGACGCATTGGTTTTTTCAAGTTATGTTGATGGAATTATTTTTGTTGTGGAAGCAGGTAAAACTTCACGTGAATATGTCCAAAAGGCTCTTAATCTGCTGGAAGGTCGTAATATTATTGGTGTTGTTTTAAATAAGACAGAAAGGGAAAGCTTGAATGTTGTCAGCTGAGGCGGTGGCTAATGTATCTTGAATTTTACGGTTTAAAAGAAAAGCCTTTTAATATCCTCCCCGACCCGGAATATTTCTATCTTAGTCCGTGGCATCAGCAGGCAATCACCCATATTGATTACGGGCTGATGAACGGGGATAGCCTGATTCTGCTGACCGGGGATGCGGGTACCGGTAAGACCTCAATTATTTATAAGCTGGTGATGGAGTACAGCGAGGATACCATTGTCGGGGTTATCTTTAATAGTTCAGTGGGCAGTGATCATATCGTGGAAATGATTCTTACTGAACTTGAGGCTGAAATGCCTGAGAATCCTACCCCTGCTTCTTGTCTCGATGCTTTGCAGGAACATCTGCTTAAGATTTATACTAAAGGTGAAAAAAAGGTCCTGCTTATTTTGGATGAAGCCCAGAATTTGAGCGACGGTGCTCTTGAACAGGTGCGCATGATCTCCAATTTGCAGGCCGGTAAGGATAATCTTATTTCTATCCTTATGGTCGGGCAGTCCGGCTTTCGCGACCGTTTACGCAAGGCCCGCTATAGTCAGATTGTGCAACGGATTGTGGTCAGTGCCCACCTTTCACGTCTGCGGGAGCAGGAAGTTCAGGAATATGTTTATTACCGTTTAAGACAGGGCGGGGCTGAAGATCCGTTTGCAATTTTTACCGAGGGAGCTGTTGCGAAGATCAACGAGTATTCCCATGGCATTCCGCGTAATATAAATGTGATTTGCGAAGGGGCTTTAATTTTTGGTTTTGCTGACGATATCAGACCCGTTACAGCCGAAGTGGTGGAGACGTTTGCTCAGGAGAGGATCAGTGATGGACTCTTGACTGTCCCTGAACGTTCTGAGCGTTATAAAGATGAAGATCTTGGATTATATGTGGAAGAATTGGAGAAGAGGGTAACCAGTCTTGAGTCCTCTGTGGGAATTGTAAAACGTACTTTGGTGAAGATAATTAAGAAACTTAAGCGTGTTACCGCTAAATAAGCAAAGGGGTTTACATGCGGCTGGGAACGGTTGTCGCAATAGTTGTTTTGTTCTCGGCAATATGGACTACACCGTGTTGCGCGGCTGATCCTGATTATTCTGTTTTCAAATCCCGTCCCAGACTTTATTTTAATGAATCCCGCCTTGAAGAATTACGCTCCCTGAAAGATGAAAAACCTTATTCTGATTTTCTGCGTATTATCCGCAAACGTGGTCGCGGACTTGTAGGCAGCCGGGCACCTGCCAACCTTTTGCGCTATAATGATGAAACTTTGCGCCGCCCGGCTGACGGGTTGGTTGATCTTGCTTTTTACCATTTAATTAAAGGCGACCCTTCTGCATTTGTCACTGTGCAGGATCTTTTACGGACCTTTTGTATTTCGCCCCGCTGGGCAAGCAACGAAGATATCGGGGCTGCACATTCCATTTTTGCACTGTCTCTCGTTTATGACTGGTTTTACGATGACCTTTCCTCGGCCCTGCGGTTGATGGTCAGGGATGCCATTATCGAGCATGCGGAAATTCTGGATGAGATTATCCGTACCAAACGGCTTTGGTGGGCACAGTCCCGCGGGTTGCTCCAGAACCATAATTACGTGAATTCCGGTGCGCTGGCTGTGGCTGGTATTGCGCTCTATGGAGAAGATCGTCGGGCCACAAGGTGGCTGAAGACCGCTGCGGATAATTTCAAGCAGGTTCTGCCTTTGCTTTCCCCGGACGGTGCCTCCCATGAAGGTATCGGTTATTGGAGTTACGGGGCATTGTGGCTGCTTAATTATTATATGGCCATGGCTCCGGCACAGGGGCTGGAGATGGTCCGTTCCAGCGGATTTTTACGTAATACCGCAAAGTTTCGGCTTTATGCTTCCCTGCCCGGTTTTAAATACAATGTGGATTTTGCTGATTCTCCCATGGTGGACTTTTACGGTCCGGGCGCGACCCTGCGTTGTCTGGCCCGAATTTTCAAGGATGGTCGTGCCCAGTGGCTTGCCGCGGAGGTCGAGCGCAAGAGACGTATGAGCACTGTGCTTTGGCAGGACTATATCTGGTATGATCCTGAAGTGCAGCCGCAGGACCCGCAAGGATTGCCGCTACACGCATGGTTCGGAAATCTCGGAATTCTGCTGACTCGTTCATCATGGCAGGATGATGCTTCGCTTGTTTTTTTCAAATGCGGTCCGCCGCAGGGATTTCATGCCCAGTCCAAGAAAATTTACACCGGATCACATATTCACCCGGATGCCGGACATTTCGGCCTTTGGTTGGGCAAGCGTTCATTGGTCAACGATGATGGATTCCTGCTTAAGAAATTTTCACTCAATCATAATCTTCCGGTCTTTAATAAAATTGGTCAATTGGGAGAAGGTACCGACGTTTTTAATCTTTATGATTATAAGAAGGGTAAGGGGGCTACTCCCGAACCGCGTTTTGTGAGTGGTGAAGGCTTTCAGGCTGTAGAGGCTGAGCTTGCCGGATATTACCCGGTTTCAGTACGTCCCAATTCCTGGAAGCGGACAATTGTGGTTGTCGGCGGCGAGGATGTTTTTGTGCGTGACCGGATTGTTCCTTCCGGCAGCACCAGCATTTATTATCCCATACATCTCTACCGCAAGGCTCGTCTGCTTAGAAATGCAGGTAAGGGGAAAGTCTGTATCGAACGGGATAGCGGGTATGCATTAAATTTTCATGGGGATGGTTTCAGGACATCCTTCAAGCGGTATGCGGGATTATTGCGTTTTATGGGCAAGAAAATTCCCCGTTCAGGGATGCTTTATCAGGCTGAGCGTAAAACTTCTTCCCCTTCAACTATGTATACTGCTGTGGGCCGGACTGTTGAAGGGGGTACTGATCCATCTTTGTTTGGAAATTCAGTCGCGGGAGATATTATTGAGGTCAAATGCCGCAGCGGCAGGTACAGGATTGATTTTTCAAAGCTTGAGGTGCTGAAACTATGATCCATGCATTCATAATTTATGACAGCAGGTCCGGCTCAACTCTACTTTCCTCTCTACTGAACCGCCATGCCGGGGTTGTGGTGGCACAGGAAAGCCTTTTTATTTCCCTTGTGCTGGAAAATTTCCGGGATGAAAAGTCCATGACTGTGAATGGAGTGCTGGATCTTCTTTATTCCGAACCCCGTTTTCGTGAATGGAATGTTGATCGGGATATCTTGCGTAGCCGCTTGAATAGGCTGGACCAGTTAACCTACCGAGCTGTATTTGATACCGTGTTTGGGGAATACCTCAAGATTCGCGGCGAGAGCGGACCGGAAGTACTGGTTATTAAAGGGGCGCGCTATGATTTCCATTTGGATATGCTGAGGAAAATATATCCCGATTCGCAGTTTATTTTCTTGCTCCGGGACGGGCGGGCGGTTTTCAATTCCAAGCTGGATATGGTTTCAGTGACCGGGATGAAGATGTCCAATAATATTTTTCAGGCCGCTTTTGATTGGAAGAGAATGCTGGGCAGGCTTAAAGGGCAATCGCTGATCCGGTTGCGTTTTGAGGATCTACTTGCTGATTCTGAAGGTGCTGTTACGCGCTTGCTTGGTGTGTTGGGTGTCAGTCCAACTGGTAAAGAGATTACCTATACCCAGCAGGATTACTATCAACTGATTGGTAAAAAACAAAAGCATCTGCATGAAAACGTGGGCCGGGACCCTGATCGAAAAATAGCCGTGAAGTGGAAAGATATTTTAAGCCCAGCACAAATTCAGCTTTACGAGTTGATCTGCGCTCGTGAACTTTTAGAAAATGGATACGAACTATATGCGCCGAGCAATGTGCCGTTTACGGAAAGTGCCGGGCTGATTCTTGGGCAGGCTGTGCATTGGCTTTGGCTTAAGGTGCGCAATTTTTTTTATTATGCCTTTATTGACCGGAGTCTCCTCCGCAAGTTGAAGGAAAGACGGTTTGAGCAGTGATCATTCCAATCTGAAGAAGCTGGTTCTCGTCTTTACTGCCAAGGGAGTTAAGGGCGTGGGCGGCTTGCTGCTGGCATGGGTGTTGGCTAAAAAGTACGGGGCTTACGGTTCCGGGCTTTTTTTCATCGGCTATACCTTTGCCTTTCTTTGCGCAAATTTAGCCCAGCTGGGTATTGGGAATGGCTGTTTGCGTTTTATCCCCCAGCTAAAGAGTGAGGATGACGGCAATCTTTCATCTATGTGGACTATTTCACAGTTGATTGTGGGGAGCTTTGCCTTGCTGCTGTGCGTGGCGGTCATGGTTTTTGCCAAACCTGTGGCCGGATTGGTCTTCAAAGATGTGTCAAAGTGGGCGTACGTTTTTTATGCTTCTCCCATAATTTTTTTCTGGAGCCTGACCAGAATCAACATCATGGTTCGCCAGAGTCTCGGTGATATGTCCGGGATTACATTGGTGGAAAACCTGATAATCCCACTGGGGATGCTGGTTCTTTCCGGTTTAGCCTTTGTGGTCGAATTCAGCGTGCTTGGTTTTTTGGCGGCTGTGACCTCACTTTATATTGTGTCATTTTTGTACGCATTTATGAGTACGCGCAGGGATTACGGTTTGAAATTTTCCATTGGCCTGCACAGTTCATTGGGTGTGCGGGAAATACTTGTTTATTCCATTCCGCTTTTGATTATTGCTTTTTCCCAGACTTCGTTGATCTGGATAAATACGCTCATTCTCGGTGCAGTCGGTTCGGTTGTGGAAGCTGCTCTTTTTGTCGCAGCGATGAAAGTTGCAGTGTCCATTTCCATTCTGCTCTATACTTTCAACAGTGTTTATGCCCCGCAGATTTCCACAGCCTATGCCTGTGACAATAACGATTCCATCCGTAACCTCTACCGTGATGTCACTCATGCATTGACTTTTTTTTCGTTTATCCTGCTGGCCGGGGTGGCTGTGTATGCGGATATGATCATGTTTTTTTTCGGTGCGCAGTACAGTGCCGGAACAGCATGCCTGCTCTGGATGTTGCTTGGGCAGATTTGTAATTGTTATACAGGTCCGGTGGGCTACCTGCTGATTCTTTCCGGTAAGTCAAAGCTGGAAGTCTTCAACACTGTGGCCGGACTCATCCTTAACGCGGGATTATGTCTGCTGCTTTACAACAGCCTTGGGGTTAGCGGAGCCGGGCTGGCTTTTTGTCTTTCAAATGTGTTGATCAACCTGTTGCGCTATTTCCAGTGTCGCAAGTTTTTCGGCATCAGCTGGCTGGATCGCAAACAAAAATTCTTTATCTGCTTACAGTTGCTGTTGGTGGGTACTTACCAGATTTTCAATTTTAACGAACTTAATCGTGAAGTGTCGGTTGCGGTCCTGCTTGCCGTGTACCTGCTTTTAAATTTCAGTAATATTAAAGTCTTGATCGGGAATTTGCGTTCTCAGCATTAAAACAAGTGCAGACTTTGTTCCGGGATGGCAACTTTTATGGGTAAGCCCGGCTCAAGCTCACCGTTACCAATCATCTTGCGGGGCACAAGGGCGTAAATATCCATGCCGTTATAATCCAGTGTAACCCGTGCGTGGAAACCACCGGCAGTAATACCTTTGATGGTGGCGTAAAAGCTGTTCTGTCCGTTGCGTTTACTTATTTCGCTGCCCAGCAGTACTTCTTCCGGCCTGAAGGCCAGCCTTGTTTCAGATCCCTTCTTCTCCATTGTACATTCTAATTTCAAATTGCCCAGCTTTACGCACTCCTTCATGGGAGTGCAGAGATATATGTTGCTCATGCCCACGAATCCGGCCACGAATTCAGAGCCGGGAGAGTTGAAAATATCCCTTATTTTTCCTTTGCGGATAAGTTCCCCGTTCCTGATGATAGCTCCGTTGGTGGAAAGATAAAGTGCTTCGTCAAAATCGTGGGTGACCATTACAAAAGTTATCCCTGTTTCGCGGTGCAGGTCTTTGAGCAGGTCCTGTACCTCCTGCCGGAAAGCAGGGTCCAGTGCGGAAAGCGGTTCATCAAGCAGCAGCACTGCCGGATCTACCAGCAAGGCGCGGGCAATAGCAGCGCGTTGCCGTTCACCACCGGAAAGATGGCGGGGGGTGCGGGTGAGTAGGTGGGAAATATTGAGCTTCTCAGCAAGTTCGGCAGCTTTGCGTACAGCCTTAGCTTCGTTGATTCCTTGGTATTTTGCACCGAAAGTGATGTTTTCCATCACGCTCAGGTGCGGGAAAAGGGCGTAATCCTGATAGACAATGGACAGTCCCCGTTTTTCCGGGGGTAGATGGGCAATTTCATTGCCGGAAATTTTAATGGAGCCGGAAGAAATCGGAACCAGCCCGGCGATTGTTTCCAGCAGTACGGATTTACCGGACCCTGTGGGACCGAGCAGGGTGAAGAAGTCGCCTTCAGGAATGTGCAGGTTAATATCCTGCAAGGAAAATTTTGGCAGTTCAACGTTAAGTTCTTCTATTTTAATCATGATTCCCTGCTCCCCACTCCGCGTGAAAGAAGTCGCAGTGCCGCAAAGAGCACCAGTGAAAGAAATATCAGCCAGATAGCCACCGGGCGGGAGTACGAAAGACCGTAAGCAGTAAATCGTTCGTACATGAGCACCGGAGCGATCATGGGATGGTAGGCCACGATGACTACTGCTCCGAATTCGCTGAGCGCGCGGGCCATGCACATGATCATCCCGGTGAGCAGGGATCGCCAGGCAAGGGGCAGGGTGACCCGGATAAACGTCTGGGTTGGTGAAGCTCCCAAGGTACGAGCCGCTTTTTCGAGTCTTTCGGGAACGTTTTCAAATCCGTCCCGTGCGGCATTGAGATAGAAGGGCAGTCCTACGAATACCAGAACAGCAACAATCCCCGTATTGGTGCCCATGATACGGATTCCGGCATCAATTAATATCTGTCCGATCCAATGGTTGCGTCCGGCGATTGAAAGCAGGGCAATACCGATGACCGGGTGCGGGATCATGATCGGCATGTCGATGATGGATTCCACCAGCCCTTTGCCTCTGAAATCCTTGCGGGCCAGCAGGAAAGCGAAGGGGGTGCCGATGGCGAAAGATATGAATGCCGCCAGACCGGAGCAGAGCATGCTCCGGGTAATTGCTGCGCGTACATCCGGGTCCATGATGGTCTGGAGCAATTCATCAACGCTTGAGCCGAGAATTAACTGGCTTAAGGGAACAAGGATGAAGCCGAGGACCAGAATGGTGGAAATAATAGAGCTGACTGATGTTCTGTGGATTTTTTTCATGGGTGGAAAGCAGGAAAGCCGGGCGGTTGATCCCGGCTTTCCTGTGTAAGGTCAAATTATTTTTTTACTTTAACGAGTTTTTGCAACTGTGCAGGCATGTTTTTGACCATTGTTTCGTCAGGAACAATAGCCGGAACAAAGGGAGGCTGGCCCATTTCGTTAAGGATTTTCAGGCCGCCTTCGGGGGAGAGCATGTAAGCCATGAAAGCGGTGGCTGCTGCTTTGTTCGGGGCGTCTTTGAGTTGGGTGATGCCGTAAGTGATGGATTTACCGGTACGCTCAATGGTGGTTCCGGGTTTCTTGCCGCTGACGGTTACCTTCGCCTGCTTGTAGAAGTTGTTGTATTTGTAGTCGGAAAGATTGATGTGTTTATCAAGGGTGATGTATTTCAGACCGTGCTGTACTGCTACGGAGAGGTATTCCCAGGCGTAATCCATGTTTCCAGTCTTGAGCAGGGAGATCAGCTCAACGGATTTGGGGCGGACCCATTCCTTTTTGCGCTGGGAAACCAATTTCTTATAGAGTTCAGATTTACCGTAAAATTTTTCAGCCAGCTGCATGACCATTACGCTACGGTAGCCGCAGGGATCGAGGTTGGGATCGGAATGTCCCCAGACAACACCGGTTCTGGCAAGAATATCGTACCAGTTGTCAGCATTGATTTCTTCTGCGAATTTGGATTGGTCGGTGTAGCAGAGCACCAGCTGGTTGGTGGCGAAACGGATGTTGAAGTCCGCGTATTTAGGAATCAGGTTTTTGTCGATGACCACGTAGTCAGCGGAAGCCATGATGTCGGCAGGCTTGCCTACTTCGGAAATCATGCGGGCCATTTTGGTGGAACCGCCGGCTTCGCGTTTGATGTCTACACCGGGGTGCATGGCTTCAAATTCTTTTTCCATCTTTGCAAGGGGGACGGAAAGGCTGCCGGCGTGGAACATGATGACATCACCGCTGAGTTTTTCGGCGGCAAATGCCGGGGCAGCGGATACCAGTGAAAGCATAACGAGCATTACTCCTAAAGATACTAAACGCATTGTTTTCTCCAATTATGAGTATTTAAATTTTTAAGGGAATTGGAATAACCGTATATTTAGTAGGGGAATTATTGTCAAACGCGACTTATGTCATTGGCTGCATAATAGATTGTCGCTGATCAGGCAGAATGGGTTTTGATATTTGGGCAAAAAAAAGCAGCATATTAATGCTGCGTAGTACGGTCCCTGCCACGGAATTTATGAAGAAACATGGGCGCAAAAATGCAAGTTCAATATTTTATGGTTCCTGATTTTTGCGCCGTTCCTTTGTTGTCTGCCGCTTGTGGTTAGAGGTTGGATTGTGCGGCGGTTTAAATGAAGGTGAATAGAATTACTGGGTGATCGATTCAGTTTTGTTTATGGAAGCGAGATCATTGTCATCACAAAGTTTTACCCGGTTGTAGAAAAGATCTTCCGGTCCGGCCTTGCTGAACAGCTCTTGCAGCAGGACGTTCAGGAACATGCTTTTGCTGATCCCTAAGTTCTGGCAGGCTTCTTCGATTTTTTCATTGATTTCATGATTCAGGTACACATCTGAAAGGCGTGTATGCATAATTTCCTCCTTATTATTCAGTGTGGTGTGTTTATTATATTGAGTATTGATTCAGAGTTCCTTCATATACCGTTACTTACAACATAATACGGAAAAATTGTTATGTACAGGGGTTTGCGCGAATTTAACCGTTCTGTCGTTAATTCTTAAACTTGGATTTGTCTGGCAGACTGAATGGATGTGCAGTGTGTGCAAATGTGCATTGCACATATGTGCAAAGATTATGTGCAAATGGATGTGCAGGTTGGATTTGAAAAAAGATTTAAAATGGTAATATGTTGAAAATAAAGGATAAAAAGTTTTGGCACACTAGATGCTAAGTAAAAAAGCAAGACGGGCGAAGAAATTGTTCCCCTGCATTTTCTTCAACAAGTCCCGAATATACATATAGTCTTCATTCCTCATCATCACTCCTTAATACAAAAAGGACCGGGAACCTCCAGCCCGGTCCTTTTGTATTTTTATATAACTAATTTTTCTTACCCAACTGTTGAATAACGTTCCCGCCCACAATAAAGAGCAGCCCCACCAGCGTTGAAGGCAGGATTTCTTCTCCAAGAATAAAATGGATTAATATTAATGACAGGAATGGGGAGAGGAAAATCAGGTTGCTGACCCTTGAAGCTTTTTCAGTCAGTTTGAGGGCGTTCAGCCAGAGTGCGAAAGTTATGCCCATTTCAAAGAATCCTACATAGGCAGCGGATAGGATAGCCGGAATACTCATTGGTGGCGGACCTGAAAATATGAGCATGGCTCCTGCTACCAGCGGAAGACCGAAGCAGAAATTCAGGAATAACCCGATCAGCGGGTCGGATTTACTTTTAGTATTCATGATCCAGTAGAGGGACCAGATTATGGTGCTGAACAGGGCCAGAAAGACCCCGTAACCATTGCTGAATTTTATGTCTAAAAGATTTCCATGGGTGGAAATAACTACCACTCCAAGATAGCTGGTCAGGATTGCCAGCAGTTCGCGTATGGTCATTTTCTGGCCCAGCAGGGGGATCGACAAAAGCGAAAGGGTGATTGCCCAAGTGTAGTTGAGTGGCTGCGCTTCCTGCGCCGGGAGCAGGTCATAGGCTTTAAAGAGTACTATATAATATAAGAACGGATTAAGCAGACCGGGCAGTCCGCATTTAAGCAGTTCTTTTAAGCTCATCTGCCTTATCTGCGCAGTTTTATTTTGTATCTTTAAAATGGCAAAAAGAGCTATGCTGGAAAAAATGACAGCATAGAAGAGTAGTTGCAGCGGGTCCATATAACCGAGGGCTATTTTGAATGCCGAAGCCACAGTGGACCAGATGAGTACGGCTGAAAGGCCGTACAGGTATGCTTTTTTTTGATTGCGCTGCTGCATTTTCTAACTGCTCCGCTGTTGCCTGAATTTGATTATTGGTGCATGTAACAGTGCATTCGAATTATCAAAAAAAGCCTGAGTCGCATAGTCTGAATAGATTTCAGGGAAATGATCTGGGAGGATGAATGAAGATAACTTTTATGGGTGCTGCTAAAACTGTTACCGGCTCCTGCTATATAATTGAGACTGAGAATGTTAGATTCGCCGTTGACTGCGGGCTTCATCAGGGTAACGCGGAAGTTGAAAAACGAAATCGGGGGATAGCTGATTACGATCCCAAGAATCTTGATTTTATCCTGATTACCCATGCTCATATTGATCATACCGGATTGCTTCCGGCCGCAGTTCGGGCCGGATTTGACGGTCCCATATATATGACCATCCCCACCCGTGATCTGCTCGATATCATGCTGTTGGACAGTGCTTACATTCAGGAAATGGAAACTGACTGGGCCAACCGTAAAAGGCTGCGTAAGGGCATGGCACCCATCTCTCCTATTTATAAACAGGAAGATGCCATCAATACCGTTCCGCTCATGCGTACCGTGCAGTATGGTGCCAGTTTTGATCCTGCGGAAGGGGTGACTGTAAATTTTAAGGATGCGGGACACATTCTCGGTTCCGCTTTCATCGAACTCTGGATCAAGGAAGGCGGCGAGACCACCAAAGTGGTATTTTCCGGGGATCTCGGCCACAAGGACCAGCTCATTGTGCGTAATCCCAGCATCATTGAAAAGGCCGACTACCTGCTTATGGAATCCACCTACGGGGACCGTAATCACAAGGATTCCTCCAACAGTCTTGATGAACTTGCTGAAGCCATTGCGTGGAGCTATGAGCGTGGCGGAAAGGTTGTTATCCCGGCCTTTGCGGTGGAACGTTCGCAGCAGCTCATCTATACTTTGCACCTGCTTTATAAAGACGGCAAACTCCCTGCGGACATGCCTGTCTATCTGGATAGTCCCTTAGCTATCAAGGCTACTGAAATTTTTAGGAATCACCCGGAATTTTTCGACCTTGATACCAAAGAATTGATGCATAACGGTGATGATCCGCTTTCCCTGCCGAAATTGAAATTTACTCTGACTACCGAAGAATCACAGGCTATTAACGAGACAGAAGGGCCTGCTATCGTTATCTCTGCAAGTGGTATGGCTAACGCCGGGCGAATCAAGCACCATCTGCGTCACAATATCTGGCGTAAAAATGCCAGTGTGGTATTTGTTGGTTATCAAGGTGTGGGTACTCCGGGGCGGAGATTGGTCAACGGCGCGGACAACATCACAATTTTTGGCGAAAAACTGGCTGTGGAGGCGAAAATCTTCACTATTAACGGTTTTTCCGGTCACGCCGGGCAGGATGAGATGGTTGACTGGCTGAAACACTTTGACAGTCCGGCCATGAAAGTCATATTGACCCACGGCGAGCCTAAAGGACAGAAAGTTCTGGCGGGCCGCATCAAGCAGGAACTCGGTTACAAGGTGCATATTGCCGATTACCGGGAAGAGGTCATGCTTGTGCCCGGTGGCGAGATTAAACCCGTGGTTAAGGGCAAGTCTTCCAGTCCGGGAATTGATTGGGATTTCCTGCTTAATGATTCGGAAAAGCTTTTTACTGAATTCAGGGGCAGGCTGGATAAAGTGCAGTCACAGTCCTTTCTCAGCCAGACCGAGCTGAGGGACAGACTGCTTGAAATTAACCGTCAGGTTATTGAACTTATTTCGGAATTGTAAAATATGAGACTGATAAGCGGCAAATACGGTGGTCGGGTAATCAAGACCGCCAGTGGTCCCGGATACCGTCCGGCTACATCCAAGGTTCGGCAGGCTATTTTTTCCATGCTGGAATCAAGGGGCGTGGACTGGGACGGATTGCGCGTTGCGGATATGTTCGCCGGAAGCGGCAGTCTTGCCATTGAGGCCCTTAGCCGGGGGGCGGAGTTCGCTTTTTTTGTGGAGAAAAATGGGCGCGCCGCTGCCTTGATCAGTACCAATTTAAAGGAGCTGGGAGCTTCTCCCAAAGAGTATAAGGTTTTTAAAACCGACTTGTTCAAAGTACTCGGGAAAGCCCCGGATAAACCGTACGATCTTATTTTCATCGACCCACCATACGGATATGACCTGCTGCCCAAGGCCCTTGATGCGGCTCTTGAAAACGGCTGGCTTTCCGAGGACGGGTTTGTACTGGCGGAAGTGGAGGACAAGGTTGAGCCTCCCGAGTCGGAACACGTGGACCGTCTCGATCTGTTGGTAAACAAACTCTATGGTCAGACAAGGATATTATTATGGCAGAAGTAAAGCCAGTTACAGCAGTATTCCCCGGAACTTTCGATCCTTTCACCCGTGGCCATTTCTCTTTGGTCATGCGCGGAATTAAGACATTTCATAAAGTAATTGTTGCTGTGGCAGGCAGCACATCCAAGAATTGTAAGTTCTCCCTTGAAGAACGGGTGGATATGGCTGAACGTATTTTTGCGCATCATCCGCAGGTGGAAGTTGATTCTTTTGACGGGTTGTTGGTTCATTATGTTGAACAAAGCCCGGCTAACGTAATCATGCGTGGATTGCGCGCTGTTTCAGATTTTGAATATGAATTCCAGATGGCACTTATGAACCGCCGTCTTGATAATGATATCCAGACGATCTTTTTAATGACCGACTATAAGTGGATGTACCTCAGTTCTTCCATTATCAAAGATGTGGCTGTGAACGGTGGTGATATTAAAGGTCTGGTGCCGCGTCAGATTTATGATGAAGTAATTGAAAGGCTCGTTCCCGGAAAATAGACAATGGAAAAGCTCAGACCCGTAGTATGCATCCTCGGTCCTACTGGAGCCGGGAAGACCGCCACTTCACTTGGCATGGCCCGGAAATTTCCGGTGCGGGTGATTAATTTTGATTCCCGGCAGGTCTACACTGATTTCCCGGTGATTACCGCTCAGCCCAGCCCGGAAGAAAGGGCGGTATGTCCGCACGAGCTGTATGGCTTTCTGCCCACCACCGAGACCATTCATGCTGCCGGATTTGTCGATCTTGCCAAGGAACGCATTGATGTTGCCGCTGTTGATGAGTTGCCGGTGCTTGTCGGCGGAACGGGTATGTATCTGCAAAGTCTGACTTCCGGTCTTGCCCCGATTCCTGATATCCCGGATGAGATTCGGGAACGCATTCGTAAGCGGGCAGAAGAAGAGGGCGGCCCGGCACTCTATGCCGAGCTTGAGAAGGTTGACCCGGAATATTGCAAGCGCACCCATCCTAACAATCGCCAGCGCAATGCCCGTGCTCTTGAGGTATACGAGGCCACAGGCAAGCCTTTTAGCTGGTGGCATAATCGCGAAGTTCCGCCTTCTCCGTATAATTTTTTGAAGATCGGCATCAAGGTCGATCTTGAGGAGTTGACTCCGCTGCTTAAGTTTCGCATTGAAAAGATGCTGGAGGCCGGAGCAGTGGATGAAGCACGCAGGGCGTGGGAAAGGTGCCCGGATGAAAATGCGCCCGGCTGGACCGGCATCGGCTGTATTGAGCTTATGCGTTTTATTAAGGGTGAGATCGATATGGATGAAACTGTCCGGCTCTGGGCAAAGAATACCCGCGCCTATGCCAAACGGCAGCTCACATGGTTTAAGCGGGAGCAGGATATCCACTGGTTCGCGCCCGACGAGCATGACAAGGCTGTTGAATATGTCGCGCAGTGGCTTGCGGATTGAGTCCGGGAAGGGTAAGTAATCCCAGAACAGATAATTACGCTAAAACGGAATACATATGAAAAAATATATACTTTTCAATTTACTTGTTCTGCTGGTTACGGTTTCTTTTGCGTCCGCGCAGACAGCAGATAATGGTAACGGCTTCGGCGGGTTGGTTGAAAAATCCGATGGAACCATAGTTAATTGGGGTGATGGATTTATTTCCGCAGCTTCAGAAATCAAGCTCATGCCGGACAGCATTGACCCGGTGCGCAGTAAGGCTCTTGCTGTAAGACAGGGCGGGGTTGAATCCCGCAAGGGATTGCTGGATGAGGTCCTTTCGCTGCCGCTGGACAGCCGTCGTAAAGTTTCTTCCATTATTAAAAATGATCTTAAGGCCTTGAATTCCCTGCGCGGATACGTGCAGAATTCATTGCTTGATACCGCTGTGGACGTAAACGGGACTGTGGTAGTTACTTCTTCCCTGAATTTGCGTAACGGTCTTTCTTCCATCATTATTCCGCCGACACTTTCCTTTCAGACCGGAATTCCGCCGACCATTTCCGGTGAGCGCGGCGAGGCCGGAGCTGAGTTACAAGCCCTTGAAAGCGAGGAAAACGGCTATATTGATAGCACAGTATACAGCGGTGTGATTATCGATGCCAGAGGACTCAACTGCAAGCCTGTGTTGCTTCCCCTTATTTATGATGGCAGGGGAGTTGGCGTGTACGGTCCTTTCGCGGTCAGCAGAGAATCAGTTCTTAAACGCGGACTTGTGACCTACATGGTTGATGATAAATCCGAGAACCTGCGTTCGCGGGTTGGAAATTTCCCTTTGACCATTAAAGCCCTCAATACTCATGGTCCTTCCCGGAGTAATTTTGTGCTTTCCCTTGATGATGCAGCCAAGGTCAGGGCCGTTCTTAAGCGCAAAATTGTAAGCGAGAATTGTGCTGTGGTCATTCTTGTGGATGATCCTCATGCGGGCGTTAAAGCTGGTGACGTTGATGAATCTACTGATACGGAACAGCCGCATGAATCTCCGGCGACAGCAGGGGAAAGTGATATTCAGGAAGATTCTTTGGATGGAAATCCCGCAGTTCAGAATCAACAGCGATAAATTTACCGGAGCGATAAAGTTGAATTTTTCAGATAAGATAAAGCCGTTTGTTTTAGCCGCCTGCGTTGTTGTGCTGCTATTTTCCGCCCTGCCTGCCTATGCGGTGAAGGTGCAGATCTTCAAACCTGTTGATCCTGAAAAGGAAGTGCCGCAGCGCACCTTGCGTCAGGAAGCGGTTACTGAAGCTTTTGCGCAGGCTCTGTTCGCCGAGGCTTCACGTATGCTTCCCGGAACCATGTCCGCTGAAAGGACTGAGGCTGTGAAAAAGGCTTTCGGTAAATATTATGAAGAGTACATCAACGGCTACAAGGACATGAACGTCAAGCTGGCTGAAGATGGTGTTTCCGTTTCCATCAATGTCAGTGTGAATCGTAAGAGTCTTCGCTCGGCTATGAAAAAGATGGGACTGTTTTCAGCTGCTGAAGTTCCTGCGCAAATTAATGTTTCCAATGAAAAGTATACTCTCAATGAAGATCGTCAATTAAAGCAGAATGAGCAAATCAACGAGTTGATCGCTCTTTACGGGCTGAGCAACGCTACTATAGCTGATACCAACGGTACTGCGGCGGTGCTGTCTGTTCGACATGCTTCCAAAAAACGCTGGTCCGGTGATCTGCAATCTTCCCGTGGAAAGTGGTTTGCTTCAGGTAGCAGCATGGAACGGGTCTGGCGTGAACTCTGGGGAAAATATTTCGGTTCCGAGAATATTGAAGCCCTCATGAATCCCAAGGCCGTGCTGGTTGTCAGCGGCTGGTTCAATCCCGATGGGGTTCGCGAATTCGGGCGTAAACTCAAATCATGGGATTCCGCAGTACAGGAAGTGAACCTGCTTGATGTTGAAATGAAGCCTACTGCTGTTTCAGCAAGCTGGTCCCTTGAAGTCTCGGACCAGTGGGTGCTTCGTGGCTACCTCAATGATTACCTGCCTCCCCGCGGGCTGAACTTCAGCCTGGAGGGACTTGAGGAGGCTAAAGAATAAAGGAAGGACCGTGCCGAGCCGGAGAATCTGGACCATACCCAATCTCATAACCATCTTCAGGATATTGCTGACTCCGGGATTTGTGATTGCATATCTCGACAGCAATTTCCTTGCGGCATGGCTGTTGTTCATGGTTGCCGGGATTTCAGATGGTCTGGACGGTTTTCTGGCCCGGGTAATGAAACAGCGCACTGAGTTCGGGGCCATGATTGATCCCCTTGCTGATAAAATCCTGCTGGTAACTTCCTTTATCTGTCTTTCTGCACAGGGAGTAGTTCCTGTCTGGCTGACTGTCCTTGCCGTTTCCCGTGATCTGATTATTGTCGGCGGTCTGTTTCTGCTTAAATTTTATGGAGTGGAAGTGGAGAAGAGGATTGATCCCCTTTGGACCAGTAAGATTACTACTGCGCTGCAACTGCTGGTTATCTTTTCCGTACTTTCCGGGCTGGCCTTCAGGCTGGATGTGAGCTTTATGCGTCCGTGGCTGGAGATTGTTACCGCTGTCTTCACTTTTATTTCCGGTGCCATTTATCTCAGGCGGGGGCTGCTCATGTTTGCAGACGAAGTGGAGAAAGGGGCATAATAAAACCCCGGATCGCAAAGCAAACCGGGGATCTTGCAGGTATGTACCTACAAAAAATCAAGCAAGTTTTTGAAGAAGTCTATGCTTCTTTATCTTTGTCCTTTGACGGTGTTACATCAATTTCATCAGATTCGCTGCTTGCCTTTTTAAAATTCTGAATTGCGCGGCCCAGTCCACTTCCTACTTCAGGAAGTTTTTTAGCTCCGAAAATCAGGATGATGATACCCAAAATTAAAAGAATCTCTGTTATACCTAAACCGAACATTTTAATCCTCCAATGCTAGATAGTAATGAACTTTTACACGGGCCTTGCTCTTAGGTCAAGAATGTCTTCTTATCTCGGAACGACACGGAAAATTTATATTTTTGATCTTTACAAAATAGCGATGCGTACATAATTCTTCCTTTGAATGTTTAACAGTTTCAGGCCGCTGGCCGGGGTTTCCCGGAGGTAAATTGTTTGGCTAAAGTGACTAGAATGCCGGGGCACATGTGCCGGTTATATAAGAATGGAAGGTGTCTCTTTGAGGAGAATCTTAATCCCGGATATAATCGGCAGTACCGCTGCAAGGTCATGATTGATCTGGAAGGTGAGTACGATAAGCTTTTGTTGCAGGCTGAAAATTTCAATCTTGATGCAAAGGCTTTCGGCGATCTCTGGGAACAAAGAATAGAAGAACACTTGAAATCCACAGTGGTGTGTCGCAAGATGTTTCCGTGCGAGGAAGAGGACGGTGGTTTTTGTGCAGCGATACATGACCGAGTCTGCCTGTTCGAATTGCCGGAATGTGATGGCGTGTGCAGCCGTTTCAAGCCGCGTAAGGAATAGAAATTTAGATAAAAAGGAGTCCTGCTGTGTTGATATATTTTCCGCAAATGCATGAGCAACTGATCGAGGAAAAGGTTGAGGGTGCTTTGGTTTTTGATCCGGGCATCGACCGGGAAGCGGCAGGCGAAGTTCCTGCTTACCGTCCGGAAAACCTGCCTGTAGAACCCGTGACCTGCAAGCGTATGGTTGATGATTTTATCAGCTACGGTGAAAGTCTTGGTGATATGTTCAAGTTTATCGCCAACCCTCAGTCCAATGACAAAGATCAGTTCGGAGAGCGGACTTCAGCTATTCATACTGAGCTCGCAGCTCGTATTGCCCCTGACGTAGAAGATAAAAGTGATGAAGAGGCACGGATTCAGAATCAGGTCGTGCTGGCACTTTGTTATGCTTACGAAGAAAAGCACCTTGAGCTTGGATCTCTTGAAAAGAATTTGAATGACAAGTGGGCCGGGTTCGGGGAGAGCCTCGGTCTGGATGTTGATAGCGAGGATGATCGCAAAGCCATGGCTCTTGGCGGTTTGATGGCTAATCTGCCCGGTATGGGCGGTGGTGATTTGCAGTTGCCGTGGAAGAAAGTTCTTGAAGGATTTGCCCTGCTGCTGCCGGAAAATTCCGTGCTGGTCACCGATGATGTCGATGCTGTTTCTCTTTGGCGGGACCGTGATATAGAATTTTATGAAAAAGAAGGATTGCTAGCGGATAAGGCTCTGGTGCTTCGCGAAAAGGCGTGGAAGCTGCTGGATCTTTCCGGACTGCCCGAAGACAGGCCGTGGCTTGACCGGCAGTTTACCGTTGTCCTTAATGCAAACGATAAGTAGAGAGAAATTATATGGAATCCATACATATCAGCCCGGTAACACCTCCCGAGGTGGTTAAGGAAATCAAAGGTGTAATTTTTGATTGCGACGGGGTCTTGATCAATTCCTTTGAATCCAATAAGTGGTACTACAACAAGTTCAAAGAAAAATTTGATCTTGATCCCATGACCGCTGATGAAGAGAAATTTGTCCATGCCCACACCCATGCGGAATCATTAAAACAAATCTTGCCCAAAGAGATTCATGAACAGGCTTTTGAGTTCTGTTCCGATCCGTTGCTGAAAGAAGGCATCAACTACATTCAGGTTGAAGATGGATTATCTCGTTTGCTCGAATGGCTGAGAACCCACAATATTCGTATGGGTATCAATACCAACCGTACCGATACTCTGCCGTTGGTTCTGCAAAAATTTGATATTGAGGGCTTTTTTTCGCCCATGGTCACTTCGACCACATTACCCAACAGTAAGCCGCACCCTGAAGGCGTTCACTACATTCTCGATAAATGGAATATGAAACCTGAAGAGGTTGTCTATATCGGTGATACCTGGGTGGATGAAAGCTGCGCCGAGCGTGCAGGAGTTGAGTTCTGGGCCTATCGCAGCCCGACACTCAATGCCCGTTTTCATGTGGATAGTTACTGGACTCTTTGTAACCTGCTGGAAAAGGCCCGGAATGATGTTTGGGCCGGTTGCGGTTGCGGTCAGCAAAAGTTTATTTAAATCAGTACGAAAGGGCAGGGGGAAATCTTCAGGGCTTGATTTTCCTGCTTTCTCCTGCAACCAGCGTTCTTATATTTAATAGAATTCAGGTAAATTTGGAAAAACAGTTGATTCTTGAATCCTGCTGTGCCAATTTATAGTCAAGATCGGAAGCCACCGCTTCTGATCCAGCCCGTTAGGAGTATGTTAAATGGATTACGTGATTCTTGCCGTGGCGAAGGTCCTTTCGCTTGTTCTTAATCTCTATATGTGGGTGGTTATCATTTCCGCCCTGATTACTTGGGTCAATCCTGATCCTTACAATCCCATTGTCAAATTTCTGCGCAGCGTAACAGAGCCTGTTTTCGCCAAAGTGCGCCAGTATCTTCCCTTTGTAAATATCGGTGGATTTGATCTTTCACCCATTGTCGTTCTTTTGGCTATCCAGATGATCGACATAGCTCTGGTGGGCAATCTCACCAGACTCGCTTATGGTATGTAATGCCGGAGGTGGGCATGAGTCTTTCAAAAATCGACTTGCTTAATAAAAAGTTCTCTAAATCCCTGTTCGGGTACTCCAAGAGCGAAGTGGACCAGCTGATGGTTGAACTTGCGGATGTTCTGGGTACCGCTGCTGATGAAAAAAAGCAGCTTCAGAAAATGGTTTCCCGGAGAGAGAATACCATCATCGAGTTTCGTCAGCGTGAAGAAACCCTGCGCGATACCCTGATGACCACCCAGAAGATGGTGGACGATCTCAAAGCCACTGCAAGAAAAGAGGCCGAGCTAATCATCAACGAAGCCCATTCAAGGGCGGAGGTGATTTTGCAGCAGGCCCACAACAGGCTGGCTCAGATCCATGAGGATATTAATGAGTTGAAACGGCAAAGAACCCGTTTTGAAGTTGAGCTGAAGGCTCTGCTTGAATCTCATCTCAAAACTTTGGAGATCGGTGATCCCGAAGTCGAGAAGGTTGAAGCCATCGAATCCAAACTTAAATTCTTCAAAAAAGCCAAGTGAACGAAGTTATTACTGAACTCCCCTCTTACATCAGACCCTGCGGACATGGTTCGTGGAGGGTCTCCGTATGGGTGCAGCCCGGTGCCAGGAATGAGGGTGTTACCGGGGAGTATCAGGACAGTGTGCGCGTGCGTATAAACGCGCCCGCTGTGGATAACAAAGCCAACAAGGCTCTTGCCCTATTTGTCGCGACCCGTTTGGGTCTAAAAAAGAGAAATATTTCCATTGCATCAGGACATACCAACCGTAAAAAGGTTTTACTGGTGGAGTCCGATGTTGAACCGCGCTGGGAAGGGATAATCCCTGCCCGCGCCTGAGTTGCAAACCGTTGCAAAAAGGAGTTTCAAATGGAACAGAGAGACATTGATCAGATCGAGCAGCTAGTGGGCCAGGACAGCGAAATTAACGCTCTATGGAATCAGCACAACGAATACAAGAAACTCATCGATAAAATGGAAGCCAAGAGCTACCTGAGTGAAACTGAGACTCAGGAAGTTAAAGAATTGAAAAAGAAAAAACTCGCTGGAAAGACAAAGCTGCAAGCTTTGCTCGACAAGCATAAATAAGGGAGGGTAGCCATGGAGCTCACCGGAGCTCAGATATTTCTTGAATGTCTGAAAAAGGAGGGTGTGGACGTCGTATTCGGATTCCCAGGTGGAGCCGTTATTGATATTTACGACGAATTGCCCAATTATCCGTTTAAGCACATACTTGTAAGGCACGAACAGGGTGCAATCCATGCTGCGGACGGCTATGCACGCGCCACCGGCGATGTAGGAGTCTGCCTCGTGACATCAGGTCCCGGAGCGACCAACACTGTTACCGGCATAGCAACGGCGTACATGGATTCAATCCCGGTGGTTATTTTCACCGGGCAGGTTCCCACTCCGCTGATCGGAAACGATGCGTTTCAGGAAGTGGATATCGTAGGAATCACCCGTCCCTGCACGAAGCATAATTACTTGGTAAAGGACATCAAAGACCTTGCCTACACTGTCCGACAGGCCTTTTATCTGGCCCGCACCGGACGTCCCGGCCCGGTTCTGGTTGACCTGCCTAAAGATATTATGCAGCAGAAATTTGAGTTCGAATGGCCTGAGGATGTGTCGCTACGGAGCTATAACCCGAATCTGACACCGCATGCGCGGCAGATTAAAAAAGTCGCGAAATTGATCGAAGGCGCAGAAAGGCCCTTGATTTATGCCGGCGGAGGGGTTATCAGCTCTGGAGCTGAGGATGAATTGACATGGCTCGCCAAGAGCCTGAACATTCCGGTGACCGCTACCCTTATGGGGCTGGGCGCCTTTCCCGGAGATGATCCCCTTTGGCTGGGGATGCTGGGAATGCACGGCACCTACGCCGCAAACATGGCAATAAATAACGCGGACCTCGTCCTGGCAATCGGGGCGAGGTTCGATGACCGTGTTACCGGTAAGGTCAGCACATTTGCCCCTAAAGCCACTCTTGTTCACATCGATATTGACCCCACTTCAATTCAGAAGAACGTAGCCGTACACGTGCCTCTGGTCGCTGACTGTAAAAGCGCACTGTCTGCATTAAAGAGTGAAATGGAACCGAATCTTGATTCCATTGACTGGGAAGTTGCCCACGCCGTATGGGTCAGACAGGTTCAGGAATGGTCCGAAACTCATCCTCTGCGTTATAAAAAGAGCGATACCGATTACATCAAGCCTCAGCGTGTCGTGGAGAAAGTCTACGAAATAAGCAAAGGCGAAGCTATTGTCGCTACTGAAGTGGGCCAGAACCAGATGTGGGCCGCACAGTTCTATAAGTTTAAACGCTCCAAATCATTCCTTTCATCAGGTGGTCTCGGAACCATGGGCTTCGGTTTTCCCGCAGCTATCGGTGCTCAGATGGCCTTCCCGGACAAGCTTGTGGTGAATATTGCCGGTGACGGTTCTATTCAGATGAATATTCAGGAAATGATGACGGCTGTCTGCAACAACCTTCCCGTAAAAATTGTTATCTTGAATAACGGCTATCTCGGAATGGTCCGCCAGTGGCAGGAGCTTTTTTACAATTGCAACTACAGTGAAACCTGTATGGATGCCCAGCCGGACTTCGTAAAACTTGCCGAAGCATACGGAGCCGCCGGTTACAGGGTTACTGAAGAAAAAGACCTCGAACCGATGCTCAAGGAAGCTTTTTCCAACGGAAAGCCCACCATCATCGATGTCCGTGTAGATCCGCAGGAGAACGTGTATCCCATGGTTCCCGCCGGTGCTTCATTAACCGAAATGCTGCTCGTTTAGGAGGAAGTAATGAGACATACTTTATCCGTGACAGTTGAAAACGAGCCCGGGGTTCTTTCCAGAGTTGCAGGACTGTTCAGCGGGCGAGGATTCAACATTGAATCACTCAACGTTGCTCCCACCCTTGAGGAGGGAGTTTCCCATATGACCATCACAACCATAGGCGACGAGCATATTGTGGAGCAGATTGTAAAGCAGCTCCGCAAGCTGGTCACTGTTATCAAGGTCGTGGATCTTATCGAGCATAGCTCGGTGGAACGGGAGATGGTACTGATCAAGGTTAATGCCGAAGACGCCAAGCGTGCTGAAATTCTACGTATTGTAGATATCTTTCGCTGCAAGGTTGTTGATGTCAGCGTGGACGAACTGTCCATTGAAGTCACTGGCGATCATGGCAAAATTGAAGCTTTGATCAATCTTCTGGGTCGGTTCGGTATTAAGGAAGTCGCCCGCACAGGCACCGTAGCCATGAAGCGTGCTCTGCAAGTTTAGGTAAAAAAAATTTCATCAACATTTCGGCACAGGAGTGCCCTCCGGCTGGCTTTTTTCAAGGCGAGCTGCCGGGAAACTATTCGCGAGTTTCGTGTCTGAATTAAAGAGAAAAATCAGGAGAAAGCAATGAAAGTTTATTATGAAAATGACGCTGATCTGGGTCTGCTCAAAGACAAGACAGTTGCCATCATCGGTTACGGTAGCCAGGGCCATGCCCATGCACAGAACCTTCGTGATTCCGGTGTTAAAGTTGTCGTTGGTCAGCGTCCCGGCGGCGCAAACTACGAGCTTGCCAAAGAACACGGTTTCGAACCTGTCAGTGCTGCTGAAGCTTCAGCGCAGGCCGATCTTATCATGATCCTTCTGCCCGACCAGGTTCAGGCTGAAGTCTACAAGAACGACATCGCACCCAACCTTAAGCCCGGCAACGTTCTTGCTTTCGGTCACGGTTTTAATATTCATTTCGAACAGATCGCCGCTCCTGCGGACGTTGACGTTATCATGGCCGCTCCCAAGGGACCCGGTCATCTCGTACGCCGCACCTACACTGAAGGCGGAGCTGTTCCCGCAATCATCGCTGTTGATCAGGATGCTTCCGGTAAAGCTTTTGACATCGCTCTTGCTTACGCAAAAGGTATCGGCGCGACCCGTTCCGGCGTATTGCAGACCACTTTCCGCGAAGAAACCGAAACCGACCTTTTTGGTGAGCAGGCAGTTCTCTGCGGCGGTCTCTCCGAGCTGATTAAAGCCGGTTTTGAAACCCTCGTTGAAGCTGGCTACAAGCCTGAAATCGCTTACTTTGAGTGCCTGCATGAGTGCAAACTGATCATCGACCTCATTTATGAAGGTGGTCTTGCCAAGATGCGTGATTCCATCTCTGATACTGCTGAGTACGGTGACCTTACTCGTGGTCCCCGTGTTATCAACGAGGAAAGCCGCAAGGAAATGAAAAAAATCCTCAAGGAAATCCAGCAGGGTGAGTTCGCTAGAGAATTCATCGCTGAGAATATGACCGGCAAGGCTCACTTCAGTGCAATGCGCCGCATCGGCAAAGAGCACCAGATTGAGCAGGTTGGTGGTGAGCTCCGCAAAATGATGAGCTGGCTCAAGAAATAGCAGCTTTATCCATATTGGAACTTAATGGCCCGTGCAAAAAAGGATATTTCTTTAACCTTTTTTGCACGGGCCTATTGCTCTTTTATCCTTGCCGGGTTATGGGGCTAATAGGTTACCGGATTTCAGCCGAATATCGTAGATTGTCTTTAAGGTATTTAGTTGATTGCTAGTATCTCAGCGGGGTTCTGAGTGCAGCGTTTGTCGTAACGAATTTTTGTTCGCGGGCGGCTAGTCTGGTTTGTTTTAAGTTTTAACGCTTTTATGGAGTTTTGAGAAATGTCGAAAAACATTTACGTGGGTAATCTGCCTTGGAGTGCTTCTGAGGAAGATGTTAGGTCAGCTTTTGAAGAATTTGGTGAAGTGGTTTCTGTTAAACTCATCAATGATCGTGAAACAGGCCGTCCCCGCGGATTCGGTTTTGTTGAAATGGAAGACAATGGTGCAATCAAAGCTATCGAAAGCCTTGATGGTACTGACTTCGGTGGCCGTAACTTGAAAGTTAATGAAGCCCGTCCGAGAGAAGAGCGTCCTAGACGCTGGTAATTTGTAGCAATTTGGTATAAAGCCCCTTTGGGCGGGTGAAAACAGCTGGTTTTCACCAAAGCCATTTTGTACCTAAAGACAGTCTTGATATTCCCTTTATCCGGGAAAATCGAAAATTAAGCCCGCTGTCGCAGTTGCGTATGCGGGCTTTTTTTATGAACATACAATAGTAAGAGGAAAGATTTTGGCTAAAGAAGAAGGAATTGCAGTTAATGGCACCGTGGAAGAAGCTCTCCCTAACGCAATGTTTCGCGTAGAGCTTGAAAACGGTCATGAGGTTTTGGCTCACATCTCCGGCAAGATGCGTAAATTCCGCATCAGGGTTATGCCCGGTGACAAGGTTACTGTAGAGCTTTCCCCTTATGATCTTACTCGCGGCAGAATTACTTACCGTCCCCGGTAGTAACTACCCGAGATTTCACGATACCTGTATCGATGGAATACCCCATGCGGGGTCGGTCTTTCTGTAGCCGGCCCCGTGGGATGGTGGGTGGCTATGAATTTATGGCCGCCAAGCTGGTGGTATTTTCTTCGATTTGTTTAGCGCTGGGCATTTTTTATGTCCACTAGCGGTGTTCCGTCTATGGCTTCCATAGGGCGGACTTTTATTTTGCAGCCGTCAATGGCGGTGATGGTCACCGGGTGCAGGCCGATGGGATTTGGTCTGTCCGGGGAACGGGTGGAAAAGACCCCTCGTTTCGGGCGTGATTCATCGCCGCGCGGGTGAACTTTCTGATAGCTCCGATCTGCTTTGTGGAACCAGGTGAAGAGCAATATGTCTGCTCCTTCTTTCAGTCCGTCCAGTGATTCCCTGTATTTTTCTCTAATTTCCACTGTAGCTTCTACGCCGCCTTCGCTGCCTTGCTTGGGGGCATTATCCCTATCCTTGATAGTTGAGTGGATGTGGCCGATTATTTTTAATTCTGTATTCATGGGCAATCTTGTGGTTGTTAAATGTTGATCGTGTCTATGTTTTAGTTTTTTTATTTTTTCATGTCCAGAGAGGGATAAAAGAAAAGCGGGTAACCTGATCTTCAGGTTACCCGCTTTTTTGATTCTATCTATGTGTATGGCTTACAGGAACCAGTCTACAGCCAGCAGTCCGGTGATGGACATGGTGATGGTGTAGGGCAGTGCCAGCAGAACCATTCTGCCGTATGAAAGCCTGATGACCGGGGCGACTGCGCTGGTCAGCAGGAATAGGAATGCGGCCTGACCGTTGGGAGTTGCAACGGAAGGAATGTTGGTTCCGGTGTTGATAGCTACGGCAAGCTTGTCAAACTGGTGCATGGCGGCTTGAACCTGAGCACCTGCTGCCTGCGGCAGTGTGGCGATAACGTCTGCGCGCACTGCGTGGGGGTCGGTCAGTTTGGCCATGAGCTCCTGACCGGTCATGCCGATACCGGGGATGGCATTGAGTACCTGTACAAAATGCATCTTGGTTTCGGAGATGTAGACGGTTGCTACGAATACGTTATCGGAGATGGCGGAGAGCACCCCGTTTGCCACGTAATAGGCCATGAGCTGGGCCTGACCCTGCATGCTGAGTACGTATGAGATAATCGGCTTGAAGAGCTCCTGAGAGTGGATAACGGCAACGACAGCGAAGAATACCACCAGCAGAGCGGTGAAAGGCAGGGCCTCTTCAAATGCGGGGCCGATGCGGCTTTCTTCGATAACGCCGGTGAAGGCGGTCAGCAGTACGATGATAGAAAGACCGACAATACCTACGGCGGCCAGGTGGAATGCCAGCGCGAGAATCAGCCAGACGCCGATGAGGGCTTGAATTATCAGCTTAACCTTACCCGCCTGACCCTGCTTTTCTTCCTGACGCATGGCTTCCTCAAAAAGGAAGGAGCGAATGTTGCCGGGGAGGGTGAATCCATATCCGCAAATTTTAAACTGTTCAGTCAGAAGGCAGGTCAGCATGCCGATTACAAAAACAGGCATGGTTACAGGGGCTACGTTGATGGCAAAAGGAATAAAGTGCCAACCCATTTCGCTGCCGATGAGCAGGTTCTGGGGCTCACCGACGAGGGTGCATACGCCGCCTAGAGCAGTACCGACAGCACCGTGCATCATCAGGTTGCGCAGGAAGCCGCGGAATTCTTTGAGTTCTTCGCGGTTCTTCTCTTTGAGGTGCAGGTCGGAATCAAGGCTGTGGGAGCCTTTATCCGCGCCGCTTGAAACATACTTATGGTAAACGCTGTAAAATCCCAATGCCACGGCCATGATAACAGCGGTGACTGTCAGTGCATCAAGGAATGCGGATAGAAACGCTCCTGCAAAGCAGAAAAGCAGGGAGATCAGTTTCTTGGAGCGTACGTTGACCAGAATACGGGTGAAGGTGAATTGCAGGAAGTCCTTCATGAAGTAAATACCGGCAACCATGAAGATCAGCAGCAGAATAACTTCAAAGTTATGATGTGCTTCGTGGTAAATGGTTTCAGGGGTGGTCAGCCCGATAAGTACGGCTTCCATGGCCAGCAGTCCGCCTGCCGGTAGGGGGTAACACTTCAGTGCCATAGTCAGTGTAAAGATGAATTCTGCAATGAGAACCCATCCGGCAATGAAAGGCCCGGCGGTCACCATAATCACCGGATTGATGATCAGGAAGGCCAGAATAGTCAGTTTGTACCACATCGGGGCATGGCCCAGAAAGGTATTCACAAAAGTCTTTGCCAATGATTGTGTCATAGCTTCTCTCCATTCGCTTAGATCTGTAAAACAATGAATACTGAAGTATTATCCCGGCATATCCCGTATCTGTGGTGTGGTTAGTATGGCTTGCGGGAAATGCGTAAAGCGTGAAGCCGGGGTGGGGCACTGCCGAAGGGCCGAGTTTTGGCGATGGTCCAGGCGGTGTCGTAGGGTTCAGTATGTAGAGGTGAACATAATTCCACTATCCTTCGGCGGGTTATATATGCCTCTGTTGAACAGATGTCCAGTTATGAAGTGTTAAATTATAGTATTATATGATTTTCAGTTTATAATCGGGAAAAAATTCACATTCAGGTGAAATGATAGGCTTTGTTTCATTAATTGTACTCTGTATTGAGAATGTAAGTTTTGTATTTAATGCATAGCACTTGCTTTTGTAAGATGTTATTGTTGAGGCTCCAATCATTCTACGCGGGGAGGTTGTATGGATTTTGAAAGTCTGGTGAGTTTGATAGTTATTATTGCAGCTGTTTTACTTGTATTGAAATTGAAAAAGAAGAATCGGGGTAGCGGGCATCGTGATCGGCATAATGATGATGACGATTATTATGAGAGCAATGATAGCGGCGGAAATGATGATTCCGGTGGAGACGATTGATTTTTTGCGAATAGTTAGAGGTGGTTTCAAGTGAGAGTCCTTTTTTTTGTGCTTGGCTTGTTATTGTGTTTCGTGACTTCTGCTCCGGCTTCCTCTCTAGAGGCTGTTTGGGGTGAAGTTCATCCCTTGCTTTCTGATGCCGTATCTGAGCTTGATTTGCGGTCCAGCGTTCCCGATTCATCATGGAACCCTCTTGAAGCGGACAAGGATAGTGTTGACGGAAAAATTAATGATTTACTGGATGAATGTATTGAAGTGCTAGGTATTTCAGGCATGTCGGAAAGCAAGGATGCTATCCGCAAATTGCAAAAGGATTCCAGATATTGCCGTGAGCGGGTTTCAGAGCTTAAGACCGCACGTCTTGCCGCGCCTAAGAAGGTGAAGAAGTGGGAAGTATGGAAAAAAGATGCAGATTCCATTGATGCGGAAATTAAGGAACTTGAAATCCGTGAAGAGGAAAATGATAAGCGTATTGAAGGTCTCGTTGATCAGTTGCTCAGCGAGATGCAGTCTGTCGGCATGAAGGTAGACCGGGAACAGGTGGAAACGCTTGTTCACAGTGTTACCGGGGATGATGATGTACGGCTTGTTTCCGTGTTCAACAATGTGAAACTCATCACTACTGAATTACAGCGGCTGACTGACGAAGCTAATGAAAATATTGAAATGGCCAAGCGGTATTACGGTATGCACGCATTATTGCTGCGTATCCTGCTTAATCTTTATGGTAATTATGAACATAAGATTGACGATGTTTATCTGGTGCGTATCGCTGAAATTATACGTAAGCAGGAGGAGCTGATTCAGCGGACTATCGAAAAAATAAATAGTGAGCCGGCCAAGTACCGGGGGATTTACAAAACAAATCTGGCAGCGCAGGGACTGACTGTGCGGACTGCCGGAATGTATGCTGATTACCTGCGCAAGAATAGGCAGCGCATTGTGAACGCTAAATCCGGTATCTCACATGAGTATGAGGTTGCCCTGAATACTTATGAAACCGTTCAGGGGGCACATAGTCTGATAGCGTTGATGCGGGATGCCAACGCCATGCTGGATCGTATTTCAGAATTGCAGACACCTGAGTTAGTAGTATTTCAGAATGTTGAAATGAAGACTGAGTTCAGGAAACTGACGAACAGGTTGAATTCTTTTGATTAATTACGCTGTGAGAACTGGATAAAAATGTATAAGTCTTTATTCTAGTTCATCTTTCAAGATTTCATAGCCGTCTGCCATCATTGTGGGGATGAACTGGATTATTTCGTATTCTGCCACTCCTTCCCGTTTGAAGGGATCTTCGTTTATGGCTTTTTCAAGTTTTTCCAGGGTAATATTTTTTGTGAGGATTACTCCGCCGGTGCGCGGCACTTTGCGTCCGGAAGCGATGAAAATTCCTTGGTCATAATGCTTTTCAAGGAATTTGATATGCTCATCCAGTAGGGCGTCAATCTCTTCCAGCGGCTTAATATAGCGTAAATTGAGTATATACATATCTGTTGCCCTCTATTGGTTGGGGTGTTACTAATTATACTTGTAATTGTTTTGATGCTTATTGCAACATTTGGATTGATAATGTTTTTGTCAGGATGTTGCAATGGGGAACGGGGTAACTTTGTAAGTTGTTTGGGAGCAGGAAATGATTTTGTCTCAGGAAAAGGTCGGGGACTTTGTCATTTTGCGTGTTGATGAAAATAGGGTTGATGCAACTAATTCTTCTGCGTTGCAGGAGCTAGTTTCTTCGCTGGTAGCTGAGGGGGAGCGAAAGTTTGTGTTGGACCTGTCATCTGTTGTTTTTATGGATTCCTGCGGTCTTGCCGGATTGATTCCAGCTACACACGAACTTCCCGGTGACGGGTGTTTTCTACTTACCGGACTGCATCCCAAGGTGGAGCAGATTTTCAGGCTTACCAAGCTGGATACCATTTTCGATATATACCCTTCCGTTGATGAAGCCCTGATGTCTTGATCCGCATGGCCGTGCGGGACTTGACTATGTCTTTTCGATTGTTAAATTACAGGGCGACTTTAAACAGCCATTAAAATTTTATATGGAGGATATACAATGCCGTCTTTTGATATTGTGAGCCAGATCGATGCACAGGAAATTGATAACGCCGTTAACAACGTACTCAAGGAAGTTGATACCCGCTACGATTTTCGCGGAGTGAATACTGAGATAAGTCTTAACAAGAAGACAAATACCATCAGCCTTGTTACCGGTGATGAAATGAAGATTAAGGCCGTGAAGGACATGATGATCACCCATTTTACCAGACGCAAAGTTGATCCCAGATCTCTTGAGTTCGGTAAGTTCGAGCCTACTTCCAACGGGCAGCTCAAACAGGAAATCAAGCTTAAGGAAGGTATCGATAAAGATACAGCCAAGAAGATCGTGAAGATGATCAAAGGCGCAAAGATGAAAGTACAGGCAGCTATTCAGGACGATCAGGTTCGCGTAACCGGTAAAAAACTTGATGATTTGCAGGCCGTAATTTCTCTGGTTAAAGATTCTGATCTCGATATGCCGTTTCAGTTTGTGAATATGAAAAAGTAAAAAATAAATTCTTACGAAAAAGTATAATAAAAACCGCCCTGAGATATGTCTCAGGGCGGTTTTTATTTGTTCTTTTTGCAGTGTTCCTCATAGCTGGTCACTGTTTCCATGATTTCGCGACAGGTGTGTTCTCCCTGTCTGCGAACCAGTTCCGGTGCTGCGCTGCTGGCGATCAGCCTGTCCAGCTCTACCTTTTCAGGGTAGTCATCAAGACACTCTTCTTCCACTGTCAATTTGTCTGGGGTAACTTCCGACTGTTCCTGGATTCTGAATCCTACAGAGCTGCACAGGTGGTTCAGGGCAGCTATTACCAATTCCTTTTCACCTTCTTTTTCAAGTTTGCTGAAAAGAAGGTGCAGTCTGTCCAGTGGATTGCGCTGGTGGTCTTCATGCTGAGGGGATGAGCAGTAGCGGTTGATCTGGCTCTGTCCTCTTGAAAAAATCTTTTGCATGCAGGTTGGTCCAAGTATTTCGCGGGAGCATTGCATCATTTCCCAAGTCTTGGTAGCTGTATTTGTCTTTTTGGATTTCATACGAAAAGCCTTTATTTTAGATGGTTAGCTTGCGTTGTCAGTGTCAATTTGCGGAATTGGAGAATGCGTGGGGTGAACGGGCTTCTTTTTCCCCTCGCTTTTACCATGCAATGATTTCATTATAAAAACCGTGGATAAATATTGTTTTCCTGTGGTATACATAAAACTAGGTGTTTTTCAATATGGATACCCGGAAACAATTGATTCGACTGGAGGGTAGCATGAAGAGTGATAAGTATAACTTCTGGGAATGTTTCTATTTTTTTAAAGAGGTTTGACTGAGGTCGGAGTTTGCTGTATTATTTCGGGATTATCTTATAAATAAGTGCGCAGGTGTATGGGATTCGAATGGAAAGATTAAATTATGTTGCATAAGTTGTGTAATATAATATAGTTAGTAATTATATAAGTGAAATTGAGTTGATTCAATTTTTTCCTCCATAATCAGGGAAGGATTGAGGATTATTGTACTGAAACTGCCCGGACATCGGGAATCGGGCAAAATGGTGTAACCATACTTTTTTAAGGAGAGTGACATGAGGAAACCGATACTGCTTCTCATCGCCATAGTCTGCTTTTTTGTCGCGCCGTCCATGGCGTTTGCTACTGACCTGCCAAGGGTTATGATTGTCGGGGAAGATGCCGACCCTGATACTGTCCCCCGCAATTCAAGAGTATTTAAACGGGTTCTTAATGCGATTTCCAATGAGATGGTCAATCTCGGCTTTGATGTGAAAGATGAAACCGCGCTGACTCACACAACTCATGCTCAGGGTCGGACCAGACGCAATGATGCTGAGCTTATCCAGATCGCCAAGGATGCCGGTATTGATGTGCTTTGTATTTTCAGCATTTATCCTAATGCCAAGGCCAATCAGAATAGCGTAAGGGTTACCGCACGTATCGAAGGCCGCCTCCTTTCCGTATGGGACGGCTCCAGAATGGGTAATTTTGAATCCGAACCCCAGCAGTACCAGCTTGTTCCCAGACCTTACAGCCGCAATGATGTTCTTGAGGCAGTAGGTAAACTTTCTAAAATTATCGGTTCCGACGTTGGCGCAGTGCTTGCGGATCGTCTTGACCAGTACCATCCTGAAGGTGGTGGTTCCGATTCCGGCGGCGGTTCCGGCGGCAGCTCCGGTATCGGATCCAGCGGCCGTCTTCTCGAATGGACTCTTATTTTTGACGGTTTCAGTGATGACGACATGCTCGACGTTGAAGATTACATCACTATCTTCACCGGTTACGACAGCCACAGACCTAAGTCTAATGCTCTGAATACTTCTTCCCACCATGAAATGTGGTACAAGACCTCCATTGATTCCTCTCACCTGAAGCGTAATATGGTTCGCATGCTCAGAAAGCTGAACATGAAGGGACGTGTCTACATTTCGGGCAACGAAGTGAAGATTGTTAAGCAGCACCGCGTTAAGCAGCGCAGAAAGCAGAGCAACAGCGATTGGTAGGCTCTCTGCCATAAAAAAATGAGGTCTGTATGTCCTTAGCTAAACTGTACTCTCAGGTGGTTGCCATTTCGCTTGCAATATTGCTGGCTGCTTCCACGGCGTTTGCCGTGGAAGCTACCGGCGAGGGAATTGACCGCCATCAGGCACTTAATTCCGCTTTGCGTACTGCGGTTGAAATGCAGATCGGCACAGCCGTAGCTTCTGATTCCCTTGTGGAGTCCGGAGTGTTGGTTCGTGACGAGATTGCCAGCCATTCAAAAGGGTATATCTCATCTTATAAGGTGCTTAGGGAAGGAGCCACTGCTGATGGATACAGCATCACTATTGATGCCGTGGTCGACAGCAAGCTCATGTATTCCGATTACACCACCCTTGCCATCCTGCAAAAAATGTCCGGCCTGCCGAGGCTGCTCATTTTCGGTTCAGGGGCCGGATTTAATTCCGTTCCTCCGCAATCCATGAAAGAGCTTGTACATGCTGTTTCGCGTACTTTCGGGAATAAATTTCAGTTCGAGGTGATCGACTGGCCCATGTCCCGCGCAAAGTTCAGTGAAATTGAAGGTTCCATGAACCTCAAAAAGGCTAACAAGTTTAACAGGCTGCTTCAGGCGGATTATGTTGTCACTGTGGAGCTTGAGCTTCCAAGGGACGCTAATCCGGTCATGCATCTGACCTGCGTTAGAATCTCCGACGGTCTCAAAATCGGTGAGGTGCGCAGGCCTATTGAAAAGTACGTGAGCCTTTCCGGTAAACCTGCTGAAGTCTACAGCCGGGCTGTGGAAGCTGCCGAGCCGGAAGCGTACTGGGCCTCAGTACGGATTGCCCGGGAATTGCTTGAGCGTATGGAGTCCGAACTGGATCGCGGTAAGGGTTTTCGCTACACCTTGACTTTCCTTGGCTTTCCCGAATTATCCCATGTGGGCACCGCCCTTGAGGATGTGCCTGGTTTTGTGCGTAAGGAAGTTAAGCGTCAGAACGGTTTGAATATGGAAGTGGTTTACTGGTCCACTTTGCGTTCTGAGAACCTGCTTAAGCGGGTTTCCACTGCACTTAAAAATGTAGGCGTGGAAAAGTTTCAGAGCAAAATGGATGGCAGGAATCTTAAATTCCGTTGGCAGAATCCTGAAGGATTCTAAATGTAAATAAACGGGCGGGGGGTGAATTATAAAATTTTTCCCCTCGCCTGCATAAAATGTTGATGTATCATGCAGGTAAATCATGATTGTAGGCGGAGCGCATCCGCTGCAAGGAGGATAACCGGATGAAAAGATATGTAATATTTCTAACGGGCCTGCTTTTGATTCTCTCCCTTGCGGGATGCGGAAAAAAAGTAAAACCCATGTCCATAGAAGACAACCCGGCTCATCATTATCTGATGGGCATGGAACTTATTGATCAGGGAATGCCTGAGAAGGCGTTTGTCCGTTTTGAACGGGCAGTAGCCCTTGATGACGAATATGCACCTGCTATTGCCGGTAAGGCTCTTGTTTACGCCATGCGTGCTGAGAGTGAGAGCGATGAGGAATACAGTGCTGTTGATGCCGAACGGGCCATTGATCAGTTTGATAAAGCCGTGCGTGAGGCAAGGCGTGACAGGTCTCAGAAGTTCAGCGTTTATGTAACCGGTATCCGGGTTTACACCCATATCGCCACTCGAGGCTGGTTGCAGAGGGCTGAAGACCTCTACGCCGATGCCAAACTGATGATCAAATACGTAGTGGAAGAGGATCTTCCTTACTATCGCCAGACCGAGGCCGTTCATTACTTTATGGGCGAGGCCTATTTCAAGGGCGGAGAATTCCGTAAGTCCGAGGATGTCCTTGGCGATGTGCTTTCCGCTTCTCCGGGTAAGTGGCATGACAAGGCTAACGCGCTCTATAACCGCGCCCAGAAAATCCTGCGGGCCATGAGTAACTACACCCTGACTGATGTAGCCAAGAAGATTGCGGTTAAGGAAGAAGTTGACCGTGCTGACGTTGCTGCATTGCTGGTTGATGAACTCCATCTGGACAGGCTTTTTGCCGGACGTATTCCCGTTCCCGGAAATGACAAGAAGGCTGAATTTACTCCCGCCGATGTTGTCGGGCATATGTTTGAGCCTGAAATTATGACAGTTCTTAAGTGGAAGGTCAGGGGGCTTGAGCCTACTTACGATGAGCAGACCCGCGCTTTTCTCTTTCATCCCAAGAAGCCCATGACTCGCAAGGAGCTGGCTTTTGTACTGGAAGATGTGCTGATTAAGCTGACCGGGGACGAAGCTATGTCCACTCAGCATATGGGCCAGAAAAGATCACTCTATCCTGATGTTGAATCTACCGATGCATGGTATAACGCCATTGTCACCGTGGTTAACCGTAATTTGATGGAGACCGACCTTTCCGGTGCTTTCCGTCCTGATTCCAATATGGATGGTGCGGATTTGATTCTTTCTCTGATGCGTCTACGTAACATTATGAATATTTATTAACAGTGGAGGATAACGTGAAAAAATTATTACTCGCTCTGACTGCGGTAGTGCTTTTTGCAGGCTCTGCTGTTGCCGGGGAAAAGATTGTCGAGGTTGTTAATCAGGATGAAGTATTTCAGAAAGGATACATTCAGGTAATCGGCGAGTCCGAAGCCGGGCAGAGCCGTTATCGTGCTAAACGCGCTGCTGAAGTTGTCGCTCAGCGCAGGATGCTTGAAATCTTTCAGGGTTTGCGTCTTAGTGGTAAAACTACCGTGCGTGATGGAATGCTTGCCAGCGAACGGGTACGCACCACTGTTGATGGAACTCTGCGCGGGGCTGTTCCCTGCGGTGAATCTTTTGACCGCACCGAAGGTTATGCAAGGGTCTGCTTGCGTTTGAACCTGCATGGTCATGATTCCGTATACAGTGCCTTTGATGAAATAATTCTCAAGGAACCCAAGGAACTCAAGATTCGCGAGATTCCGGCTTTCAAGCCTGAAACCCTTCCTGAAATCATCGCTCCGAAAGTAGAGGATAAAAAGGAAGAGGTTATTGCCAAAGTTGAAGCACCTAGCGAAGTAGTTGAAAAGGTAGAAGTTCCTGCCAAGGTTGAAAAGGTAGAGCCTCCGGTTCAGACCACCGAACCTGCGTCTGAAAAGATTCAGGAAGCAGTGGCTACCCCCATTGACGGTATAATTGTTGACGTGCGTGATTTCGACTTCAAGCCCGCGCTGGTCAACCGTATCCTGACCGAAAAGAATGAAGTCCTCTTTGATCCTTCCAAGGTTCTTAATCAGGTTCTGATTGAAAGAGGCTGCGGCGGGTATACCACTGATCTGCAAAAGGCTCGTGCTTTGCTCGAATCATGGGGCAGCAAGTCTCCCATGGTGCTTAAGGGTAAGACCGTGCAGAATGTAACAGACGCAGTGGTCAGCGTTGAAGATGCTGCTACCGTATTTGCCTTTGACCAGAAGTATAACCTGCTGGCACAGGCAAGGGTAGTATTCGTACTTAAGTAGTAAAAGAAGGCGGTTTTTGTGGTGATGCACAAGAAAGGATTCCTAATTGGCGGAATTATTGCGGCCGTGATTATGGTCGGTTCCATGGTGCTGGTCAGGGTTCATTTTGTGGATGCCGCACAGAAGCTGCTCTCTGATATGACCGAGATGGGGGTGGTGATGGAGGATATTGAATTCCATTACTCCCCCCTTCCTTCCCTGCGGGTTACCAACCTGCGCGTCCAGAGCGGTATGGATACCGTCCGTATTCCGCAGCTGGAAATCTATCCCGACATCCCCAGCCTGCTTACCGGGGAAATCAAACTCCGTCATGTGATTTTACAGGACCCGGATGTGAAAGCTCTTGCTCACCGTGAGGGTGGGGGATCCGCTTCCGGTGTGCTTGAATTACCCGCTATCTTTCCCGATAAAATAGACGTTGTTTCCGGCAAAGTGCAGCTGACTAACAGCTATAAAGCTGAGCCGCTTACTGTTTCCGCCAGCATGGAAAAGGAAAGTTCCGGCTTTGCTTTTAATGTGCGCAGTGCTTCTATTGCCGAGTTGGGGTTCAAATTTTCCGGTCGTCTGGATATGGTTTCCACTTCACCGCTTAAGCTTAACCTACAGGCCAGTGAATGTTCCATTGATCCGGCATCCTTTCTGGGGTTCCTGACCGGATTCGGTTACATGTCCAATTCTACAATTCCCGAGCTTGCCGAGGCCGGGAAGTTTCAGACAACTGATCTTGATTTCAGCGTGGACAGTGCAGCCGGGACCATGAATGTGAAGGCTGGGGGGCTGGTTCTTGATTCCACCAGCGGCAAAGGTCTTTCTCTGCAAATGGGGCAGGGTGGAACTTTTCAAGTATCTCTTGATGAGGCTCAGGTCGATGCCGGTGAACTTTACGCCATGGCCCAGAAGAGTGAACGGGGCCGCAATGCCACCCGTTCTCTGTGTGAGTCTGCTAAACTCAAGTCCATTAAGCCGCAGGGAACTTTGATTTTTAAAGCTGTTGCTCTTTCCACTCCTCCCGGCAGTGTGGCTAACAGGGGGCTTTCCGGCAAGATGACAGTCACTGCCAAGGATCTTGTTCTGGTGCTGGAATCTTTGGATGGTAAGAAACAGGAACTGAGTATTTCCGAGATTGATGCTGATGTTGAGCTCAAGGACGGCAAGCCTGTTGTTTCCGTGCGCAGTTTTAATGTTGCCTCTGCAACCGGTGGAAGTCTTAACGCGCAGGCATCCTTGGCTTTCCCCTTTGATTTGAAGCAGGCCCGGTTTAAGGCTGAACTCCTTGATTTTTCCCTTTTTGATTACATCATTACTTGCGAGGCTGAAAAAAAAAATCCTTTGCGGACTGTGTTTGATACCCAGTTGAGCCATAAGGACACACGTATTTCAGCTTCCGGTTTTTTAAATGTGCCCCGCACAAAGAAATCCGGCTATGAAGCGCAGTTGAAATCTTTGAGCATCCGCAGCCCGGAGCAAAAGGAGGGTGATGCTTCAGCAGAAGTGGCTGAGGGCAAAAAGAAATTTGATTTCGGCCCATTATTGGGACGCAGTCTCAGCGGAAAGGCTTCAATTCGTCGTTTTTATTATAATGACTGGCCTTTCAGTGATGTGGCTATTTATTTGCAATCCGGTACTGACCGTGCCTTGCTCAAGGCCAGCGGAAAACTTTTTCATCTCAATTTGAATGCCGATGTGGTGCTGGCACAGGATCAGTTGGCCGCCCAGTGTAATGTGAAGGGGCGCGGGACCAGTCTGCCCAGCTTGATTGCTTGTTTTGCTAAAGACCTATCGGTTTCCTTGCGTGGTAAAATTTATTTGAATGCTAATCTTTTCATGCAGGGCGGTGATGCCGGAGAGCTTTCTGATTCAGTACGCGGAGAGGCTTCCGCAAAGATTGACGGGCTGCATATTTTCAACCTTGCCAATCTTGATCCCCGGCTGGGATTTTTCATTGATCTGCTGGATGCAGTTTCTTTTAACCCTGAAGGCGGACAGGGGTTGAATTTCAGCACAGCCAGATTGCGTGCGGCTTTGAGTGGTAAAAAGCTGCTTATCAATTCTTTTAATCTTAGTGGGCGGCAATTGCAGGCCTGGGGAGGGGGGGAATATTCCCTTGCTGATAAGCACCTGCAACTGGAGGGGAAGGTCCGTTCCGTTCTTGGTACGGTCAATTCTTTTAACGTAGACAGAAAGTTGAAGTCATAGCCATGATGAACAAGCTTAGTTCCATTACTATTTTGATTTTGGCAGCACTAATGCTTGGTGGATGTTTTGCCAAGAAAACCACGCAGTCCGTGCAGTATACCGAGGAAGAATCAATTCCTTATAAGATTGCGGTTCTGCCGGCGGAATATGTGCAGCACGCTGAAAATTCCACAGAGCATAAATCTGTGCTGGTTCTGGATGATGATCGCCTTTTTGTGGCCGACATAACCCGTGCGGCTATCAGTAACCAGCTGGCGGGTAAGGGATTTATGCCTTTGCAGAAGGATGTGGTGGACAATACCCTTGCTGAATTGGGGCGCGATGACGGCTGGCGCAAGCTGAGTGATGTGGAACTATGCAAGCTCCTCAATGCGGACGGCATAGTTAAGACAGATATTTATAGCGCGGATATGATCAAGGCTTTGGCTTTTGATCTCTTCCAGCTGGATGCGGAAGTTATGATGTATAACGCTGCCGGAACTCTGGTCGGTAAGTGGCGGGACAGTGCTTCCAAGCGCAGGATTTCCGTCCCCACCGGGGTGATCGGTCTTGCCGGGACCATTGTGGAGGAAGTCTTTTCCGATCCTATCAGGCGGCAGATGCGTATGGTTGTTTATGACTGGGCATGGAACATGGCGCAAGTGCTGCCTGATTGCCCCAAGGGACCGAAACTTCCGGAAGTAATTGCTGTTGATACCAATGTGGATAACCTCCTTTTCGGTGTAGGGCAGAGGATTGCTGTGCGGGTGGATGCCGAACCGGGATTGAAGTGTTCCTTCAGTATCGGGGATTTTAGGAAAAACATACCTTTACCCCAGACTTCGCAGGGCGTTTACGAAGGATTTTATGTGGTTGCCGAGGGTGATAGAGCGAGCAATCAACCTATGATGGTCAAGATGCGTAAGGCCAACGGGGTGGACAGACTCTGGATTGAGTCCGGTTCACTTCTTTCTGTGGATGGTGACTTGCCTCCGGTTTTGGAGACTGTTCAATCTCAGACCGGACGGGATGGCGTGCAGCTTAACTGGCAGGTTCCTGCTGCTACCGATCTTGAAGAATTTGTGGTTGAAAAGGGCAATGATCCGGTGGGTGAGTTTGAAACTGTGGCCCAGACCCGGACACCTGAATTTATCGACCCTGATGTGATGCAGGGGACTTCGGTTTTTTACCGTGTGCGTATTAAGGATAAGGCCGGGAACCTATCACCTTTGAACGGGGTTATTAAAGTTGTTATGCCCCAGTTTGATGAGCGGGAGCTTTTTGGTGAACTCTCCGGGGTTCTGGTTAAGGGTAATTACCGTATTGGTTTTCCGGTGACAGTTCCTGAAGGTTCAAAATTTACTATTCAGTCCGGGACAAAGATCCGTTTTGATAGCAAAGGACGGGTTGATGTTTTCGGAGAACTTGAGTCCGTTGGAGAGATTAGCGGACCTGTGCGGCTGGAATCCAATTCCACTGAAGGGATAAAAGTATTTTCCGGTGGTAAGGCACTATTTTCTCAATGTGAATTCAGTGGATTCAGCAAGGCGGTTACTGCTGTCGGAGGGTATGTTGAAATTCGTTCATCGTCATTTGCTGGCGGTGATTATGCTGCGGCAGTGATGAAGACAGGCCATTATGATTTTAAGGGCTTGCGTATTTCCGGTGTGCGTCAGGGATTGGTACTCAGTGCCGGGAACGGTTCTGTGGTCCGATCCAGTATTACCAATTGCACGCAGGGTGTTGATTTTAATGGCGGCAGTGTTGAAATCAAGGATAACAATATTTTTGATAATGAGAGAAATATCATCTCTTCAGTAAAGCTGGTTGTCAGCGAAAACTATTTCGGTTCCACTTCAGTTGAGAAATTGAAGCTTGAAGGCGATATTCTGGTCAAATCAATTCTTGATGCCCCGTATCCCCATGGACGAAAGGTTATTCTGGTTGATGACCGGGAGATCACTCCGGAATTGCGTGAGAAGAAGTTTGCTGAACTCAAGGAACGGGGCGTGAATGCTTTTCACGGTCAGCACTATGGCGATGCCTATCAGGCTTTGAGTCAGGCTGTGAAGATGAAGGATGATCGTGATATTTATCTTTATCTTTCCTACACCCTGCTGGCACTCGGGGATGATGTAGCCCTTTCCGAGATACTGGATGAGGGTATTTCAAAGTTTCCGTATGATGTCCGGCTGCATCAGCTTAATGTGCGCTATTTGCTGAACAAGGGCGATATCAAGCAGGCAAGGCAGGTACTCGATAAGGCTCTGCTGCTCAGCCCGGCGGATAGTAATTTGCTTTATATGAAGGATTACCTTGATCATCTGTCTGTTCCGTCAGAGTCTGCTCCAGCCCAGACAGGTGAAGATAAACCTAGCGAAGAAAAAGTGAAGGACAATAAAGATGAAGAATAAATTCCACATGATACAGAGCCTTTCCCTTTCTGTTCTGATCTTGATGCTCTTGATTCCGGCTGGCGCGCAAGCCCGCAAATATTCACCCATTGAACTGGAGGATCAGGCACAGGCCCAATGGCATATAAACTACGCCAGCTATCTGATTGATATCGGTAAATATTTTGAGGCCCTTGAGCAGTATGATACCGCGGTTGACTATTCTCCGGTGGCAAAGACAAGGGTAAATGCCATGTTCGGCAAGGCCATGGTGCTGTCTACTTTTCTGGATGCCCCGGAAAAGGCTGCTGACCTTTATCGCATGGTTGGGCGGAATTATCCTGATTATGCGGATACAGCTCTCTATCGATTAGGATTTCTTTATTACCAGATGGATAGGTACGACCGGGCAAATTCTGTCTTTCGTCAGTATTTGCGGTTTTTCCCTACTGGTAAATTCAAATATCAGGCTGAAGCGGTGATCTCGTCCATGCGGGCTAAAGAGAAGCAGAAACCGGAAGTAAAGCCCGATGAGAAACCTGAAGTAAAACCGGATGAGAAAATTCCTGCCAAGGTCGGCAAGGAGCCGACACTTCGGGTTTGTTTGAGTCGAAAAGTGAAGTCCATGACGGTTACTACCGGATCGGGCAAGGATAAGATCTGTACTGATGAACTTGGATGCGGGCGTAAGTATAAGGTGGGTATGTCCGGCAAGAGGCTGACCCTCGACGGCAAGGTGGTTTCAGCAACTAGAATCAAATTTAAATCCAGTGGTGTGCTCAAGGTCAGTTACGGTTCTGAAACCAAGAAGGTGCGTGGAATTATTGATGTAAGTATCCGCAAGGGCAAACTTCTGATTCTTAATCTGGTAGAGATTGAAGATTACCTGCGTTCAGTGGTGCCTGCGGAGTCATATGCCTCGTGGCCCGCTGAAACCTTGAAGGCTCAGGCCGTGGCTGCGCGGACCTATGCATATTACCAGAAGAAGCACCGTACTCATTTGTTTTATGACGTCTATGCTGATACTTACGACCAGATGTATGGCGGCGTGGCTCGCGAAGATAAGCGTACCGATAAGGCGGTCAAACAGACTCGCGGTCAGGTAATGCTTTACAAGAAGAAGCCCATTCTTTCCCAATATACTGCTAACAGCGGTGGTTTTACCGCCGATGCCAAGGCTATTTTTGGAGCTGGCAAGGCTTATCTTGTGGCACATAAAGATCCGGCCAGTCTGAAGGGTAAGATGGCGTCATGGACTAAGAAGTACAGTAGAAAAGACATTGAAGCCAAGCTGAAGAAAATCGGTATTTCCGTGCCCGGAATCCGTTCCATCAAGGCCCTTGAAAAGGGGCCGTCCGGCAGGATCGTTAAGGTTCGTATTAAGTATAAATCCGGTTACCGTGATTTACGTACCCGGACCACTCTGGGCAGTTCGCGTGTATTGAAATTGCCTGATATTCTTTTGAAGATTGACAAGAAAGGAGATTATTATACATTTAAAGGCCGTGGCTGGGGTCATGGTGTTGGCTATTCGCAGTGGGGAGCTGCGGAACTTGGTAAAACCAAGAAGTACGATCACATTTTGAAATTCTATTATCCCGGCAGCAGCATTAAGCAGCTTTGGTAGTGCTATGCTGATTAAATTTGTTTTAGGGATGTCTGGTAGGTAAGGCCGTTAATGAATAAAGTTGAAAGAATTATTTGGCTGGTTTGCGTTATTCTGACTTTGACAGCCATGATCGGCATCATGGAATGTCGGGCAGCAGAGATCGCCTCTCCTGCGGGCCTTGAATCTGAGCTTTCATGTGGAAGAATGGGGCAGGAACTCATTGACCGCGGTGATTATGAACTCGCGGTCTCCAGCCTTGAACAAGGTTTGAAGAAACATCCTCGCTCGGATTGGCTGTATAGCCTGCTCGGGCGGGCTTATTTTAAAATGGGCGATCTTGAACAGGCTGAGGCCCAGTTCCGCATGGCACTCGATATCGATAAGAACAACCCTGCTGCAAAGCGCATGGTTTATGAAATGCGCAAGACGCAGGATTTGCTTCGGGACCGTGATTTTTACGAGTGGATTAATATTGCCAAGGAAAGGGCTGCGGACCTTGTAACTCTGGTCCTAGGTGTTTGGCTGGGTACTCTTCTTACCGGCATATCAGGCCGTTTTTATTCTCATTTTGTGCGTACCAGTTTCAGAAAGGCCCTTGCCAAGAAAGATTTTGATTATGTTACTGATATTCTGGAAGATTTACAGATAAAACGTGAAAAGGCGCAACTGCGTATGCGGCTGCGTGAGCTTCTTAAGGAATATGATCTTGAAGAAGCCAAGGAAATGATCATCGAATACGTGGATGACCGTGAGATCGAAGATAAGCTGGTCCATTTTTTGGTCCAGATTCATAAGAAATCGCAGGCGAAAAATTAATATTAGCCTCCCGGCGGGCTTAAATCCTTTTGCAAAAGGGTTTAAGAATCCCAAAACCTTTTATTAAGCTTCGCTGAAAAAAGAATCTAAATTGTCCTTTGGAAATATTTACCCCAGTCCCGAAATAAACCGCGCTGCAACCTGATCTGCATTTTCTCCTTCCTCAACAACCGGATGATGGGTGCCGATGTGGGCAATCAGGTGGCCTGTTGTTGCCAGAAGTTTTTGAATTTCCGGTTCTCTTCCTCCCGTGAATCTAGCTTCAATCATATCTCCCTGATGGTTTGTGCTGAATCCTTGTGACTTGAGGGTCGTATTAATGAACCTGATCCTTGCGATGCGTTGGTCAGGACTTCCGCTGCCGCCTTTAAAGCGGAAATGGATGTGGTTGGACTGAGCATCCGGGTCGCAGACTGCGTCCACTTCGGTCAGGTCTTTTTCTGATTTCAGGGTGATATTCATGTAGGTTCGCGAAAGGATGGCATAGCCCTCGATGCTGTTATCTCCATCCCAGCCGGGACGGTCCGCGCCAAGCCCGAACCAGAGTGCCCACATTGGGGCTGACTTGATGTCATCCGGTGAAATATCCATTTTTCCGGCGGCTGTGCTGAACAGGCCGTCCGCAAGGTTGAGCACAGTTATGCCGATGGGCTGGCGGGCTTTAAGGTGTTTGGCTCCGTCAATTCCCAACCCTTTCTTGCTGACCAGTGAGAACATTTCTTCAATGCCTTTTTCATTGGCAAAGCGTACCAGATCATACATGGATCGGCTTTTTTCCGGCAAAAACATTTCCGTGTTGCGCGGAGAGATATTCAGGTTGGCGATGTAGGAAAGGGCCTGCTTGATACGTACAGTCTCTTTTTCCCCTTTAAAAGGGTAAGAGCGTGCGGAGGTGATCATGACTCGGTTGCGCAGGTCGGTGATCCAGTGACATTTCTGCGGCGTATCGAACAGTTCTTCTGCTTTTTTGCCTAGAGAAGCGATTGTTTTTGCTGAATGAGTGGAAAGCGGAGATTTTTCCGGGCGGGAAATTACCCGCTGTTTTTCCCGTCTGGAGAGCAGAAACGGAGTGGTGGAGTTGTGGCTGAATATCGCTGAACATCCGCCTTCCCGGTCTTTGGGCGGTAGATTGGATGATTCATGCAGTGTTTCAATTACGCCTGAATCATGGATATCTTTCAAAGGCTGGATTATAACTGAGGCCGGACTTTCGCGGTCCGCGTAACCTGATTCAATGCGGGCCTTGATGGATTCCGCTGAAAATTTACACGTGACCGCTTTTTTCCATGCTTCAACAATATCCTGCGCCGGGACTGGGCTGATGGTGCACCAGCTTTCCGGCAGGGCGTAAAGGCTTCCTTCCGGGGTGGAGGATGCGGTCAGGGTCAGGTTGCCGCTTCCACGCGAGGTTTCAAGTGCCGCGATTTCAATCTCTGTGGCGATTGTATCGGGCATTACTCCCTGCATGAAACGGTCGATGATGGTCCGGGAAATGATATTCAGGTCGGTGATTCCGGTTGTTACCGCAGATTCCAGAATTTCATCAATGGCAATGCGCAGGTTGTTGGCTTCAATGAAGTAATTGTAAACATCAGAGCCAATAACCATACCGTCCAGAACCGGAACTCCGGCTTGTTTCAGTCTTGCAAGGTCCGCAGCGCATGCTCCGGCCTTGAATTCGTAGTCAATGGCATCATCAAGAGTGAAAGTGAACGGCTTTGAAATTTCGGGGTCCGGAACGGTTACGGCCATGCGCACGTAAAAGTTGATCTTGTTGTAATAATCCATGATATCCATGAATCGCACCGGATTCATATCCTGAAGGTGCTCCAGCATGGTTCGGATATTGATCCCCAGATCTGCGGCCTGCTTTTCCACGTAGGCCCAGTCGGTAACAGTCAGCCCGAAACCGATATCTTCAATGTGCGAGATGGATTTAAGGCACAGCTCTTCAAGTTCCATTAACTTTTTAAAAGAGTTGTACCTGCGCCTGAGCAATCTTCCGGGTGGAAATGTCTCGTAAGTCCAGTGGCTGAAAACGTGTCGAAATTTCATAATAAAACCATATCACAATAGGTTCGGATAGATAAACCCTAAGCTTGCTCTTCCTCTGAAAGATCGTCAAGAGGCAGGGTTACTTCAAACAGGGTTCCGGGCCCTGCATTTTCCGGCAGGTTGAGAGTGCGGCGCAGGGGGCGCGGCAGCGGGCTTGCTGCTTTAATCGTGCCTCCGTGATCCTTGATAATCCCGAAGGAGACGGAAAGTCCCAGTCCCGTACCTTTGCCCACAGGCTTTGTGGAATAGAAAGGGTCGAAGATTGCATTGATGTTTTTGGCTTCGACTCCGTGTCCGGTATCCGCAAAGATAGCTGTAATGGTCATCGAATTGGTATCAAGCTGGGTCGAGATATGAATGCGTCCTTTTTCATCAATTGCTTCCAGAGCATTGGAAAGCAGGTTCAGCCAGACCTGTTTCAGCTTTTCGGGGTCGCCGTGGATAATGGGGAAACGGTCATCAAGTTCTGTGGATATTTCAACTTGCTCCAGCTTGAAGGTGTGACTGACCAGCTGCACTACTTCCAGAATGGAGTTGTTAAAACACATGGTGATCTTTTCACTTTCGTTCTGACGGGAGAAGCCTAGCAGATCGGCAACGATCTTGCGGCAGACACGGGCTTGTTTTTCAATAATTTCAATGTCTTTAGAGATCTGCTCGTCAGGATTAAGGTCTTCCTGAAGTAACTGGGCATAGCCGAGGATAATCCCCAGAGGGGTGTTGATTTCATGGGCCACACCGCCTGCCAGTTTGCCGATTGATTCCATTTTCTGGGATTGTATCAGCTGAGCCTGATAACCTTTGAGTTCGGTAATTTCACGGGAAGTGGAAAGTACGCCGATGATATTGTTGTTCTGCCCGTGGACCGGGACACGGATTGTATGAAACCAGCGGGCCGAGAATTCGTCTGTTTCCGGCTCGCGTGTTTCCTTGTTTACGGTGCGCCCGCTCTTAAGGACCATGCGTGCTTCTTCCATGCGGGCGGCAGCTGTCTCGGATGGGTAGAGTTCTTCGTCAGTGAGGCCGATAATTTCTTCTTCAGTGCGTCCCAGATGTTCGGCATAGCTTTTGTTAACCGCAAGGTAAGTTAACTGTGGACCCAGCAGAGAAACAAAATCCGGGGAGACATTGATGATGGTTTTAAGAAGTTCTTTCTGCCGGGTCAGGTCGGCCTCGGTTATCTGAAGGTCTTCAATGTGACAGGCCAGACTCATGCCCATGGCGTCAAATGTATTGTTCAGTTCTTGAATCTCATCCCCTTTGGGGGGATGGGTGATGGCACGTTTGAATCTGTCGGTGAATTTTTCATCTTTTGCCTCTTCTTTACGCAGACTCGGTCCCAGATGTGTGGCGACGATATCTTCGGCGTGCTTTTGCAGAGAGCCGAGACGGAAGGTTAGATGGCGCGCAAACTGGGTGGAAAGCAGCACAGCCAGCAGGAGAACCGCCCCGGTAAGGGCGAAAATGGCGAAGATCAGGTTTTGAACCACGGACTGAATGCCGGCCCGTGAAAGGCCGATACGGACTGTTCCGAGTTTTTTGTCGCTGAGAAAAATAGGCGCGGCAAAGTCGAAGATACGTTTTTTCCCTGTATCAATGGTAACGATGTTTATTTTATTATTTTCACTCTGATTTGCCTCCTTGAGCTGGACCGGAAAACCGTCGCTGAAAGTGTTGGCGAGGACCCGGTTCTGGTCGTCCATGATAAAGGCATAGACGATTTCATCGTCCGCTTTTTTCAGCTCATTGACCATGGAACCCAGATTGAGCAGATCCACCGAAAGTAAAGGGTTTTCAGCTCGCAGGGCCAGATTGCCGGCCAACACTTCTCCGCGCTTACGGGATTGTTCGATAAGCGCGTCCGAGGACATGCGGATAACAAAAATTGCAATGATCAGTGAGGTGAAGGCAACAATCAGAGTCAGTCCAAGATTGATTTTTGTCCGGAATCTCAGCCGGGAGAATATTTCAATCATTTCAGCCCCCCCTGTTGTCCGTAATCAATGTTTAGTCCTAATTCTTCTGTGAGTCTTCTTACTGGATCGTAGTCGCTGTCTTCGGCAGGAATAATCCCTCTCATGCCTGCCTGATATAAGATGGCAGCTTGTTTCGGATCACCCATGGACATGCGGAACATGCAGTATTTGATTTTATTAACAACATTATCTGAGAGTCCTTTACGTGCGGCGTAGACCCAGCCGGGAAAAGGTTCGGTTTCAGCAACAATTCTTATTTTGTCTATATTTATCTTGTCGCGGACAACATTTAGCGTGCCTTCGCGGATGGAGGCGAAATCGTATTTACCGGCGTAAACCGCAAGGACTGCCTTTTCCTGCTTGCCGCCCGGTCCGGGGGCAAAGGATATTTCCTTGAAGTCCGATTCCTTGATGCCGTTTTTGAGAAAAAGACCCAGCGGAAAGAGGTATCCGCCAGCGGAAAGGGGATCTACTGCGATCCATGTTTTACCGATGCAGTCCTTAAGTCTTGTTATGGCGCGGTTATCTTTGCGGGTGATGATCTGGCCTCTGAAGGTGGGGCTGCCGGAAGGTTCAATGATCCGGGCAAAAGCCCGCGCGCCGCTCTTGGCAATGCTGACGTAGGTCATGGGGTTGGAGAATGAAATGTCTATTTCGCCATCTTCAACCATGCGGCGGTGCTCCTCAAATGTATCCGGGAAGACCTGCCGGATTGTGAAGCCGGATTCGCGGGAAAGGTAATCTATAAGTTTGCTGTGTCTTAAGTATGAAACACGGTGTGAATACTGAGGCAGGTATGCGTAGGTAATGGCCGGGCGCGGTTCAGGTACGCGGACTTCCTCACGGAGTGACATATCCACACGCACAATTTTTTCCGCTGGCTGTGAACCAAAGAAATAAATTGCAGCTCCGGCCAACAGAAGTATTGCTGGAAGAGTATATCTGAGTTTGAACATGAATTCTCCACTGAGAGGGGTGTATTTTTCCCGGAGAGAATTCCGTTCACGATTAGGCCTTGCTTTCAAGACTGTTGCTACCAACAGTTTCGTTGTTTTCTTCAGGAATCTGTGCAAGTTCATTCCATGATGTCATCTCACCGGCTTTTTTCGCGTCTTCCGCTCTCAGGTCATCGATCTTTTTGAGTAGAGGTATATATGGTCTTATCTTAGAGAAGCCATAGCGTACAATAATATAAGATAAAATAAAAACAAAAGGATAGCCGAGGGAAAATTCGGTAAAGGGAACTGTGTGGATATCAATGCCTGTGAACCGGGATTGCAGCCAGGCCATGGCAAATGGAACAGGCCAGAGGGAAACAGCAAAGAGTGCGGCATGGGAAAAGAAAACTTTCCCGAAATATTCATTGGCCCATTTGTTGGCGGACTTGAAGGTGTCTTTTTGCTTATGGCGAATAGCTTCAATAGAAATATTGTTCATGCGGGTCATTTCGCGATTCAAGTCAGTGTAGTAGTCTCTGTTCCAGATATAGATCAGGCCCATGGAGATTTCTCCGGCGATTGTACACCACAAAGCGATAGCCGCAGTGCCGAGCCAGAAAGCCGCAAGGGCAGGCAAACCAATGCGGTAAGGTGCGATAAGCAAACTGTCTATGATTGGATAAATTGACTCGAACATAATGCCTCCATGGTTGCCTTCGGCGACCCTGCCGGGGGCCTTAACCCCTTTGAAAAGAGTTTAAGAATCCCAAACTTTTTTAATAAGCTTCGCGTCCGAGCACAGTCAGACGCGGGTTAATCAATTGTTTTTTGTATCTTTTTTTTGGGTCCCCAGCGGCGAAGCCTTATTGAAAGGTTCTGAAGGGGATGGGGGCTGGGGAAGGGGAAACTCTTGCAATAGTTTCCCCTTCCCCAGCCGTCGGAGACAAATTAATTAGAACGGAGGCAGTAGGCTGTAGCCGAGGAATCCCTTGGATGAGTAGCGGATACCTACGTACAGAGCCAGTACGACGAAGAGTCGTTTGAGCCATACGTCCGGGATGTATTTGGAAGTACGGGGGCCGATGAAGGAACCCACGAGGATACCGAGCAGTTCCACGCCGATGAGCGGCCAGAATACCGGGGTATCTTTAACAACCATGTAGGTGAAGACGGAGGTGGTCATACCTACGAGTACAGCCAGTGCGGAAGTCCCTGCAACCAGATACATGGGCAGACCTGCAACACTGGTCAGGAAAGGAACGAGCAGGAATCCGCCGCCAACGCCGAGGAAGGAGGCGAGTGCTGCGATGATGAAACCACCGACAACGGGGATGAGGGGGTTGAAGGAGAACTCAACGCCGTAGAAGGTGAAGATGCATTTGGTCGGAGCAAAGCTGACAACCTTGACACCCATTGCTGCGGTATCAACCTTTGCGCCTTCTTTTTCATCTTTAATGGAAGCTTCGAAAGCCTTTGCTGCTTCTTTAGCCTGCTTTTTGCCAGCCTGTCCTTTGGGAGTGGTTTCGTAGAACAGGTAGCAGCCCAAAGCGAGAACAAAGAGACCGAAGAATCCGATATATGCTTTCAGAGAAACTTTACCGGCGGTAAGCCAGGGTACGAGATAGGAACCGGCAATGGAACCTGCGGCAAGGGAGAGACCCAGCGGCAGAACCAGACGGCCCATCTTGTAGTAGTTGAAAGAGGACATTGCCGCGGAAGTACCAACCAGCCACTGGTTAGATACGCGGATGGAGTCGGTTACCAGCTTGTTCATGACCGGAGAGGTCTTTTTGAAGGTGGAAGCGTAGTTACCGAAGCCGTAAATGGTGATGTGACCTACACCGGCCATGATGCCGCCGAATGCGCCGACAGTGGAGAAAATCCAACCGACCCAGATGGCCCATACAAAGCCGATGACGAGGTTGACGCTGGGACCGCCGGGAATTCCGAGGAAACCGGGGGCGAGTTCGGTGTTGATCTGGCCTGCTTCAGCACCCTTGGGGGTCGCGCTGATGGCGTCTGCCAGACGGTCTGCAAAGGCGGGCTGGATGTAAGCCACCACTGCCAGTGCCGCGAGAGCCATGATCAAAAGGCTTTTGCGTGATTTAAACATAGTGTATCTCCTTGATCGAAAGTTGGTTTTGCTGTGTCTGTTTTTCTGCTTCCATACCGGCTGTTGCAGCAGCCGGAGACCCTGTCAGATTCAGATTGAACAGGAACAGCGCCTTCATTCCTATTTGTGCAATTCCCGGACACTCCCGTGTCCGGGAATTGCTTTTTTATTTCTTTTCTTTTTTGAAAATGATCAGCGGACAGTTCTTGCAGATGTCCTGACCGGGGAAGCCGTCGCCGGGCTTGGTGATGGCGGAGCTTGCCAGTTCAATACGGTCACAGAGTCTCTGTACAACTTTTTTGAACTTTTTGCCGGGGATCATGACGTTGATTTCGCCGCGCTCGGTTTTACCTGCGTTGTAGCTGCCGGAGCATGCAGGAACCATGTTGAACTCCTGTTCCATGTAAGAAAATACGTTACCTGCACAGGCGGAGGAGTTCATGGTGATGTTCGGACGGATGGGGTGGGTATCGGTTGCTGCTGCGTAGTCAACTGCAAGGTGGTAGGCCTGCATGTTGTCGCAATAGAAGTGGACTGTGTCCGGTTCGAAAATTCCATCAATGGAACCGAGAGGAGCAACGGCAATGCCGAGCAGTCCTTCGGGGAGGCGGGGTTTGCTTTTTACGAATTTTTCAGCCTGCTCCATGTTTACAACATATTTAGCATGGCCTTTAATTTCGTTTTCATCCAGTTCCTTCCACGCAAAAGCGTAGACAGCGTTACCGCATCCAAGTCCATCACGGTCGGAGTACACGGTCTGACCTTTCATGCGGGCAGCGATTTCCCACTGACAGAAAGTCATGGCCTTGAGAGGGATGTGGAATTCAGCGTTTTCCTTGAAGTGGTCAACTTCAGCCTGGTCGAAGAAATATTTAACGGCTACAGGGTAATGATAAAGTCTCATTTCCTTCATCAGCAGTTCTTGAATCTCTTTGTAAGTCATGGCGACCTCCTCGCTTCCTTTATTTAGGTTAAAATAATTGTGCTGTGGTTCTTGATTAGTTTTTCAACTTAGACACTTTTTATGGGTCTGTGAAAAAAGAAACAATCTTTTTCGGGATAAAGAAAAAAGTAACATTTTTTCACATTGACGGCCCTGTAAAACTCTCTCTGAAGCAGCTTATTGTGTGAAATAAATCACAAGTTTTAATTTAATTTCTTTTATTTTAATTATTTAGGGCTGTTTTGTTTGTTTTAGGGTTAAAGTATATGGTTTGATTTTGGCTGTGATATGAATTCGTATAATTATGATTGTGTATCTTTTCACGTTTCACTGATGGGCAAGAAGGGTGAGGGTGTTTATGAAAATTAGTTGACAAGGAAACTATATTGAGAGATTTTAATAGTTAGTTGACTAGGAAACTAAATGGAGAAGTGATGTCTAACGCAAATAGAATGGTGATTGAATTGCTCCGGCTGGGGGCTTATCTGCAACGAGAGGGAGCTCGTATCACCCGTGAATTCGGTCTGGCTCAACAGCAGTTTGTGGTTCTGGTAGCTATTAAAGAGCAGGGCCCTGTTTCGCAAAAAGCGATTCTTTCGGATCTCCTCTACGAGAAATCCAACGTATCCAAATCAATTTCGCGTCTTTCCGCCCTTGGACTGATCAAGACTTCCAGATCTGAGAAGGATTCCCGTGTTGTTCTGTGTGAGGTTACAGACGAAGGGCGGGATATTGTTGAGCGGTGCATGGTTATAATGAAGGCTTCAAATGAAAAATGGCTGCAACATATTCCTGAAGATGAACTGGAGCAGGTGGTGCAGGTTTTAGGTTCCATCCGCCCCATGGACTAAAGGAGGACTTATGAAATGGTTTTTCTTGGTGTTTCTGTTGATGTTTTCAGTAACCCCGGCATTAGGAGGCGATATGGAAAAGGATTCAAAGGGAACATTTGTCTACTATTACTTAATGAAGGGCAATCCGGAGGCGATAGGCAAGGCTGTGCCTGCACATGTGGAATACTGGGAGTCCCGTGATCTGGACGGATATCAGGGTGGCCCGTTTGCGGATCGTTCCGGCGGCATGATTATCTTTGAGGCTGAAGGTGAAGATTCTGCTGGGAAAATTGTTGCCGCAGATCCGTTTGTGATCGAGGGATTCATTTCCGATTCGCGTTTAAAGGAATGGATACCGAAGTAAATCAGTGCTATGTTGCAGCCATCATTAATATAAACAGCATCAGGCGGATAGCTGTCCGGGTAAGGAGCTAACAGTGACCAAATATAGAATTCACCCTATCGTCGTAGGCACTAAGAGATTCGATAAAGGTATGATGACCTATCAGCATGATTATGGTCAGCCTTACATTATTCCCATTTACTGCTGGTATATCGAAGGTGGGGACAAAAAAATACTGGTTGATACCGGTGAGATGCAGCCCATTATTTCTGAGGATCGCGAAGCTGATCTGGGCGGCAGAATTTATACTTTCGAAGACGGGCTGGCGAAGTTCGGGTTAAAGCCTGAAGATATTGATATTGTCATTCATACCCATCTACACAACGATCATTGCGAGAATGATTACAAGTGCAGTAATGCAAAATTCTACGTGCATCGCAAAGAGCTGGATCATGTGCATGACCCGCATCCGCTGGATTTCCGTTATCTGGAAGATTACGTGGAGGATGTGGAGGAGGCCGGGCAGGTGGTCGCTGTTGATGGTGATTATGAAGTTGTTCCCGGTATCCGCATGATGCATACCCCGGCCCACACACCGGGAGGCATGACCATCTTAATTGATACCGAAGGCGGTCTTGCTGCTATCACCGGATTCTGTGTGATCATGGAGAACTTCAATCCTCCGCCGGAAGTGCGCGGTATGGAGATGGAAGTGATTCCTCCGGGAACTTCTGTTAACACCTATGAGGCCTACAATATTATGCTTAAGGTTAAGGAGTTGGCTGATATCCTTATCCCGCTGCATGAGCCTGCTTTTGCTAAAGTTGATGTGGTGGAAGGGACTTAAGCTTACGTTCGGAATAAATTAGCAATTAATTTGTATAGCTATTATTTGCGGAAAAACGATTTTCGGTAACAGTGTTGCAGGTTAAACGTTTAATTTTGCAGTGATATTTTGAATTGTGGAATTGTAAGCAGTTGTTGTTACGGATTTTTTAGTGGTGAACTGGTAATTTGGGCTGAAATAATTTAGGTAGATATACTTAAAAATTATTATGAGTACCCACTGTCGTCCCGAGGGGGCCGGGTTCAGTTTTTATGTGTTGCTGTATGTAATGTTCATCAAATTTGTACACTTGCGGCAACGGGCGGGCTGAGTTCGGAACGGGTTAAAGCGACTGGTACTTATAGCAGTGTGTGGTTGCGGGAAGCATTACGCTTCCCTGTTTGTTTGGTTCTTTTTACTGGAGGTGTTGAGGTGAACTCACTTATTGTCGCCGGTCTTTGCTTTGTGGGGTATATTGTTGCGTATCATACCTACGGCAAATTCCTGGCAAAAAAGATTTTTCAGGTTGATGAGAACAAGATTTGTCCCAGTTGCGAACTTGAGGATGGAAAAGACTTTGTTCCTACCAAAAAAGAAGTGCTCTTCGGGCACCATTTTACTTCTATTGCCGGACTTGGACCCATTGTCGGGCCTGCAATTGCGATCATCTGGGGTTGGGTTCCCGCTGTACTCTGGGTTTTCTTCGGTGCCATATTCATGGGCGCGGTGCATGACTTCGGTTCCCTCGTAGTCAGTCTGCGTAATCAGGGCCGCTCAGTTGGTGACCTTGCCGCCGGCTTGCTTAACCATCGCGTACGTTCGCTGTTTCTGATCATCATTTTCTTTGAATTGCTGATTGTTATCGCCGTGTTTGCTTTGGTTATTGCCATCCTTTTTAATATGTACCCCGCAGCGGTCATTCCAGTATGGAGTGAGGTGCCCATCGCCATCGGTCTGGGCTGGCTCATGTACAAAAAGGGTGCAAACCATACTGTCTGGTCCATTCTTGCCCTGCTGGCAATGTACGCATTTGTTGTGGTCGGTGTTTACCTGCCCTTCAAGATGCCCGCCATCGCAGGCATGAACCCCATCGTGGTCTGGACTGTGATCATGCTGATCTATGCATTTATTGCATCCATCCTTCCGGTTACCACCCTGTTGCAGCCCCGTGACTACATCAACGGTCACCAGCTCTTCGTAGCACTTATCCTGCTGGTTGTCGGTGCTGTTGTGGCGCATCCCACATTCGTGGCTCCGGCTCTGGACCTTGCCCCGCAGGGGGCACCGCCGATGCTGCCCTTCTTGTTCGTTATCATCGCTTGCGGTGCTATTTCCGGCTTCCACTCGCTGGTAAGTTCCGGTACTTCCGCCAAGCAGTGCGAGACCGAGCGCGATTCACGCATGATCGGTTACGGTTCCATGCTCATGGAAGCAGCCCTGTCTATTCTTGTTATCGTTGCTGTCGGTGCCGGTATCGGTCTGGGTAAACACACTGCTGACGGTCAGCTCCTGACCGGAACCGCAGCCTTCACAAACCATTACGCATCATGGGCTTCCGCTGCCGGACTCGGTGCCAAGCTCGGCGCGTTTGTTGAGGGTTCTGCAAACCTGATGGCCAGCTACGGCATTCCCGGCAATATAGCTCTTGCAATTATGGGTGTATTTCTGGTCAGCTTCGCAGCCACCACACTTGATAGTGCTACCCGTATTCAGCGTTACGTTGTAGGCGAACTGGCACAGGCATACAAAATGCCTGCCTTGTCCGGCGCAATTCCTGCAACTCTGATCGCGGTAGGTACCGCTGCAGTGCTTTGCTTTAACGGCGGTTTTTCCATCGGTGCACTTAAGCAGGGAGCGCTGGCTCTCTGGCCTCTGTTCGGTACCGTAAACCAGCTGCTGGCCGCATTGGCTCTGCTGATTATCACTGTCTACCTTGCCCGCAAGAAAGTTAAAGCTGTCTACACTGGTATCCCCATGGTCTTCATGATCGCCATGACCGGTTGGGCAATGGTTTACAACCTCATGAAATTCTACACAGGCGGAAAATGGCTGCTCTTCGTAGTCGGCCTGATCGTATTCGTGCTCGAAATCTGGATGATCGCTGAAACCTATCTCATCATGAAGAAGGTTTATGGCGGAGAAGATGATTCGCAAGGAGCTACTCAAAACGTTTAGCGTTTTTCGTTAGCTCATAATTGGAATGATAGAAGCCCCCGGCAGCCTGATGGGTGTCGGGGGTGTTTTGGTTGTTGTGCTGTGTACATATTTTTCATGAGGAAGTATAATCGTAACCGCTAGCGTCTAAATACTATTTATATAAAGGCGGAAACCATGAAACTCCAAGACAGAGCTACAGACATAACCATTAATGAATCAGGGATTATCTGGAACTGGAATGCCAAGCACATTCTTGCGGATAAATTTCGTATGCTTGAGTTCGTGAAATTGCTGCTGGCTGTCTTGGTGATGTTTTCTGTCTTGATGGTCATTATAGTGGTTAGTGTTGATGGAGGTGTGGAGGAAATCCAGAATGCACTTTATATTTCTGTTGCCGCTATTGGGGGATTTGCAGTGCTGATTTTTGTGGCACTTGCTTTGGTGGGGCATGTTTTCAGTTACCAGTTCGGAGTTTCTGATAGATCCGTTTATTCGCGCATGTTTACGGGAAAGATGAAAGATGTCGCATCAGCTATAGTCGTTCTGGCTGCCATAATGGAAAATCCTCAAGCCATGGGAGCGGGGATGCTGGCTAAATCTGATGAATATATTGAAATCAGTTTTGCGGATATGAAGAAGATCAGTTGGTATCCTGATGACTGCACAATAAAGTTTAAGGGACCGTGGTACAGCAAGCCTTTTTATATGAATTGTCCGCCGCAGCATTATGAGGAAATTGCAGCAAAAATCCGGGCCGGGCTTAAGGGGGTACAGGAAGACGCTGAATAGGCTGATAGTGATTAAAAGTAGAGAGCGTAAAAAAACGGTAGCCGATAAAATTGCTGGGTATTTTTATTTTAAATTCAATATGATAACAATTCTTTACAATTCCCGGCTTGACACAACTCTCTCCTTCATTCATCTCTGCAAGCGCAGGCACGGCTTTCCATTAATTTATTCCTGCCAGTTTCAAGTCCTCTTATGAAAGCCGATCAGGTCCAGTAAAATATTTCATATCAATACCTTACCAATAAACAACCAGATATATCATGACCGTAATGATCACCGGGGCAACCGGATTGATTGGGTCCCGGCTTGTCAGAATTCTTGCTGAAAAGGGATTCTCTATTAAAGCCCTTGTTCGCGATAAAAGTAGAGCGCGACAACTTGTCAAAGAGTCTGTTGAATTCGTCAGCGGAGATCTTAATAATGAGGCTGCGCTTGAAGAAGCTTTGCAGGGCTGTAAATATCTTTTTCATCTGGCAGCGGATTACCGTCTCTGGGTCCCGGACCCGGAAGCCATGACCCGCACTAATGTGGAAGGCACACGTTTGCTCATGCAGAAGGCTCTTGAGGCTGGAGTGGAACGCATTGTCTACACTTCCAGTGTTTGCGTTCTGGGTTGTAATGCTGACGGCAGTCCTGCTGATGAGGATGCATCTTCCTCAGTTGCCGATATGATCAGTCCGTACAAGAAATCAAAGTTTTTGGCTGAGAAGGTAGTTATGGATATGGTCCGCAACGAAGGTCTTCCGGCTGTAATTGTGAATCCCTCAACACCGGTCGGTCCGGGTGATTCTCGTCCTACTCCCACCGGAACCATGGTGCTTAATGCCGCTCGCGACGGTGGAATGTTCTATGCCGATACCGGGCTGAATGTGGCCCATGTGGATGATATCGCCCTCGGGCATTTGCTGGCTTTGCAGAATGGCAAGGTCGGGCGCAGGTATATTTTGGGTGGAGATAATCTCAGTCTTAAGGATTTATTCGCCATGACCGCCCGCATTACGCACAAGCCCGGACCAAAATTCAAGGTTCCGCAGGCTGTTATGTATTCCGCAGGTTTTTTCGGAGAGTTACTGGCAAGGCTGGGGTTAATTAAAAATCCTGTGGCGACCATGGACAGCGTGCGTATGGCATCTAAAAAAATGTATTACAGATCTGATCGGGCGGAAAGAGAACTGGGCTACACCCATCGTCCGGCTGTGGAAGCTGTTCAGGATGCAGTGGATTGGTTTAAAAAGCAGCAGATGCTTAGTTAACTGTAGATCAGTGAATATGTTTTGATGCCCCGGCAGCCTGTAGGTTGCCGGGGTTTTTATGTTTCATCCCTTGGCGTTGGCTGAACTTGCTGCTAGAAGCGATAGTGATAGGAATCAAAGGAGAAATCATGCGTGCAATATATTTTGAAGACGGGAAGATTGATTTTGTAGAGCGGGATAAGCCTCAGCTTGATGAGGGCGAAGCTCTGCTCAAAGTCCAATTGGCTGGAATTTGCAACACAGATATTGAACTGCATAAGGGCTATTACGGGTTTGCAGGTGTGCCGGGACATGAGTTTGTTGCCGAAGTTGAGGAATGCCCGGACAGGCCGGAGTTGGTCGGTAAGCGCGTAGTGGCAGACATCAATTGTCCGGTGGGGCCGTATGTAGGCGATCGCAGGCATGCTGCGGTTCGTACCGTTATTGGTATTGTTAATCATGATGGGGCTTTTGCCGAGTATTTGAAAGTACCTGCGGAGAATCTTTATGTTGTCGCTGACGGGGTTGAGGATCGGGCTGCGGTCTTTGCCGAACCCTTGGCTGCCGGGTTGGAGGTAAGCCAGCAGATTCATGTTACCGGGGATATGCGGGTAATGGTGCTGGGGGATGGTAAACTCGGGCTTCTGACCGCGCTGGCTCTGAAACTTTATAATCCGCACGTGCTGCTGGTGGGTAAACATGAAGACAAGCTTGCCATTGCGGCCGAGCAGGGTGTTAAGACCCATTGCATCAACGATCCTGAAGAGCTCACCGCGCTGGCAGCGGACTGGGATAAATTTGATCTGGTGGTGGAAGCCACAGGTAGTGAACAGGGGATTAATTACGCTCTTGATTTCGTGCGCCCGGAAGGAACTGTTGTAGCCAAAACTACTTCACATCTGCCAAGTTCCATCAACCTTGCCAAGCTGGTGGTGGATGAAATTTCAATTGTCGGTTCCCGTTGCGGGGATATCGGTCTGGCCCTGAATGTGCTGGAACAGGGCATGATTGATGTGAGTGGTTTGATCGAAGCGGAATTCGATTTTACTGATTTTAAGCAAGCCTTCGAGCTGGCCATGAGTAAGGGAGCTAAGAAGGTTTTAGTGCGGATGTAGAGAAGAGCCCGCAATACCATGAGATATTGCGGGCTGTCTGATCTGCTATTTAGAGGCTGCCAGTTGTTGAACAACTGAGTTAAGCCTTTCAACGTTATCACTTATTTCCTGTAGAGCTTCGGTCGAGGTGTTCATGCCTTGAGCTGTCTCGGAGGCCACAGTGGAAACATCGCCCAGTGCGCGGTTAATCTCTTCGGATGTTGCAGATTGTTGCTCGCTGGCTGTGGCAATTGATTGGATAAGGCCGGCTGTTTCATCTACAATGTCTACTATTTCATCCATGAATTTTTTGGATTCAGAGGCTGCGTCAGTACTTTCAATAATATCTCCGGCAGCGAATTCAACGGCACTGATGTTTTCCTTGGCATTAGCCTGAATGCTGGAAATGGCTTCGCCTACTTCTTTTGTGGCATCCATTGTTTTTTCGGCCAGCTTGCGGACTTCGTCGGCAACAACTGCGAAACCGCGCCCAGCTTCGCCGGCACGGGCGGCTTCGATTGCGGCATTCAAGGCCAGCAGGTTTGTCTGGTCGGCTATGTCTGTGATTACATCCATAATGTGGCCGATGCTGTCAGCCTGTTGGCCTAGAGTATCCATGGTTTCTTTCAGGCCGGTTATCCGGTTCTGGATCTGATGGATGGAGGATACCGCTTTGGAGACTCCTTGAGCCCCAGTTTGAGCATTCTTACGTGACTGATCCGCGCTTTCTGCTGCGTTTGATGCGTTATGAGCCACTTCAAGCACGGTGCTGTTCATTTCTTCCATGGCGGTCGCTGTTTCGGTCAGTCGGTCACGTTGTACGTCGACTCCTCTGTTGACCTGCTCAACCTGCGCGGCCAGTTCGCCTAAAGATTCGAAAACTTCATTGGAAATATTACCTGCTTCTTCAGCTCCGCTTTCCATTGAAGAGAGCAGTTTTTCAACTTCTTCCTGCTTTTGTTGAACTTCGACGAGAGTTTGTTCAGCTTTAAGGGATGCGGCTTCAGCAAGCTCTCCTTTTTCTACAGCTTCGGCAATGGTTTTTGTGATTGTATTAACCATGTCGCTAATAGCATTTTTTAATTCCAGAAGTTCAGATTCGTAATCTCCTGAAATTTTGGCATCAAGTTTACCGCCTGCCACAGCCAGTGCGTAGTTTTTCAAACGTTCCAGTGGGCCGGATATTCTTTTGCGTAGCATGACCAGCACAGCCAATACGCAAATGACAGCAAGAATTGTAAAGCCAACTTGCATTAAAACCAGCATTCGCGTGTTGTTTTCAGCATTTTTTTGCAACATGACGACAGCTGCGTTCATCTCTTTCAAGAGGCTTAAACTCTTACCGGAAAGTGCATCAGGAGAAATCTGTTTTGATCCGTCGAGAATGCTTTCGACCATTTCGGAGTATTCATCCCATACGGAATCCACTTTTCTGAGTTGAGTTGCTACTGTTGTTTCCGGCTTGGGAATGGAGGCAGACGGCCCATTGACGTTAAGCGTTAATGGGGCTTGACCGGAATTAGCTAGTGCAGCCAGCGTTTTTGAAAATACCTGTTCTGTTTTGTGGATAAGTTTTCTGTGTTCTTCACTGCTGTCCAGCATGTAGAGCATTACTTCTTTAGAAATCTTCTGGGAGAGCATGCGCTGTCTGCCAGCAAGGTTTATTACGAGCCCGTCATCTTTCTGCTTGAAAGCAACATATGTAGTCCCGACAAACATACATAAAATTATTGCAAACATGCCTATAACGGACAGTGTAAGGCGATTTTTTAAGCTCATTAGTTTTCCTTATTTTGGTTTAGTTATGAGGTTCACTTGATAGTGCTTCTCATTCTTGTTTTAAGGTGTCATGAATTATACCTGAAAGCTATGATTATATTCAGGTTAAGTTGTTTTATGGTTGTCGTTGAAACCATTCTCAAGGGATTTTACGTCCGGATTGTTGGTAAGATGTAGGTATAGGTCTTTTGTCGTGCCTTTGAGCATAATTTTCGATATTATTAAGTTTCATGTGACGGTTTTTCTAGTTTACGGTTCTCTTCAATTTTTCCATAAAGGAGGAGATTCTGATGCGGCGTGCTCTGTTCTTTTCGTTAATTCTGCTGGTCTGGATAGTAGCTTCATCTACAGCATATGCTGCTTCACTTGAGATGCTGACCGGCACAGTGGAATTGCGTCGTTCCAATCAGGATTTTTTCGTCCGGGTCCAGATCGGTCAGGAAGTTCAGGTCGGGGATGTGTTGCGCACCGGGCCGGACGGCAAGGCCGTTCTGCGACTTGATGCCGGGTCAACCATGAGTTTTGGTGAGGACAGTGAATTTATGCTCGGCGGGGAAATCGAGGGTGTGAAACAGACTGTTATCGGCACTTTTTATCGCGGGGTGTTAAGGGCTTTGCTCAGTAAGCGTGAGGGGGCCGTTATTGCCACCCCTCGCACAAGAATAGGCATTCGGGGTACTGATATTTCTCTGACACAGAAAGGGAACGCAGGTTTTTATTTTCTGGATGAAGGGAGTGTCGGCGTCCAAGGAGAAGGCACTACTGCCATTCTTGATATCGGGCAGATGACCGCAACCTATGCTGGCCGCAAACCTCTGCCGGTTTTTTCATTTACCAAGTCGTCAGGGTTATCCCGAGCCCGTGACAGGTTGTCTCTGCTTACTTCGGTCGAGATTCCCCCGTCCTTGAAGGGGCAGGCGCAGCTCAATGAGATCCTTGCCCGCTGGATTATAAATTATGCGCATTACCTGGCTGATGCCGGAGAAGCTGGGGACGCGGAAACAGCATTGCTTATTGCTGAAGAACTCAGCTCCTGCCAGAATGTGAAAGGCGAAGTTTTGCTCCAGATCGGCGGATTGTATTTTTATCATCTGAATGATGTGCATGGGGCGTTGCGGTCCTACCGCAGGATTATTCGTGAATATCATAATACACCGTATTACGAAAATGCCCTCTACGGTGCTATCCGTTGCTTCATGCAGCTTGACCAGCGAGGGAAGGCCGCAGAGTACGCACGTCGTTATATGGAAATTTTCCCTGACGGAAAGCATGTGCAGGTGCTGGACTCATTGTTACGCTAGCTTCGGAGCAGAATTGATGAGGTTAATGAGTGGCAGTGAGACACCGCAATGCTCTATATATATGTTTTTCTTTCGATATCATCTTTTTGTTGTAAAATGATTTAGCCGCTTGACTTGTCCTCTATTTGGCAATATTACCAAATTCACGTTTCAAACTTGGCAATTTTGCCAAATAACCATATTCATACGATTGGAGTCTGAAATGAAAGCTCTTAACGATGCCGTTGCTGAGATGGATTTTGATTTCCTGAGTTCCGGTGAACATACTATGAGCGTTGAAGGTATGCGCAAGGCTCTTGGTAATGGACAGGATAACGTGGTTTTTCTTGATGTACGTTCTGATAAGGAGATGGAATATCTGGTGCTTCCTTTTGCCAAGCATATTCCGCTTAATGAGCTGCCTGCTCGCATGGAAGAGCTGCCTAAAGATAAGCTGGTGGTTGCTTATTGTACCTCAATTTTTCGTTCCGCCGTTGCTTATACCCTGCTGCGCGCACATGGTTTTGAGCAGGTCAAAGGCATGGCTGCTTCCATGGAAGATATGGTCAAAGCATTCAAACCCAGCCCGCTGGCCAACATGTAGCCATGGATATGTTGACTTTGGGCATTACCTTGGTTTCATTTTTGCTGAGCTTTTTTTTCGCGCTTGGCGGAGTGGGGTCGGCGGTGGTGCTTATTCCCACTCTGACGTGGATGGGAGTGCCTTTTGATCTGGCACGTCCTACCGGTCTTTTTGTTAATGCTGTCAGCATGATCGGGGCGACTTATTCTAATATTAAGGAGAAGCGCCTTGATTTTAAACTGGGTATCCCCATTGTGGTTGCCTCGGTGGTCATGGCTCCGCTGGGAGCTTGGATCGGGCACTTCCTGCCGTTAAAGTCTTTAATGATACTATTTATCTGTTTCCTGTGTTTTTCGGGGACAATGATGCTATTCTTCAAGACTTCCAAGTATAAAGACCAGTTTCGTGAGGACCGTCCGCTTGGCGGACCGTTTCTGGTGGGTGTTTTGGCAGGATTTATTTCCGGACTGCTCGGGGTTGGCGGCGGAGGTGTTATCTCCCCGCTCATGATTATGCAGGGATTTAATCCCAAAAAGGTAGCGACTGTAACCGCTTTTGCTGTGCCTTTTTCATCCATTACCGCTTTTGCGGCTTATGCCATGATGGGCTCGGTTTCCATTAAGCTACTGATCTTTGCCGGACTGGCTGCCTGGGGAGGCGGTTATCTTGGTACCAAGGTTATGCATGCTAAGATGAAGCCTGCTACAGTTAAGAAATTTCTCGGCGGGGTGCTTATCCTGCTGGGTATAAAACTACTATGGTCTGTTGTTTTGAATTAAAGTTTAAACATTAATTCCATAGGATTTGTACTTCCTCCTTGATTTCGGTCAGGGAGGATTTTTTTTGTCATTTTTTCACAAAAGTCCCACGGGCGGACCTGAGTCACCTACTTCAGGTCCGCCCTGCCAATTATCTTATAGTTATAGGAGGACGAAATAGTGAAAGAAATCAAGGCAGAAACACTTGCCGCGCTTTATCCGCTTGAGACGCGGCGAACAATCAAAAACTATGCATCTTTTATTGATGAGCATCCCGAATGGCTCGAATTCGGAAATTCCCTGCTCGATTACAAGAGGCAGAAAGTACGCCCAACTTATTCCAGCCCCGTACGTCGAGGAAGTAGCGGCGGAGTAGAGGTGGCAGAATGATCGGTTCAATCCTCGATCTTGGGTCGACCATCATCGACAAGATCTGGCCTGATGCCGGGGAGCGCGAAAAGGCGAAGCTGCGGCTCATGGAAATGCAGAATCGTGGCGAACTGGCAGACCTTGAATCGAGGGTCAAGATCATGCTGGCGGAGATGTCCGGCAACTGGTTGCAGCGTTCGTGGCGGCCGATTCTGATGCTGACCATTGTTGCCATCGTAGCTAACAACTACCTTCTTTATCCGTATCTTGCTTTGTTCTGGACCAAGGCTCCTCATCTGGAACTGCCTGCGCAGCTCTGGTCGCTTATGGAACTTGGGCTTGGAGGATACGTGGTCGGGCGCAGTGCTGAGAAGGTTGCAAAAACATGGAGGGAAAAAAATGGTTGAGGAAAGGAGTGAATTGCAGGATCTGCTCATCCGCATTGATGAACGGGTCAAGTCCATTCAGGAGGATATCTCGGAAATTAACGGGGCGCGTCGTTGCCACACCCATGCGGAGAAGTTCCGTAATTTGGAAAGGGCTGTCTGGGGAACTGCGGCTGTTGTTGCCGGGGTAGCAGGGCGAGTTGCTTACGAGGCTTTCAAATGACCGGGACAGCAATACTGGCTGAAGCCTCGGCATGGATTGGCGGGATGTTTGACGGAGATCGCTGTGAACGATGCGGACGTACAGATGTACTGGAGCCGTTTAAAATCGAGATTCACTTTGGTAAACGCAAGATGGTTCGCGAAGCCCGGCTCTGCCGTAAGTGCATGAATCGGGCGAGAGCTGAAATTTCCTGCCTGCCGGAAACAAAATGGGTTCACTAGCAAAAATGATGAATTTAGCTCGCCAGAGCAAAAGGAATCCTGACCCAACTAATAGGGATTCCAAAGGGGATTATCCCCTTTGGCCGCCGGAGGCGAAATCATCTGACAAAGCGCGCAGCGCATCAAATTAAATATTTTTTGGAGAAAAAATGACAAAAAGTGAAGTCATTAAAAAACAGAAAGAGGAGCTGGACCGGTTCCGGGAGGTGTTCGCACTGGCAGTAGAGGGCAATGATTCTGACATGGTCAAAGACCTGAAAGCCAAGCTCGACATCATGCACAAAAGGCACGACATGGAACGCAAAGCATGGGGCATCACAGACACTAAAAAGGAGGGTACAGCGGCAAAAGGTGCGAAGAAAAGCCGTGCTATCAGCCCGGAACTGAGGGAGAAACTTGATGAAGTTTACGGATCTGGACAGCGCAAATAAATGGTACGCCCAAATTCTGCGTGAAGCGGAGCAGCATAAGCAGCCCTTGCTGATTATGGCAGAATTGGGCCGCAATGATCTTTTCTTTTTGCTGACCCGGTTGCTGGGCCGTGCTGACGCTAATAACGAATGGGTATTTGAACGTTGCCGCGAAGTGCAGGCCAACCCGGATGGACATCTCGATCTCTGGTCTCGTGAGCATTACAAATCGACCATCATTACTTTCGCGTTGACCATACAGGATATTTTGCGTGACCCGGAAGTTACCGTAGGAATTTTCAGCCACACCCGGCCTGTTGCCAAGGGATTTCTGCGTCAGATCAAGCAGGAATTTGAACGTAACGAGCTGCTCAAGCAGTGCTACCCGGATGTGCTCTGGGCTAATCCCAAAAAGGATTCCCCCAAATGGTCTGAAGAGGATGGGATTATCGTCAAACGTAAATCAAATCCCAAAGAAGCCACGGTAGAAGCTTGGGGACTGGTGGACGGACAGCCCACGGGCAAACATTTCTCCCGGCTTATCTATGATGATGTGGTGACCCGCGAGTCGGTTTCCTCGCCGGATATGATTTTTAAGACCACTGAGGCATGGGCATTGTCCATCAACCTCGGTACCCGTGAGGGCATCAAGCGGTACATCGGGACCCGTTATCACTTTAACGATACTTATCGGGAAATGATGAAGCGTGAGGCTGCAATTCCCCGTGTTTATCCGGCTACTGCGGATGGTACTATGGACGGTGAACCTATGCTTTTGACCCGTGAGCAATTGCAGACAAAGCGGCGGGAAATGGGACCTTATGTGTTCGGCTGCCAGATGATGCAGGACCCGCGCGCGGATGACGTGCAGGGTTTCCGTGAGGAATGGCTTTGCCGTTGGGACCCGCGTGACCGCAGCGGCAAAACGCGCTGGCAGCAGTTCAACCGTTATTTGCTGGTGGACCCGGCCAGTGAGAAAAAATCCGGCAGCGATTATACGGTCATGCTGGTTATCGGGCTGGGGCCGGACTGCAACTATTATCTCATTGACGGTATTCGTGACCGTTTGAATCTTACTGAGCGGGCACGGGCATTGTTCCGGTTGCATCGTGCTTATAGCCCGCTGGCTGTGGGTTATGAAAAGTACGGGCAGCAGGCCGATGTGGAGCACATGCAATATGTCATGAATGAGCAGAATTACCGTTTTTCTATTGATCCGCTGGGGGGAAACGTACCCAAGACGGACCGCATCCGCAAACTGGTTCCTCTATTTGAACAGGGGCGGTTCTACCTGCCATGGCAGGCCCGGTTCATGGATCATCAAGGCCGTGAGCGCGATCTTGTGCGTGAATTTATCGATGATGAATATCTTGCTTTTCCCGTTTCTGCTCATGATGACATGCTCGATTGCATGGCCCGTATTCTGGACCCCGCACTGGGTACTGTCTTTCCTAAGCAGCAGCACGTGCTGGAGCAGCAGGAAGAGATGCAGGGTCTTATGGATTACGACATTTTTACAGGAGCGGGCTGATGTACGGATTTGAAGTGGACGGAGGTTTTACCTTTTATAAATTCAGAAACTTTGACGGCAGTGAGTCACTTACCGACGGGCATTTACGCTGGTTCTGGGAAATCATGGGTAAGGCCGGACAACTTCCGGTAATTTTTTATGACGGAACAATTGAATCATTTTGTGATTTTCGAAAGCTGGTGCGTCGCGAAGATCAGCATTTCTTTTTCGGATTTAAGGATCAGCAACCCGCAGGATTGTTCTGGCTGAATGGTTTTAGTCCGAAATCGTGCTTTGTGCATATTGCTATTATGCCCGGATTTCACGGTAAAGGAACTTTGCAGATGGGGCGCGGGGTACTGCGTCATCTATTGTCAGCAACTGACGTAGTGGGCGAATATATATTCGACTGTATAAAGGGGTTGATACCCATGATTAATCAGCTGGCCTGCCGCATGGCGGAAAGGTCCGGTTTCAGGAGAGCGGGAATTCTTCCGCAGGCTGCCTATCTGGCAGCTGAAGACAAAAGCGTTGATGCCGCAATTTTTTGTGCGGTCAGGAATAATGAGGGCAACGTGCCCGTCACACAAATTTCTAAACAAGGAGAATGATTATGGGAGGCGGAGGAGGAAAAGCACCTTCATCACCAGTTTCACCGCCACCGGCACCCCCGGTGGCCCCGGCACCTGAACCACCTAAGATGGACGCCATCAATAAGAGCGAAGAGGAGCTGAAGGCTAAGAGAATGCGCGAGATGGAGCGTATGAAAAAAGGGCGCAGCGCAACTGTATTGACCGGTGGTCAGGGTGATATCGGGCAGCTGACAACGGCTACTCAGAGTTTACAGGCCCAAAAGACCAAATTAGGCCAGTAGGGGAGAATTATGTCTAATTATTACAGGCCTGATTTGCCTGCGGCTGAGAAGGGACAGTCACATGTCTGGTTCAATAACGGTTCGCCCGGTTTTAACGGTTATTTCAAGTGGCACAGCTACACCTACGGCACCAATCCTTCATCTACTAAGCAGGGACTTAATGCCCCGTCGGATTGGAGCGTCCCAGAAGATTGGACTTTTTCTGATAAGACCGGGCATTGGTATACGCCTGGTGAAATGCAGAATGCCGGATACAACAAAATTGACGGTGAATGGTTGCATCCCAATGACGTCCGTCAGCAGGAAGTGGACCGTCAGAATGCCGAGTTTGATATCAAAGTTGCCCGGCGTAAGGAAACCGAAGGGCGTATGCGCAAGGTGCATGCGCTAGGCAGGAGGAAAACCATTCTCACCAGCCCGGACGGGGTGGCAGGTAAGGCTAAGATTAATAAAGAAATTTTAACCCGTTCCAAAGGAGTAATGCAATGAGTGAGCACCGTTGTCCGGTCTGCCGCAGACTTTTGATGAAAGGTAAAGTTGTTGAAGTGCAGGTTAAGTGCCCCAAGTGTAAAAAGATAGTACGTATTGTAGGGGAGTAAGAAGCCCAAAAATTTAATAGTTTTTATCTGGGGCAGCTTGAAAAGTTGTACTGATTTTATATGAAAATAGGGTCTTAGTTAATTGAGCGAAGCTTACTAAAAAGTTTGGAAGGGGGAGTCCAGAGGGGGAAACTTTTTTCAAAAGTTYCCCCCTCTGGCCCTCGGAGAGATTTAAAATATGAGACATATTGAAAATAATAAATATTTGCAGCGATTGCAGTCTTTGCGTCAGGAACGCAACAGCTGGGAATCGCATTGGCAGGAGATCAGTGATTATATCCTGCCCCGTAAGGGAATTTATGACGGACATCGCCCTAATGACGGGCGTGTGAGGTCCGGCAAGATTATTGATTCCACAGCTACAAGGTCCTTACGTGTCTTAGCTGCCGGCTTACAGGGCGGGCTGACTTCCCCGGCAAGGCCGTGGTTCAGGCTGGGCATTTCCGATCGCGATCTTGCACGGCATAAGTCGGTGCGCGAATGGGTCTCCAAGGTTGAAAACATCATGTATCGCGCATTGGCCCGCAGTAACTTTTATTCCTGTATTCATTCGCTTTATACGGAGCTTGCAGGGTTCGGCACCGGGATTTTGTATTGTGAGCCGGATGATGAGCGTGGAATCCGTTTCCGTACCCTGACTGCCGGGGAATACTGCCTTGCCACGGACGCGCAAGGGCGGGTTGATACGGTCTACCGTGAGTTCAAAATGACAGCCCGCCAGCTTGAAAAACGTTTCGGCAAGCAGAATCTACCGGCTACAGTGCACACCAGCCTGAATGTGAACCGGGACCATTGGTTTGACGTGTTGCATGTTGTCCAGCCGCGTGATGAGTTTGATGTGGAGCGCATGGATGCCATGAACATGCCTTTTGAATCCGTATTCCTGCTCAATGGCAGAGGCGGACACGTGCTTTCTGAAAGTGGTTTTATGGAGAATCCGTACATGGCTCCGCGCTGGGATACTGCTGCTATGGATGTGTATGGGCGTTCCCCGGCCATGGATGTACTGGCTGATGTGAAGATGCTTATGGAAATGAGCAAAAGTCAGATTCAGGCCGTGCACTTGACCTTGCGCCCGCCCATGAAGGTGCCTTCCATGTATTCAAGGCGGCTGAACCTGCTGCCCGGAGGACAGAACCCGGTGGAACAGAACCAGCAGGATTCGGTATCTCCGCTTTATCAGGTCCGCCCTGATCTGGCCGGGGTCAGCAATAAAATTCAGGATGTACGTACTGCTGTAAGGGAGGGCTTTTACAACGATATTTTTATGATGATGGCCGGGTCTAATCGTAAGACCATCACTGCCGCAGAGGTTGCCGAGCGGCATGAGGAAAAGCTGATCCAGCTCGGACCGGTAATCGAGAGGCAGCATACAGAACTGCTTGATCCGCTTATCGACAGGGTATTCGGTCTTCTGATGCGTTCCGGGCAGCTGCCGGAAGCTCCCTCGATTCTTGAAGGGGCAGATATTAAGATCGACTATATTTCAGTGCTGGCACAGGCCCAGAAAATGGTCGGCACCCAATCGATCCAGTCGCTGGCTCAGTTTGTGGGTAATCTGGCTCGAGCCAATCCTGAAGTGCTGGATAAGGTGGACATGGACCGGGCCGTGGATGATTACGCGGATCTTATCGGCGTGCCGAGCGGTATTGTGCGTTCCGGTGATGAAGTGGAGAAGTTCAGGGGTATGCGCAGGGATATGGCTATGAAACAACAGCAATTGCAGCAGAATTTACAGGCTGCTTCCATGGGGTCGGGAATAATTAAGGATCTTTCACAGTCAGGTTTGAACCCCGTTCAGATGCAGGGCGTGGTCAATCAGGCGGGGCAGATGATGCAATCGTAAATTTTAAAGGCGGAGTCGTTAAGGCTCCGCCTTTTTTGGGTTGCTTACGTTACCTAAAGAAATATTGGACTTTTTTTTGAGAATTGTGCTTTGAGTTGAAAAGTAAATTGTGAATCCGGGAATTATAATTGATTAGATTAAATGTGTCGGAGCTATTGATCTGCTTGACTTTTTTGGGTTATTTATGTTTTTAAAGTAGAGCGAGGGTGTCTGTTCTTATTTTTTGATCGAAAGGAAAATTTTGCATGCTGGTTTTAACCGATTTAACGAGATTTAATGATAGCGATAATGTTTGCATGGCCTTGCTGGATGAGGACGACTGCACTTGTTACCGTCCGTTACCCTATGAAAATCTGGATTTCGTAGAATTCAGGGATATCCGTCCGGGGATCATAGTTTCCGCCGACATTATACCTCATGAAGATGCAGATTCTCCTCATGTGGAGGATTGTACTTTTGAAAATGATGTCTGGCTTGATTGCGTTGACGAGGAAACTTTTAAGGATCTGCTTGAGCGCAGTGCGGTTGATTCCATCAGTGAAGCTTTCGATGGCATAATTACCTCCAAGAACAGATGTGTGCCTGCTGAATCCCCTTGTGCCCATTCCATAAGGACCATACGGGTCAATCCTAAGTCGGTCAGTATTGCTGTTGTTGATTCAGGCGATGATATAAAGCTGCGTCTCGGTTTTACAGATAAAGGCGGGGAAAAATTCCGTCACACGCCCATTGCTGATTTGTGTTTTCATCGAATGGCAATGGAATATGTGCAGCAGGATCGGCTTGATGAGTTGGAAGCCCTGCTCGCCGGAGGGGAGGAAGTGTACATCCGTGCCGGACTGAGCAGGTTGTACAAAAGCAAAAATGGCAAACAGGGCTTCTGGATGCAGGCTAACGGGGTGTACATTTTCCCCGGTTATTATTCTGGTTAGCCGTCAATTTTATTTTATCGCCGTAGCCTTCCGTCTTGCCCGGAGGTAGGTAACTGCAAGACAGAGGTTGAAAATCAGGCTGATTCCCAGCAAAGCCCTGATCTCAATGGATCCCTGCAATGGGGCTTCTTTTTCATGGGTTGCAAGTTCATTTTTATCTGATTCGGCGACTTCCACATCAAACATAAGTTTGTGGCCCAGTCCGCCGTCAACTTCCACTTTCCATATTCCGGCGCGGTCAGGCAGGAAGGAGAAAACTCCGTTCTTGTCAGTGCGTCCGTTCTGGAATTCCACTTCAGTATTCTCAGGCGCGTAGATGAGCACCTCTCCGTAGGCAATGGGGTCCCCGGATGAGAATCCGGATTTAAATGTCACAGCCGGTGAGGTTTCGACCATTTCATAAGCAACCCCATGTGCCCAAACTACACTGCCGAAGCATAAGAACCCGGCCGCGATGAAAATCACGGCCGGGATGATTTTTTTATACAGCATTTATTTTACTTCAAAGACCAGCACAGCACGCATTACGTGGCTATCGTAATCCGCAGTAGCTTGATCGTTTTTATACTGCGCGCGGACCATCCATGTTCCGGGAGCAGTAATTTTAACTTTTGCAAGGCCGTTACCGTAAGGCTCGGTAAAATAGGCGTAGGTGTTGGGATTCATGCTGAATCCGTCGTAAGTGGCGGTCATGCTTTCAATAGAAACGGGTTTGCCGTCCAGCAGGGTCTGGAATTCAATTTCATCACCGACTTTAGCCAGAGTGGGGTCGCTCATGGGCATGATCTCAAGCTTGTGGCCTACTGCTTTTTTGTAGCTGCCGTCTGCTTTGCCCACAGTAATCAGAGTCTTACAGAATTTTTCGTATTTCCCGCTTCTGATAACTCCCTTTAATCCTTTCTTGGACTGCTGTTTCCAACCTTGGGTGGTCTGGGTCCAGATCATACCGTTACGGTGTCCGGCAATGATGGCGGTACCTTCAGCTTCAGGTTTTACCTGACCGTCCAAAGTCATGAGCATTTCATTTTCAGTAAGTTTGACCGGAGTGGATTTGCCGTTCTGGATGAAATTCATTTCAACCTGATTAATCGGCTCCATCTCTTCACTGATCATAAATACATGCGCAGAGACAACGCTGAAAGGCACAACATGTCCTTTCTCAGCAGTCAGCTGTACGGGTTTAACGATGAATTCATGGGCAAATGCGGTTGAGCAGCACAGAACCGCGAGCAGACAGGACAGTACGAATGTGGTTGGTTTAATGAATTTCATAACAAACTCCGTTTAAAGATTGTAGATTGATTGTGTTTATGTGCTACGGATTTTAAAAATGTATGTCAATATTAAAATTAAATTTGGGAGGGTGTTGGATTGCGGGCGTAAAAAAAGCCCTCACGGGGAGTGAGGGCTGGATGTGTGATTGATTTAGCTTGGGGATTGTAATGCGGTTTCAGCTAAAGCTTGTCTTGTTTATTATAAGGTTGTATTTGTTCTGCTGCATAAAATATTTGGAGGTTGGAGATGAGTGAGACGCAGTTGAAGTTGTTTTCTGTTCCTGAGAATAAAGAGCTCATTAAAAGAGTAAGAGACTCTTTGGATATTGAGTCTCCTGACTTGAATGTTTTTGCCAAATCGAGAAATTCGTATCTTATAAATCTATTAAATGAAATATACGAGTCAAGCGAAGCGTGGGATGAATTATGCCAAGTTAACATTGAGTATATTGGTCGCCATTTTGAGCGTAATGTTAAACGGCCAATAAATAAATCTGAATTGGATTTACTATACAGCTACTTTTTGCGGTTTGCCTGTGAATTCTATTTGTCTGCTGCTGGATTGAATCATCCTGTGTATGAATTTATTGCATTTGCAAAGAAAGAGTTAGGTTCATTTGATGAGAGTGAACAGGATTCAATAGAATATGCAATTTCATTCACGCCAATAATGGTGACCAAGCGGATTATTAGTGGTCATGAGCTTCAGCATATTTTTCAATTTGAAGAAGTTACTAAGCATGCTGAGAATTTAAAAGAAACTTGGGATAAGGAGATTAAAGATAAGCAAGATAAAGTTAATTTATTGCAGACCGCTCTTGAAAAACAAAAAACAGGTTATAATTTTGTAGGCCTTCATAAAGGGTTTAACCAGCTGTCTACAGAAAAAGATAAAGAGAAAAAATGGAGTTTTAGATGGGTTTTGCTACTGGGTGTAGCCATTTTAGCACTTATTGGATTTGAATTTTACTATGCGTCTACCCGGATTGAAGTTACATCTCTTGGGACTGTTGCAACAAATAATTATTTTCGGTTAATTCCAATGTTTTCCGGTGTAATTGTTCTTTTATATTTTTTCCGCATAGCCTTGATCAACTACAAGTCTGTGAAATCCCAAATCTTACAAATTGAGTTAAGAAAAACCTTGTGTCAGTTTATTCAGAACTATTCGGATTATTCAAAAGAGATTAAGGCAAAAGACAAAGAAGCCTTGGCAAAATTTGAAAATATTATTTTTTCAGGAATTGTAGCTGATGAAGGGAATATTCCATCTACGTTTGATGGACTCGATCAGCTTACGAAGCTGGCTAAAACGATTAAATCGAAATAGGCAAAATTAATCCCTCCTAGCTATAGTTCGGAGGGATTCTTTATTTGATTTTAACACCTAATCCACGAATACACTTTTTGCTTCTTCATGCGAAACAACTTCCCCATTTTCAACGGCATTAATGCCTTCTTGAATTTGCTTGGCGAACCATGTTTCATAAGTTGAGCGATTGTCGATTTCTGCGGGTGCAGTGGGTTGTGTGTTTTGAGGTGTGCTGGGCATTTTGATCTCCCTTTGATTTTTTAAAAATACACTGCCTTTATCAACCGGGCAAGCCAATAGTTCTGCCTTAAAATCCCCCCTAATCCAAAGTCTGCCGATACCTCTTCAACCCTACGATAATTACGATCAGCCAGAAAACCACGATGGGCCATAGGTGGTATAGGGATTCTTCCCAGCCTGTTCCTTTGAGCAGAACCCCGCGCACAAGGCGCAGGTAGTGGGTCAGCGGTAGGATTGAACCGAGGTTTTGCGCCCAGTCCGGCATGCCCCGGAAGGGGAACATGAAGCCGGAGAGCAGCAGGGATGGCAGAAAGAAGAATATGGACATTTGTACGGCTTGCAGCTGGTTGCGGGCCACAGTGGAGATGGTTACCCCTACGGTGAGGTTCGCGGCGATAAATATTGCTGAATAGGTGAATACAATCAGCGGATTACCGTTGATGGGGACGTGGAATACAAAGATGGATGCTGCCATGATCAACATCATCTGGATATAACCGACCATGACGTAAGGGATGATCTTGCCCATCATTACTTCCAGCGGACGGACTGGGGTGGTCAGCAGGTTTTCCATGGTTCCGCGTTCGGTCTCGCGGGTGATTGCCAGTGAGGTGATCATAACCAATGTAAGGGTCAGGATTACGCCCATCAGGCCGGGGACGATGTTGTACTGGCTGATGGCTTCGGGGTTGTAATCGGCGTGGATGCGCAGGTCCACTGTGCTTTCTTCGGGTAGCATATAGCTGAGCGAGCCTTTGAGATCACGCGCCATGGCCCGGTTTATGATTTCACGCATGGAATTAACCGCATTGCCCGTTGCCATGGGGTCTGTAGCATCTGCCTCCAGAAGCAGCACCGGGCGTTCCCCGCGCTCAATATCCAGCCCGAACTGTTGAGGAATGGTCAGCACGAACTGCACTTCGCCAAGCTCCAGCAGCCGTTTGGCCTCGGCCCGAGAATTAATGAAACGGTCTACATTAAAATATGTACTGGCCTGCATCCCGGCAACGATTGACCGTGAATAGCGGGAATTATCCCCGGAAAGAACGGCAAGGGGCAGGTGGCGCGGGTCGGAGTTGATGGCGAATCCAAAGAGGATGATCTGAATCAGCGGGATTCCGATCATCATGGCGAAGGTTAACCTGTCGCGGCGCATCTGGATGAATTCTTTGCCAGCCATAGCCATGAATCTTTTGAATGAGAATAGTCGTAAACTCATGGGTTTTTCCCCTGCATCAGATCGATGAATACTTCTTCAAGGCTTGTTTCACACTGTTCAAATTTGTTGTCAGATCCGGCATGGGTGCGGATTCCTTTTTCGATCAATACGTTGTCGCGTCCGCTGATATGCAGGGTGTTCCCGAAGGCCACAACCTGATCAATGCCGTCGCTGGCTCGCAGCTTCGGAGTTAATTCATTTAAATTCGGTCCGCTGAGGGTCCATGTGTGCAGGCCGGAATTTTGAACCAGTTCATCAAGTGTGCCTTTTGCCAGCAGATCGCCATAAGCGATGTAAGCAAGTCGATGGCAGCGTTCAGCTTCATCCATATAATGGGTAGATATGAGCGCGGTGATGCCTTGCGCGGCAAGGTTATGCACCTCGTCCCAGAAATCGCGGCGTGCAGACGGATCAACCCCGGCAGTGGGTTCGTCCAGAAGCAGAAGCTGAGGATTGTGCAGGGTGCATCCGGTCAGGGCCAAGCGTTGCTTCCAGCCCCCGGAGAGTGATCCGGCTAATTGGTTGGTGAATCTGCCCATGTTCATGCGCTCGATGGCGTCATTTATCAGTTCTTTGCGGTTGGGAAGTTGATAAGCACGGGCAAGGAAATCTAGGTTTTCTTTTACGGTCAGGTCACCGTAAAGACTGAATTTCTGGGCCATGTAGCCCACTTTGGGCTTGATAAATTCAGCCTCGTTGATGATGTCATAACCAAGGCAGGTACCGGATCCTGAATCCGGGCGCAGCAGCCCGCAGAGCATACGGATGAAGGTGGTTTTCCCGGATCCGTTGGGTCCGAGAAATCCGAAAATTTCACCCTTACGGACCTGCATATCCAGCCCCTTAACCACGGTTTTGGGGCCGAAGGATTTGGTCACACCGGATACGTCTATGACAGTTTGATCAGTCATCGCTGCTCCGAAAGTAACTTTTGATGCGTGTGAGGAAGCCGTTTTCAAGTACAAAACCCTGCTCTGTCCTGCTCACATCCACGGGCTGTCCGGGCTTGAAGAGTAGTGCTTTGTCCGCTGCCGGAATGGCTTCCAGCATGAAGACCAGTTTGGCGCGGCTTTGGCTGGAGTAGATGACCGGGGGCGTGTATTCAGCCTGCGGTGAAATGTAGGTCAGAATTACCGGGATCGGTTCTGTCAGTCCGTCGTAATTTACGAGCAGTTTTTCGTTAATTTTAAATCCGCCCACAATTTGTTCCGGTACGTAAAAGCGTACCTTGCGGTTTTCCGGGGGCAGGATGGAGATGATCGGTTTCCCGGCGGCAATCCACTCGCCTCGGTAGCGAATAGTATCGAAAACCAGCCCGGAGCGTGGCGCAGATTGTGCTTTTTGATCGTAATTCCAGCGGGCCTGTTCAAGTTTGGCCTGAGCTGCTCTTACCGATGATTCTGCCGCACTGATTTCGTCACTGCGTGAACCGAGTGTTGCGGTCTTGAGTTCAGATTTAATTTCCTTCACCAGTTGAATGGCCTGTTCGTAATCAGTGCGGGCTTGGTCTCGTTCTTCTTCGGAGATAGTTCTGGAGCTGTAAAGATCTGCTCTGCGTTTGTATTCTGTTGCGGCCAGCTTTTCCGCTGCTACGGCTTTCCTCAGTCGCGCTTTAATGGAGGCTATTTCGGAAGGTCTTCTTCCTTTGCGTTTGTCCGCAAGGTCACTGATGATTTTATCCAGATTTTCTTCAGCTTCATCTACTCCGGCCTTTTCGAATTCCCGTTCAAGGGTGAATAACGGTTGTCCGGCTACAACAGTCTGTCCTTTACGCACGCTGACTTCATCCAGCTGTCCGCTTAAGGGGGATGAAACGTAAACGAACTCACCTTCCACATAGCCCTGCCAGAGTTTAGATTCAGTCTCATTGCAGGAACAGAGCAGGGTGGAGAGCAGTAAAATCAGGGTAATCTGTGATAAGTTCAGGCCGGACTTCATAATCAGTTCTCCTTTTTCACAGCAATGGTTTCTTCAAATAATTGCAGGTTGCGTTTGACTTGTTCGCGTGGATCGAATTCACCGCTGGAAATATGAAAGAGGAAGGAGGGCGGAACTACGGTTCCCAGTAGCATGAATACAATATCCGCCGGGTCAAGGTCTTTGCGGATTTGTCCCAGTTCCTGACCCTTGGCTGCAATGTCTGCGGCTGCGGCGCGGTATTCTGTGAGCAGGGAATAGAGTGCTTTGCGGCGGATTGAGTTTTTTCCCAACGCAGCTTCAGAAAAGAGCAGGCGCGGGATGCCGGGATGGCTGTACAGTAATTCTGCATGGCGCAGCCCCAGTTGTCTGAGCACATCAAGGGGAGTCTCGCCTTCGTCCATGGCAGTTTTGGCATTGTCGATGAGTTTTTTGCGGATAAGCTCGCGTACGCCATCGAAAATTTCGTCCTTGTTTTTGTAATGACGGTAAAGGGCGGCAGGTACAATGCCGCAGGCCTTGGCAACATTGCTCACCGTAATGGCGGAAACTCCCTTAGCTGCAAGCTTCAGGGCTTCTTCTGCTATCTGTTCGCGCCTGGATAGGCGGTCCATTCTTTTGCTCAATTTGATTCTCCAAGTTTGTGAATGTGAATTCACTTTAACTTTCTAAAAAAGTCTATGTCAACGGAAAAACAAAAAATCCCTCCCCCCGAATCAGATCGGAGGGAGGGATCAGATAGTTGCTAAAGCACCATCTGCGGCGTCACTGTAAAAAATGCTGAAACTCACGTATGTCGTATACGCGTCGTTCCAGCATTTTTTTTGTTTCTTGCATCTGGCACTTTCTCATCAGTCTGCCAGATTTATTGGTATCTTCTGCTGCGAACTAATTCGAAACAGGCTTACCAAGGAATCTTACTGTTGCAAGTACTGCCAAAACGCCTACAGGCAGGATGATCAGTACGGGCATTCCGAGTCCTGCGGGGATGTAACCGAACAGGATGGAGATGGTTGCTACCGGGATGGCGTAGAACAGCTGTGTTCTGGTGTGATCGATGTGGTCACATGCGGAACCCATGGAGGACAGGATTGTGGTGTCCGAGATGGGGGAGCAGTGGTCGCCGAAGATAGCTCCGGTGAGTACCGCACCGATGTTCAGGATTACGTAGCCCTGCTCGGGTACCAGCGCGAAGGCCAGCGGGATGCAGAGCGGCATGAGGATTCCCATGGTTCCGTAAGAAGTTCCTGTTGCAAAGGAGATGATGGACCCCATGATGAAGATAATGGAGGGCAGCAGGAAGGTCGGGATGGTGTCGGAAAGGACATTTACCAGATATGCTGCGGTTCCGAGCTCTTTAATGATGCCGGAAAGGGACCATGCGAGCAGCAGGATTACTGCGGTGATGTTCAGGGATTTAACGCCCTGCACCCAAGTGGAAATGGCTTCATCAATTTTCATGATTTTTTTGCCGATTGCCATGGCAAGGGCAATAATCCCGGCTACGAGAGCAGCCTGAAAGAGAACAACAGAAGCATCGGAAGCACCGAAAGCTTCCTGAATAGCCAGAAAGCTCATGGGAGATTCAAATACAGCTTTAGCTGCTGCATCGTCGCCGCCCATAATGCCGTTGTATCCATTGAAGTAAAAGCCGAGGAAAGCAGCAACTATCAGAGATCCGATAGGAATGATTGCGTTCCAGATACTGGGCTTTACGCCTTCGACCGGCTGCAATTCTGTTGCTTCATCCGCCACCATAGGCTTTGCATTGTCATCAAGCAATTTGCCTGTGGTGCGTGCTCTATGTTCAGCTTTGTACATGGGTCCGAATTCGCGCATGAACCAGATAGTGGCAAGAATGAAAACCAGAATGAGAATGTTGTAAAAACGATAAGGAATAGTTTCTACAAAGATGCCGTATGCATTCATGGTGTAGCCGATGCCCTGCAAACCGTCACGGATGAGACCTACTTCATAGGCTACCCATGTGGAGATCAGCGCAATACCCGCGATGGGAGCAGCTGTAGCATCAATAATAAAGGCAAGTTTTTCGCGGGAAACTTTCATTTTGTCGGTGACAGGACGCATGATGGGACCGACGGTCAGTGAGTTTGCGTAGTCATCGAAAAAGATGAAGAGGCCGAGTACCCAGGTTACGAACTGTGAACTTCTGGGGCTTTTGGCTTTTTTAGCAAGAGCATCAGCAATTGCTTTGGCTCCACCCATTTTAGATACCAGTGCAATAAGACCACCGATAGCGAGGCACTGAAGTACAATACCGGCGTTCCACGGATCAGCAAGAGAGCTAAGAATTTCATTGGAAAGTCTCAGGAAGCCATTGACGAATCCATCGTAGATATTGAAGTCGCCGACTTCAAGCATGAATGCACCGGAAAATACACCGATGAGCAGTGAAAGAACAACGTTCTTAGTAATGAAAGCAAGAACGATAGCAACCAGCGGTGGAATAAGAGTCCACATGCCGAATTTCAGAGCATTAGCAGGTCCGAGGCTTGAGTCGGCTGCAAATGCGGGCTGGCATAGCAGTGTAAATAGCACTGTGAATAAAAACAATCCTCTCCAATTGCGCATTTTAAATTTCCCCCTTGAAATATTATGTGTCGCAAGAAAATATGAATTGCTGATCTACTAGAAAATTGGCATAAACGCAAATTTGATTTTGTATCTGTTTAATTTTCCATGATAAAATTCTGAAATGACACACTTTAAGTGTATAGAATTAACGAAAAGTCAGTAGAGGTGTTTTTCGTAAGTCTGCGGGAAGTCCTGCTCTTATTTGATTTCGGGGTAAAAAGTTCCATTGTACCCGCTGACGAATTAAGGTAAGGACATTGCCTGTACAGACACCATTGATAATACGAAAAATGCACAATCCTAAATAACGTTATAAGGAAATCAGATGTTTTCAAAAAATAAAGCTCTCAAAAGCATATTTGATTCCAGCATTGATGAACTTTGCAAGAGCGAAGGTCTTTCAAAAGAGACCATTATTCAGGGCATTGAAGACGGGACCATGGTTCTGCTTGGGAACCCCAATCACAAGAATGTAACTCCCACCCTCATCGGGCAGCCCGCAAAGGTTAAAGTAAACGCCAACATCGGTACTTCTCCTTTTAAGAGTGACCGTGAAAAGGAAATGAAGAAACTTGATACCGCATGGAAAGCCGGTGCACACGCTGTGATGGACCTTTCCACTGATGGTGATCTTGATGGAATCAGGACTGATATGCTGGCTCAGTGCCCGCTGCCTCTGGGTACCGTGCCCATCTATGCAATGGCTCAGCAGTATGTTGCACGCGATGAAGACCCCGCAGGTTTTTCTTTTGATGAACTCCTTAAAGAGATTGAGAAAGAAGCAGAGCAGGGTGTAGATTTCATGACTCTGCATTGTGGCCTGACCCGTCGTGGTGCTGAGTGGGCAACCGAAGAAGGCGAACGCCTGCTGGGAATCGTTTCCCGCGGCGGCTCTATCCTTGCCCGTTGGATGCGTGATAACGATGCGGAAAACCCGCTGCTCACCAACTACGATAGAATTCTCGAAGTCTGCCTCAAGCACAACGTAACCCTCAGCCTTGGTGACGGACTTCGTCCCGGTGCTGGTGAAGACGCCGGTGATGCTGCGCAGTGGGAAGAAGTTCTCGTACTCGGCAAGCTTGCCAAGCGCGCTCATGAATATGGCGTTCAGGCCATGATCGAAGGCCCCGGTCACGTGCCCATGAATCTTGTGGAAGCACAGATTCGCGGTATCAAGGCTGCAACCTATAACGCACCTCTCTACGTTCTCGGACCTCTGGTAACTGATTCCGCTCCCGGCTATGACCACATTGCCGGTGCCATCGGTGGTGCAATTGCTGTTATGAACGGTGTGGATTTTCTCTGCTACCTCACTCCCGCAGAGCACCTGACCCTGCCTGAAATTGATGACGTTTGGAATGGTGTTAAGGCTTCTCTCGTTGCCGCCCAGTGCGGTGAAGTAGGACTTGGCCGTAAGGATGCTGTTCAGCGTGACAAAGACATTTCTATCGCACGTAAGGAACTTGACTGGGACCGCATTGCCGAACTGGCAATCGACCCTGCTCTGGCCTGCGCCCGTAGAAAAGACCACAAAGATGAAAAAGAATGCGCTATGTGCGGAAAATTCTGCGCAGTTCGTATGCTTTCCGAATAGTCCTGACTGATACTATAAAAGCCGCTCTGTACGTCTATAGATGATAATGGCCCGTAACACCGCTGGTGTTACGGGCTTTTTTTGTGTAATGTAATTATCTTATATTTAAACGATCGTTTGAATGCGAGCTTTTGCCCGCTTTTTGCAGAATTTCCTGCAAGCTGTTTTTCCGGGAAAATTTTAAGGACTAATTCGCTATTCAAGGACGGGATGTTATGCTGCAATATGTACGCGACCCCATGAGCGGGTTAACTCATTTTATAGGTTTTTGTCTTGCTATTGCTGGGCTGGTTATGTTGCTGGTTTCTTCAGTCAATCCGACCAGCGTGATGCATGTGGTTACTTTTTCGGTCTTCGGCGGGGGAATGATTTTACTCTACCTTGCCAGTACCCTTTACCACTGGTTACCCCTTTCCAAGCAGGGCATCCTGTGGCTGCGCAAGCTCGATCATTCCATGATCTACATTTATATAGCCGCAACTTACACACCCATCTGTCTTGTGGGGCTGAAGGGGGCTTGGGGCTGGTCATTGTTTGCAGCTATCTGGTCTATGGCTGTGGCCGGGATCATTACCAAGATGGTTTGGCTGAATGCACCGCGCTGGCTGTCTACCGGCTTCTATCTTGCTATGGGCTGGCTGGTAATTGTGGGAGCTTATCCCTTGATTCAGGCTTTACAGACCGGCGCTTTGCTTTGGCTGTTGGCTGGTGGAATTATGTATTCTGTTGGTGCGGTTATCTACGCCCTGAAGCGTCCTGATCCATGGCCCGAGTTCTTCGGTTTTCATGAAATATTTCATGTATTCGTCATGGCCGGAAGCTTTTGTCACTTCTGGGTTATGTATAAGTATATTACGGCCTTGGGCTGGAGTTGATTTTGATGCGCTATCGCGCTTTTTGATTAAAAGATTTCGCCTCCGGCGGCTTAAACCCTTTTTGTAAAAAGGGTTTGTTCCACTGTCGTTATCTCTAAGACTCGCGGAAAGACCGCTCGCCTAAGAGCTAATGCAAGAATCCCCAAAACTTTTAGTAAGCTTCGCTGAATTTATTTGGAAAAGTGGTCGAAGCCCCCAGCTGTATATTTCCTGCCGTTTAGGAATACTTTATTGTCCCCGGTGATTGTGCCTATCTGGTACAGGCCGGGGATTGCTGCTTTTAATTCTTCAAATCCTTCCGCGGAAGCAGCTCCGAACAGGGCGTAATCCTCACCACCGAGAAAGGCGTGTTCTGCTGAGGAAATCGATTTTGATTCAGCATAGCGAACGATTTCTTCGTGCAATTTCGATTTATCCAGTGAAATTTCAGCTCCTACATTTCCTGCACAGCAGCCCAGAAAACGGGGCAAATCGCGGGCCAATCCATCTGAGAGATCCATTAGTCCTTTTACATGAGGCGACTCGGCCAGTTCTATTCCGGCGGCAACGCGCATGGACGGGCGCAGGTGGGCTTGCACGCATTCGGGGTAAATTTCAGCTGCTTTTGGTCCTAGATCTTCAAGGGTCAGCAGTCCGGTGCGGGCCATACCCGCAGGGCCGTGCAGAAATAAAATATCTCCCGGCTTTGCGTTACCTCTCGATAAAAAACGTCCTCCAGCGGCTTCGCCCCAGACAGTTACAGAAACACCGAGATATTGCCCTCCGGAAAGATCTCCGCCAGCTAGGATTAGGTCATGCTGCTGCGCGAGCGCAGACATGGATTTAAAAAACGGTTCCCAGAATTCATTTTCCAGATTGGGAGGAATAATCAGGCCCAGTGCGAATCCGCAAGGCTGACCGCCCATGGCTGCAATATCACTGATATTTACCGCAAGGGATTTATAGCCGATGTCCGCCGGGGAAAAATATGATCTTCTGAAATGCACATCTTCCAGAAATAAGTCTTTACTGATGCACAAGTCTTTCCCCGCACGCAGGACAGAGCAGTCGTCCCCGCGTCCAAGAGTGACATGTCCATTTTCGGACGGGAAAAATTTATCGATCAGGGTCAGGAAGTCTTGTTCTGAATTTAGCTTGGTCATAATTGCCTCCGGCGGCTCTCCGAGGGCCAAAGAAACTTTTTGGAAAAAGTTTCTCTGGACACTTCAAAAACTTTTATTAGGGCTTCGCCGTCGTTAACGGACAATTTTACGATTGAATAGTGAATAAAAACTATTAAAACGTTTTGGGATTCTTAAACCCTTTTGGAAAGGGGTTAAGCCGCCGGAGGCAAAATTATTTCATTAAAAGCGCGTAGCGCATCAAATAATCTTACAACATCTCCACGAAATCTTCGACTATCACTTTGGGGCCGAAGCCGGGGAAATTAATCCGCAGCTTGTTAGGCTCGATGCGCTCAATGATCTTGCCGCGCCCGAATATCTTGTGCTTGCAATGACCCAGCTTCATGGGCGCGGGCTTTTGGGTGGTTGAAACCGAAGGAGCAGAATAGGGATCGGGCTGTGCCACCCTGTTTTTCTTTTTCGCCATGCCGCCGGAATAGGATTCCTGCAATTCATCGAAAAGCTCGGGATCCAGCTCGCGTAGAAACGGGCTGGGCACCGCCGGTTCGGAGAAGTCCGTATTTTTACGGTTGATGGAAGCCGGGGCACACATGATAAGTTCCTGCCGTGCACGGGTGCAGGCTACGTAAAGAAGACGGCGTTCTTCTTCATATTCATTGGGCTTCTGCATGGATTTGCGGGAAGGAAAACGATCTTCCACGAGGTCGATGATGATGACCGCGTTCCATTCCAGACCCTTGGCGGAATGGATAGTGGAAAGGGTGACTACATCTTCCGCTTTCTCTTCCTCGTTGTGCTGATCGGGATCAAGGCAAAGGTCAGTCAGGAAATATTCCAGATCATCGTAGTTGGATGCAATCTGGCTGAGCTGCTCAATTCCGGCTTCGCGGCGCGGGTAATCGTCCGGGTATTGAGCTACCAACAATGGCTTGTAAAGCGGTACGATGATTTCAAGGCAGGTTGCCGGGGAGGAGTTCTTTTTCCGCAGTCCGTCAAGATCGCGCAAAATATCCTGTAGCAACTGGTACTTCTTCGTAAATTTTCCCAGTGCTTTCTGGTCTGCGGAAATTACAGCTTGAGCGATTTTAGTCGCGGTCTTGGGACCTACTCCCTTGATGTGTCCAAGGGTACGCTGCCAAGCAATGATATCCGCCGGGTTGCTGACCAAACGCATGAAGGCCAGCACGTCTTTGATATGCGCGGCTTCGTTGAATTTCAGACCGCCGTATTTTTTGAAGCCAACGCCCAGACGTTTAAGGGCAACTTCCAGCCCGTAACTCTGGTATCCGGCGCGGAAAAGAACAGCCACTTCTTCCGGGCCATGCTTTTTTTGGAGTTCGATGATCCGGTCCAGTACGCGGTTGGACTGGCTGAAATCACTGAGGGGAACCATGAGTTGAGGTTTGTTTCCCCAAGTCTGTTCAGTGAAAAGTTTTTTATCGAATTTGATCTCGGCCCCGTCTAGAATGGCGTTAGTCAGGTCGAGGATGGGCTGGGTGGAGCGGTAGTTCTGCTCCAGCCGCACGACTTTTACATCTTCAAAAATATCGGGAAATTTCAAAATGTTGGTAACGTCTGCGCCACGGAAAGAATAAATGGACTGGGCATCATCGCCCACAGCCATGACGTTTCCGTTTTTTCCGGCCAGCAATCCTACGATGCGGGCCTGCACAAGGTTGGTATCCTGATATTCGTCCACCATGATGTACTGGTAGCGCGAGCGCAGGGAGTTACGCAGGAATTTATCTTCTTGGAGCAGCTTTTCAAGGTAGAAGAGCAGGTCATCGTAATCCATCAGTCCGTGCTGTTTTTTATAGACAGCGTAACCTTTGGCGATTTCTTCCATCTCGGATGCGTAAGTTGCCAGATGAAAGGCCTCGGAATTGACCAGCGTATCGATGGAGGTTTCCTTGTTCCGCGATTTGCTGATCATATCCAGCAAGGTGGATTTTTTGGGATATGAGCGATCACCTTTGCCGAATTTCAGGCTGTCTTTGACTTCTTTAACGGCTGCTTCAGAGTCACTGCGGTCCATGAGGGTGATGCCGTTGGGGAAGCCTATTTCCGCAGCGTTCTGGCGCAATATTGAATAAGCGAATGCATGGAAAGTTCCGCCTTGAGTGCCGTGCAGGTCTCTGCCCAGAATCAGTTCGGTACGTTGCAGCATTTCCTGCGCGGCTTTGCGGGTGAAGGTCATCAGCAGGATGGATTCGGGCGGGATGCCCTGTTCCACCAGCCATGCCAGACGGTAAACAATGGTGCGTGTTTTGCCGCTGCCAGCACCGGCAATAACCAGCACCGGACCTTGCGGATGTGTAGCAGCTTCATACTGCGCCGGGTTTAATTCTTTCTGAAAATCTATCATGATATATAGCCTTCGGCGACCCTGCCGGGGGCCTTAAACCCTTTTTGTAAAAAGGGTTTAAGAATCCCAAAAACTTTTAATAGGGCTTTGCCGTTTCGTATGTAAAATTTGTTGTGAATTTCTTAATCTGTCAAAGTAATATTAAACCAGTCAAGTATGATTTGTCCGGTCTGGTGCATGGTGCTTATCTGCTGCCCGTCGGAACTGTAGAAGAATGCGTCTTTTACAGTGTGTGTTCCGGTTCTGCCGTGGAATCCGAATATCTCGACTCGGTCAAATTTGGCTTTGAGATCGAATCCCGGTCTGGCGGTGCAGATCAGGTCCGGCGGGTCGCCTATGGGGTTAACTCCGTAAGCTTCGCGCGTTGTCTGCACTGAATCCATGATCTTTTGGCCGTTGAATTCGAGCAGCATAAGCTTCGCAGCTATTTCAGAAGCGATGTTCATTGCTTGTTCTGGGCTGACCTGTCCTCGTCCGAAACGATCAGACGTATGGATATATATTCTTCCGGGATCAAGGGCAAATGCTTTACTGCTCGGGGAAATAATTGTCGAATCCCATTGGTCTTTTGCGGGCTGAGTGTATTCAAGATAGCCATGCTGCACGAGGAAGGTGTTCAGGTCTACTTCGGTTTCAAGTGCCGCAAAGCCGTGGTCGGCGAATGCAATCAGTTTTTTATCACCCGGCAGAGCTTCAAATTTATCGAGCACAATGCCGATTGCCCGGTCCCAATTGTGCATGAATTCAGCAGCCTTGGGATAAAGCGGATGATTTTCGTCCTCGAAAGCGGGATAGAAAAAGTGAAAAAGGCGGTCCGTCTCCGTAAAGACGATGGTGAACAAATCCCACGCAAGGTCGTTCCAGAACATTTCCAGTGCTTTCAAGCGGCGTTCAAGGGTTAGTGCAACCTGATCAAAAAGATAATCCGGGTCCATAATGCCCCGGCTGGTATCCGCTTCAAGCTGGTATCCCGCATCACGCAACGGGCCAAGCAGAAATGGCGGTTGCACGGCTTTTTCAAGGGAGTCAGCCACAAAGCCGGAAATGAGCATACCCCGTACCGACTTAGCGGGGTAAGTGTTGGGTAGATTGATAATTTTGCTGACCAGTCCTTTTTCACCCAGCGCATCGAAAATGGTCGGACAGAGTACTTGCTCAAAGTTATTGATGGAAAGCGTATAATTTTGCGGATCAATGGACGTGAACCCGTAAAGTCCGTGCTTCTCCGGCTTCTGCGCAGTGAAGAATGAAGTCCAGTTTACCGGGGAAAGTTCCGGCAATTCGGCTGAAATAGGCTCGCATTTACCTGCAATACGGCCCAGATTGGGCAGTTTAGTCGCCCATTGCAAAGCAAGAGAGGCCGGAAGTCCATCCAGCCCCAATACTACTAATCTCTTTCTTTCTTTTTGCTTAAAAAACATAAGACAGCCTTCGGCGGCCCTGCCGGGGGCCTTAAACCCTTTTGCAAAAGGGTTTAAGAATCCCAAAACCTTTTAGTTTTTTTATTCACTAGATTCCCAGAAAGTTCTTCGTAACCAGCGGCGAAGCCCTATTAAAAGTTTTAGGAGAGTCCAGAGAACCCTTTTTCAAAAGGGTTATTTGGTCCCCGAAGGGCCGCCGGGGGCGAACTAAAGTACGGTCAATTCATATTTCTTCATAAAATTTACGGGATTGTATGATTCTTTTGCTTTACGCAATCCGGGCTCGCCGAGATCCTGCTCGCGGTTGACGAACTTTCTGTCGCTGGCATTGTTCTCCAGAAACATCTGGTTGATGGCTTGGTAAACGCCTTTGAAATAGGTGTTCCCTTTCTCGAAATGGATAACGATAGTGTCGTCCCCGAGCGGTTCGGCAATGGTGTAGGCGATGATGCGGTTACCGATACGCAGAGTTCCCCCGGAAAGATTTTTGATGGTGTCCATTTCCTTAAGCACTTTGGCGATCGCTTCGTTTTCAGCCACAAGAGCATCAGAGTGATTGTTTTCTTCCTGCCAGCGATACCATTCTAGCTGCATTTCCAGCACTTCCTCAACGCAGTCCGGGGTGATTTCACGGTACTCGTAATCGTACTTTTTCATGAACTGGCGATAGAGATTTTTCTTTTTGTGAAAACGATTGCCGCGCAGTTCGATTAGCTCCTGTACGGAATATACGTAATCGAAATGATCCCGGTTTTCAGTGATTTCGATTTTATCGCTGAAGAGTTCCTTGAGATACAGGGCCAACTTTTCCGGTACGCGGGTGAACTTGGTGCCCGGAGTGTTCATTAGTTCACATTTTTCCCAATCCGCACTGAACCAGTCTCCGATGGGTGCCCAGTTAATGACTTCGGGCTTAGTCTGACGCACATGGATCAGCCCGGACTGACCGCAACGCAATTCAAGTCCGTAGTGTTCGGTCCAGCCCCAGATATTTGCGAAAGTGTAGTCGGAAGTCCGTTGTGGGCAGGCCGCAAGGGCATCATCAAATTTATCCTGACATTCAAGAGTTATGGGCTTGAATTCGTTAGTCATTACTGGTCCTTTTATTGTTTTTCTTGATCATGCTGAACTTCTGCCAGTTTTTGCATGAGAATGTGTAAAAAATGATGGCGGCCTGCAATCCCTGTGAGATGAGCATGGCCATCCAGATTCCGGTGGCTGAATGAAGTACTTCGTGGCCGAGAAAATAGGCCAGCGGCAGCCTGCATCCCCAAACGGTGATGGCAAAGATGAACAGGTTGTAGATGGTCGCGCCTGCTCCGTTCAAAGCTCCGGCCATGATCATGGAGGTCAGGGTGAACGGGATCGCGAGCATGTTGTAATAAAGATAGTTTACAGCTTCATCAAGAACCACCTGTTCCGGGGCGATGATGGCGGTTACCGGATAGATTACCTGCCAAAGCAGCAGGGCGGTGATGCTCAGGAACCCGATAGCCAGAAACAGTATTCTATACCCGAATTTCTTGGCCTCGTCAGCTTTGCCGTCACCAAGGTAATGCCCGATGATGATGGACGCAGTCATGTTGAAGGCAAATGCGGGTAGGAAAAGGATCGATTCAATACGGATTCCTGCGGTCATACCTGCCAGCGCGATAACGTTGCCTTCGGGCAGGCTGGCAGTGATGGAGTAGAGTACCATGTAGCCGGAATGCCAAACTAATTGCATTAATCCACTGGGCCATGCTACTTTGAAAAGATAAGGGAAGGCACTTTTCATCCATTTCAGCGGGGCAATGCATTTGCGGCGCAGGTCACCGGAACGATAGAGGACTGCGAGGTTGAAGATGGCCCCCATCGTTACGGAGCCGAATGTTGCCCATGCAAGGCCCTTGTATCCGAGATCGGGCAGACCCCACATGCCTAGGCCTAAGCCTAGGTCGCCGATGGTGTTGGTAACTGTTACGATGATCATGCTGTACAGGGGCAAAAATACTTTTTTTTGCGCCCGGAAGACAGCATTGGTAATGATGAGCATGTAATAGATGGGCACGAGATAGAGAAATACCTCGATGAAATATTCCATGACATAACGCATTTCACTAGGAACCTGCAAAAGGGTCAGTATCCCGTTGCGGTATGGAAATCCGAAGGTGAATATAGTTAAGCCCAAGATTGCGCCGATGATGCAGCACAGGCCTACGTACCGTTTTGCCCTCAGTATCATGCCCGCACCGATGGACTGGCTGATTGCGGCTACAGATCCGTTTGCGGTAGCCATGGCGATGACCAGAAAGAAAAACAAGGATTGACTGATCATGCCCATGGAGGCCTGAATTTCGCGGCCCAGCTTGGATGCTACCCAGACGTCCACAAGGCCGATCATCAGGTGAAAGAGCATCATCAGGATTTGCGGCCATGACAGGTTCCATATGGTTCTGTATGGAGCGTTGGTCATGTCTGCGGTGGTCATATTCATAGGCGGGAAAAACTCCGTATTAAATCAAATTCGTATACAGCCGTATATTTCATATCCGCTATACTTGAATCAGATGAAAGTAGGAATCGGCTGCGGAGCTAGGAGTTTAGTTACAGTTTCAGGAAAAGCAAGAGTTCTGCGGGCATAATCTCATTTTTGCCCTGTTCTTGAATTTGCGGGATATAGATTTATTCTCATGCTTCATAAGCATGTACTTTGTGGACTGCTTTGTTTATGTTATCTAAAACATTGAACCAAAAGTGATTGTAAATATCAGGAGGCTGGATAATGGCGAGTGATGAAAATTTCTGTCCGAGAGTGCGGTTGAATCTATGGCTGGAAACAGAAGAAGGAATGCTGTTCGGTCTTGGAAGGGCGCAACTGCTGGAGCAGATTGAAAAACAGGGTTCGCTGAACAAGGCAGCCAAAGCACTCGGCATGTCCTACCGCGCAGCATGGGGCAGGCTTAAAAATACTGAAGAAGTTTTGGGAGATTCTCTGGTGCTTAAAACCCGTGGCCGCAAGGGTTGTAGCCTGACTCCGCTGGGAGAGCGGGTATTGGAAGACTACCGTCAATGGGTGCAGGAAGTGGAAAATTTCGCAGTCATGACCGCCCGCAAATCCTTTCCGTGGAATATCGCATCTTATGAGGAAGATATGGAGCGTATTGCACAGGAGAAGAAGGGTAAGAAGTAGATTTTTCTTACTGTTTTCAGGAGAATAAAATGTTTTCTGATTTGAGTATTTCGAAAATTAAACTACCTGTTTTAGCTCTTGGTTTGCTGCTTTGTTTCTTTTGCGTATCCTGTAAAACCGTTGATACTTCCGGCGAAGTCTCTGCAACGGTTACATCAATCAGTGGTGGAAGTTCTAAGTAAATTTTAGGTTTTGATTGTATTAACGTGAAGCCTCCTGTTCCCATAAGGAACAGGGGGCTTCTTTGTGTAAAGCAGATAAATTATATTTGTTTCAGGGCATTTTTTTTGCGCTTGATCTTTAGGTCGGTGTCGGGGTAGTCGGAGTGTGTTTATTTTGATTATTGTTCTTCTTATTTGATTATATTTTCAGGAGTTGGGAATGTCTAATAGTTTTGATGTGTTGAAAGAAAAATGCCCTCTGCTGTTTTGTGGGATATTGCTTTGTTTCATTTGTATTTCCTGTAAGGCAGCGGACAAGCCGGTTGCCGATAGCGGGGATGTTGTAAAAGAAGGTGTCCGTTTGAATAAGCAGGCTGAGAAGGCTTTTGTGAGTGCTTTAAAGAGAGTTAGAAAGCATCGCACGCTTTTCAAGGATCGGGAATCTTATCCTCCACTTAAAGATGGTCTTATACAGTCTTATCTTTTTCTGGATCAAAATAAAGGTGATGAGAAAGCCGTCGCAGCTCTTGCTGCCATGGACAAGGGCGATGTCCGACCTGCCGCAAATTGGTTTAAGGAAAAATATGTGCGTGATGTGATAAGTGACCCGCAGGGGGCGGCAATTCTATTGCGTCATTGCGGGCAGTTAAAAATGTTTTATGATCCAGTTTCAGGGGTGAATATACTCTACCGGGCCAGCGGTCATGAACCCGGAAATTACCAGGCCATGATGAATCTGGGAATTTATCTGAATCGCATGTGCAAGTATTCCAATGCAGATGTTATCTTGCGCAAAGCCATGTATCAGGCCCAAAAAGCAGGGGATGATTCCGTTCAGGCTATAGTTTCCAGTGAGATGGCTTATAGTTACCGTATGCGTGGTAAGGCAAAGCTGGCAAAAAAATATTTCCTGAAGTCCGTGGAAAAGAGTAAAGCCGCAGGTAATGATCATCGTGTGGCGATAGGTCTATTCCAGTTGGGCATGATTTGCGAACAGCTTAAAGATAGTTATTGCGCTGAAATTTATTATGGCAGGGCGTTGGCGGAATATGAAAAATTCGGTTGGAAGAAAGATGTTGCGGCCATGAATTTGAAGTTGGGCAGGATCTATGTGGATCAGCAAAAATGGCTGCTTTCCGAAGGATATATCCGTAAGGCGGTATCCGGTTATCAAGATTCGGGATACAAACTTGGGCTTGCTATGAGCTATCTGCTTTATGCCGATTTTTATAAAGGGCAGGTCAAAAATGATCAGGCCATCGCCAGCTACGGCAAAGCGCAAAAGATTTACGCGTCCCTGAAAATGCGTGAGCATGTAGCAAAAGTATATAAGGAAATAGGTTTCATTAAGTTTGACCAAGGCAATGTAATCAAAGCTATGGATGACTGGCTTGCCGCTTTAAAGATTTATAAAGATGTTGGTGCAGATAGTGAAGTGGAGGCTCTTTATTCTTTGCTGGGCGTAGCTTCTTTTGTCGTCGGTGATGTCTCCGGTGGGTTGGATCTTATGCAGCAAGGCATAAAGGAAAGAAAGCGTGAAACAGGAGAATTCGAAGAAGCTACAGGGTTTATTGTCATTGGGCGCCATGAAAAATTACTCGGAAATATTGCTAAGGCAGAAGATTCCTTTATGAAGGCTCGTAATTTGAGCCGTAAGCATAAACTGAACTGGGTTCAGGGAATGGCTTCTTTTCATTTGGCAGGCTTGTACCTTGGTCAAGATAAAATACAGAAAGCAGAACCGCTGTATTTAGAGTCTCGGGCTTTAATGGAAGAGCTTGAGGATCATCATATGGTTGCATCAAATAATTCAGCCCTTGGAATGATATATTTCAAGCAGAATAAATATGACCGGTCTGAAAAGTGTTTGTTGAAGGCCCGTGCTGTCTGCGTGCAGGAAGGGGATAAAGGTTCGGTTAGGGTTATAGATTACGCCTTGAAAAAGATTGAGAAAAACCGGAAATAGTTCAGCCAGTCCATACATATCAACTAAAACACCCCCTGTCCCATAAGGAACAGGGGGCTTCTTTGTGTTTGTTAAAGGGAGGTGACGTTTATTTCAGCATATAATCAAGATATTTGTTGTCCGTGGGACGGTCGGGCTTCTGGTTGTTATCGTTATTATTCGAGTTGTCGGGATTATTGTTGCTGTCAGGTTTGGTGTCCTGTCTGTTTTGATATGTGTTTCCTGAGTTGGAATATTCCGTGTCCTGACTGTTTGAAAACGAGTTTCCCGAGTCGTTGATTGTGTTCGTGTTGGTGGAGCTGGAACTGGTCTGACGTGTGCAGCCCGGTCTGTTTACGTTGATTGTCGGGTTGATGTTCACGTTGGCATTAGGGTTCGTATTCTGACTGATGACCGGGCCTTGGTTCGGCAGGCTCTGCTGGTTATTGTTGCTTGAATAACCTGAATTCGTAGGTCCTGACACACCGGGATAATGCCATGCGTTCATGGCATTTCTCATTTGGATTCTGACCCGGTCATGTCCTTTCATTGCGTAGCCAATGAAAATATAGGTTGTTCCTCTGTAGCTTGAAGCTACGAGGTAAGAGTCATACCATTTCCCATCACGGTCATAGCCTGAAAAAAATCTAAGTATTGCAGGGTAACCGGAAACGTGTCCCGGTTGTTCGTTCAGCAGGCGTTGGTACGGTAAGCCCTGACGTCTTAATCTTTGTGTCCATTTATCAAGTGTTGCAACCAGTGAACTTGAGGCCCTTTCTGCGTATAATTGAATTAGAGCGTCATTCGTCTGCGGAGTGCATTGTTTGAGAAGGTCGTTGACATCCCATCGCTGCGGCATTCTTTTGGATCTATGCCAGTCAGAAGGGCACTGAAGACCGTCGGCCATATTTTGGGCGGAGGAAACCGGAGGTAGTAGCAGGGCTGCCACGAATACCAGAAAGAATAATTTTATTACCTGTTTCATTTGCTGCCTCCTGCTTAAAGGGTTCACTCCTGCCTTATTTATACACTACTATCAGGAACAATGACAGCTACACGGGTTAATAAATTATACCGGCGAAGCCCTATTAAAAGTTTCTATGGCCGCCGGAGGCGAAGTCTTTTCATCAAAAAGCGCGAAGCGCATCAAATCTGCTTTTCAAAACTAGAACGCCCCCTGTTCCAAAAAGGAGCAGAGGGCGTTCTGTATATGAGGGGTGTGTGGTGTTTTATCTGTAATAGAGGTTGCGGCCACCTACGGTCAGGAAAGCCTGATGCAGGTTGCGGCGGATGTCGCGGCGATCCCAGATGTCTTGAATATGACCTCTGGAGAGTGCGTTGTATGCGGAATGGTAGTCCGGCGGAATTTCCATGCCGGTGGTTTCTTTGATAACACCCGGACCGGCAAATCCGATACGGGAGGAACGTACTGCGTACTGATAGGGTGAGCAGCCGAGGAAACTTGCTACCGGTCCGGCGTAGGAGTTGGTATCGTACAGGACGATGTAGAGTCCGCCGGACTCGATGTAACGGCGTACAGCCATGGTTACACGCGGCATCTGGATCAGGCCGTTGGTGCCTTCCTGAATACGGATTCCGGCAGTACCGTGCACGTATGCGAGGAAGGGGTAACGTTTCTTGCCGGCCAGCTCAAGGGCGCGGATGAATTTCTCACCTTCTGCCGCACCTACGGAACCGCCACGGAATGGGGCTACGAGAGTCGCACAGGTCACCTTGGTGTGCTTAATGGCACCTTCATAGGTGATGCAACCGGATTGCAGCCCGGTCTTGGCCTTGGCACCATCCAGTCTTTCCTGAAAGTTGGGAAAACCGGTGGGGTTGGCAGAGCATATGGATTTGTTGAATTCGCGAACTGTTCCCCAGTCGAAGAGGTTGGCCATGTACCAGCGGTATTCCATGGGAAAATGGTGTCCGCAAGTGGGGCATACTCCGGCGAATTCATCGAAAAGGTCACGGGACCAGATTTCGAGACAGCCGTTCTTCTCAGCGTTGGGACAGGTGATTTCCTTATCTTCGCTGGCGCGCGGGCTGACATAATGGCGATAATCAGATGGCGGAAGATCCGGTTCTGAATCTTCGGAAAGCTTGGTCAAAGCCGCTTCAACCTCGGAAACGCTTTTGGTACTTGCGCCCATCTTGCCGAGGAGCATGTGTTTAAGCTTGTCGAATTTGTTGGTAACAACATGCATTTCGTCCTTTGCTTCATCAGCAAGGGCCTGAATCTTGGACTGGTACTTCCTGATCATGTCGTAGCGTACGGTGGAATACGCAGCGGCCATGGCGTCAACTTTTGCGGAGTTGAGCTTTTCAAGGAAAGAACGCTTGTCGTCGAAAGCATCCTGTGCCATGCGGCGGTATTTTTTATAACGCTTCCAGAGCAGCCTGTCCTTGGCATTGGGGCTGATCTGCCAGCGGACGAATACGGATTCGTCAGTAAGATCTTTTTTATTGCGGTTTTTGATGGCCGCTTTACTGAACAGGCGTAAGCCTTTTACGCTCAGTACAACTTCATCGGTAGCCCGGATTACTTCAGCGCGAACCATCTTGTAGAAATCAAAATGTTCTGGACGTGCACCGAGAGCAGGCTCACGGATGACACCGTCAATGTAACCGAAACGCAGGTTGTCATCCGCAGTGATGCACTGGGATTTGGCGCAGGTTTCGATCAGTTCTGCTGGAGCGCGTTCTCCACCGCGGATACGGCCTTCAATTGCGGCTGCACCTTCGGGAGAGATAACGGAATAGTAACCGTGGGAAAGCATGAGGCGTTTATCAGCCATGGCGATGGCTTCTGCGCCGCCGGACCCACCTTCGGAAATAACGGAAATGACAGGAACATCAAGGCCGCACATTTCGTAGATGTTTTCCGCGATCTGCTGGGCCGCACCGGGGTAATCTTCCACCGGATAGGAACCGGGGGTGAAAACGTAGGTGTGGATGGGGATATTTTCGCGTGCGGCAACTTTCATGTAGCGCAGGGCGTTGGCATTACCCCACGGCTTAATGCAGCCGCCGTTACGGAATTCCTGACCATGGCCTTTTTCCTGACCTACGACCATTACCGGCTGGTTGTGGACTTTTTTGCCCACGCGGCGGGTGATGTAGGCCCTGGCGATAACCATGCCGGGGTCAATGCTCATGTCATCCTTACCACCTACAACAGTGTAGTTGTCGTAGACGTTTTCAAGGATGTCTTCGAGGCAGATTCTTTCGGAATGACGGACGATACGAACCTTGTCCATGGCGGACAGGGTTTTATCGAGGTCTTTTTCCAGTACTGCGAGGCTCTCGTCGTAAGTATTGAGCTTATCCCACAGTTCTTCCTGAGTCTTATTTATGCTGGTTTCAAGGAAGGCATCAAGCTTGCCTGCGAAGGCAGTAAGGCGTCTGTCCTCGGCATCACCGAGAATATCACGCGCATACTGGACCCGCTTGACCAACCCATCCAGTTTTTTTTCTATATCCATAATGTATTATTAGAATTCCAGTATGTTTGTTGATTTTTTGGCCAGAAACTTGAGGTTGGACTTCAGGGAAACTTCCTTTCTGTCCTTGCCTTCCAGAACGAATTCATCAAGGAATTCGAGTCCGCGTTTCTTGGATTCCTCAAGGTCCTTGCCCCAGATAATGGCCAGAGCCAGGTTGGGGTCAAATTCTGTGGGAATCTGGTAGGGCAGGTCTTTGGGGATGTGGGTGTGCATCTTGAGCCATCCATGCTCATCCCAATGGAGATTTTCAATTTTGCCTGCCCACGGTGCGAATTTGTCGTCAGTGTCTTCTGCAATGATTCTGTATTCGATTCCCACACCTTCAAAGGTGATGTCATCCTGAGTGTAGCCCATGTCATCGCCGAGAGCGAGCCTGATCTGTTCTTTGATCAGGTTTACGTCCGGGTTGCCCTTGATGCGTGAAATGGCGGCGGAAACACCGTTTTCAACCTGAATGCGGGTGTTGACTTCCATGAGGAAGGGCGCGCCTTTAGGTGTTACGATCCATTCCCATGTTCCCACGTTGTCGTAATTGATTTCGCGGGCCATGCTCAGGGAGTGCTCGACGATGTCATCGAGTACTTTTTTGGCATCAAAGGAATAGGCGATGCTTTCTGGGCAGAAGCCGGGGGCAACTTCAATCCTTTTCTGGCGGCCGGGACTCTGCACAGAGCAGTTTCTGGTGCCGAAATGGACATGTTGTTTGCCGGAGCGTTCGGAAACGATCTGAACTTCAAGGTGGTTGAAGTTGAAGATACGCTGCTCAATGAGTACGCCTTCGTCGTTGAAGGTACGCAGGGAGTAGTTTCTGATCTGACGGTAAACCTGACGGAATTCCTCGATGGAGTAAACTTCGTCAATACCCATACCACCACCGCCGGCAGATGCTTTTACGAGGACAACGGGGTTACGCACTCCCTGTTCTTTTTGGAATTCGAACAGGTTGGATGCGATTTCTTCCGCTTCCAGTTCATCGTAAATGGCTCTGTCGGAACCGGGAATGGTCGGTACGCCGAGTTTTCTTGCCAGACGTTTGGTGTTGATCTTGTCGCCGAGATCGCGGATTACCCACCAGGAAGGCCCGATGAAAGTCATAGGACGATCCCTTTCGGTTACCCTGCGGGCGAAACGAAAGTTTTCGGAGAAGAATCCGTAACCCGGATGCACAGCGGTACACATGGTCTCATCCGCAACGGAGAGGATGTCTCCGGCATCGTTGTAGGATCTGATTTTGTAGACCGCAGCTTCACCGCCAAGTTCTCTGGCAATGGTTACGTGTCCGGAATCTTTGTCCTCAGCCGTGTATACACTGACGAAACTGAGTCCGAGATCTTTACATGCCTGCATGATGCGCACGGCGATCTCGCCTCGGTTAGCAATAAGTACTTTATCTGTTTTGGGATTCAAAATGACTCTCCTGAGTCTTTCTGGTTAATTCAATATATTATGTTTGGTGGACCTGTTTTTTTCAAAAAAATACGCAACCGTTTTAAGCCAAATAAGGCTTCTGTCAAGTTAAATATAACTAACACTTACGTAGGTATAATTGGCCCTGATGACGTTTTAGGGGCAAAATTATAACCAGTTGAAGAGGTTAGGCTTGTGGTTTTGTTAAAAGTTGACCTTTGAGGACGTTCCGTTTTTTTTGGGTATGAACTCCGCCAGAATTCATTACAGTTTGCCCTGATAAAACAAACACGCGTATTTCGTCAAATTTTGAATAAGGGGTTCTTTCAGGGGTGGAAAAAAGAAAATCCCGCATTTTATTGATTAAAATGCGGGATTAAGTGTGCTTGCGCAAAAAAAGATTAAATGAGGCCGAAGCTGATCATGTTAAGGATGTCGGTTTCATCTTCTTGAGATTCAGTGGATTTAGGTCCGGCTTTGGCTTTTGCGGATTCTTCCACGATTTTGTCTACCGCAAGGTTTTTCTTATCATCCGGAAGATCCAGCTTAGCCACAAACATTTCTGTTTCGGAAATTTTTTGCGGGGTGAACTTGTCCTGCCAGACGGACATACGCGTGTAGATGGTTATGTGTTCAAGAGCTTTTTCAGAATTATCGAGTTCTTTGTAGGCCCGGGCCAGTTTTCTGTGAGCCAGCCTGATGTGGCCCTGCTCCAGTTCAAGGTTAAGGCCTTTGTTGATGATTTCAACAGCTTCTTCGTACTTGCCTTCCCGAAGGTAGCAGTCGCCAAGCATGATGTAGCTGGGACCGTACTCCGGGTTGCAGTCGATTGCCTTTTCAAAATAGACAGAGGCTGCCTTGTCCTGATTGAGCATGAAGGCGACAGTTCCCGTCTGATGAAGACCGGAGGCTTCATTCTTGGTGCCGCAGCCGGTTAAAAGGGCTGCAATTATCAGGGGCAGGCCGATCAACGTTGCCTTTGTCCTGATGCTTGTAAATGTTTTATTCATAGTTTTATAGACAGTAATCCTGTTTTCCCCGACAAGGGCTTTTGAGTTTTACTTTCACCTCGTCTAATGCCCTAAACTTTTCGAATGGGCAAGCAGGATCGGGGGCCCATTTTAGTTTTAACGACATTTTACGGCAAGCGCGATTTATTGAAAATGCCGACAGGGCTTATCTTTTCAGGCAGTTATCCAATCTCAGGCAGTTCATCCCAGCAGGTGGTGTAGGCTGGAGATTTATAATTTCTGTTCATTTTCCACGGCTGTTCAAGTCCTTCTGAAGCATAGCTCAGGGTGCGTCTGCCAAAGCGGGTATTGGCTGAATCCAGCAGGTCCATGAGTTTTTCTTTTTTGGCTGATTCGTTCTTTCGCTCCAATTCCAACAAGTTGGTTTGGCGGTTATATTTTCCACAGATATCCAGCAGGACAATTCCGGTTTTTTTGTATTTGAATCCTTCCTTGTATATGGAACGGATACATTGCAGCCCGGTGCGGATCAGTTCCGGTGTGTAGTCCGTGGCAACGGAGAGCATGCGGGTGGCGGAATTGGAGTATTGCGGCAGATTGTTGTGTCGGTTGGTGGTCAGGTAGACCATGACTCCTCCGGCAAGAGAATTTTGGTCGCGCAGTTTTTCTCCGGCCCGTGCCACATAGGCGGCGACGGACTCCTCCAGTTCCGGCAGAGATGAAACCGGGCGTCCGAAAGAGCGGGATGAGGATACAGTTTTTTTGGGTTGCGGGGAATTGTCCAGTTCAAAGCAGGGCGTGCCGCGCAATTCAAGTGCCGTGTGCAACCCGGTTATGGACATGCTTTTTTTGATCCACAAATTAGGCAGATCCTTGAAGTCACGGGCAGTGTTCACGCCACGGGAGATCAGCCTTTTGCCGTGTCTTCTGCCGATTCCCCAGACACCGGTGACCGGGACTTTACCCAGCAGCCTATCCATGTCTTTTCTGGCGCAGAGGCTGAATATCCCTTTAGTCTGTGGATGTTTTTTAGCAAATCTGCTGGCTATTTTTGCTAGGGTTTTGGTGGGACCGAACCCAACCGAGACCGGAATTCCTGTCCACTTGAGAATTCTGTCTCTGATCTCCTGTCCGATGCTGGGTAGCTCGCGGAGCATGCAGGGCGGGAATTCAAGGAAGGATTCATCAATGGAGTAAACTTCAAGGTCCGGGGTAATAGAGGCAAGGGCTGAGGTGACCCGCTGGGAAAGGTCGCCGTAAAGGGCGTAATTGGATGAGAAAACCTCCACATTGTTTTGCTGGAAAAAGTTCTTGTATTTGAAGGCCGGGGCAGCCATGGGAACACCAATGGCCTTGGCTTCCTGTGATCTTGCGATAACGCAGCCGTCATTGTTGGAAAGTACCACTACCGGGCGGCATCTGAGTTCCGGTCGGAAAAGTCTTTCACAGGAAACGTAAAAGTTGTTGCAGTCCACCAGCGTAAAAATTCGCACTATATTGCCTTGTGAATTATATAGGTCACCACTCCCCAGACTTCAAAGGATATGTCTTCGGTTATTTCCAGTATGGGATAGTCCGGGTTTTCCGGGGCGAGGAAAAGTTTTCCTTCCCTTTGTATCAGTCTTTTCACGGTAAGTTCCCCGTTGAATATGGCGATAATGATGGAGTTGTGATGAGCGTCTTGCGAGCGGTCCACAACAAGTATGTCCCCCTGATTGATGTTGGCATCAAGCATGGAGTCTCCGTAGGCCCGGACAAGAAAAGTTGCTGCCGGATTGCTGATCAGCTGCTCATTGAGGTCCATCTTCTTATCAATGTAATCGTCAGCCGGGGAGGGGAAGCCTGCTATAACTTCAGATAAAAGTATGGGAAGTTCGAGTTTAGTCGTTGTTTTTGGGGAAAATGTTTCTGCGCAAAGATATTTCATGTTTATTCTATATTGACTTTCGACGACTGCTGTCAATCTTAGATAAACAATATGCATAAAAAAGAACCTGAATGCAAAAACATTCAGGTTCGGGTAATTATTTTTTATCCATAAACATTGCGACCATTTGACCGAGGGCAGCGTCCGCCTCATCGTGAGGGACCTGACAGGTTCCGACCTGCTTGTGTCCGCCGCCTCCGAATTTGAGCATTACGCTACCGACATCCACTTTACTGGTGCGGTTGAGAATGCTGTGTCCCACAGAGAAAACTGTGTTCTGTTTCATCTTACCCCAGATTATCTGGATGCTGATGTTGCATTCCGGGTACATGGAGTAGAGGGTGAACCTGTTTCCGGGATAAATCTCATCCTGTTCGCGAAGATCAAGGATGGCTACATTGCTGAACATCTCAGTCCGTTTTTCCAGCATTTCACGGAATTGCTTATCTCTTTCGAAATAGAGATCCACACGTTCTTTTACGTCGGGTAGCTTGAGGATTTCACTGATGGGCAACTCACGGCAGTAATCAATGAGATGTTCCATGAGTTGGTAGTTACTGACATTAAAATGTCTGTATCTGCCGAGTCCGGTTCGGGGGTCCATGATGAAACCAAGTAAAATCCAACCCTTGGGGTTTGCAACTTCCTCGGCAGTAATGTCGCCGCTGTCCACTTTGTCTACATAGTGAAGCATTTCATCGAATTTATCGCCGAATTTTTCATGACCGCCGAAATATTCCCAGATAACACGGGCCGCACTTTTTGCCGGTTTGGACATGCCTTTATAGTCCAGCTTCATGTCGAGGCGTTCATCTTCGCTGGAGTGGTGGTCAAACCAGTAGCCGCAACCTTCTATATAAGGAACGTTGGCAACAATATCGTTTGGGTCGCCGGGATAGCGTCCGTCCTGAACATCCTTGGGATGGACAAACATCCAGTTGTCCATGATTCCGATTTCTTTGAGCAGTACCGCACAGGCAAGGCCGTCAAAGTCTGATCGTGTCAAAAGCCGCATTAAACTCTCCGTCTGCTGGGAATATTAATTAAAATTCCACTAATAATTTTTGAAATACTTAATTGAAAACAAGTTTAATTACAATCTCATTTTAATTATAGATTGTAATCTCGCTAAATCTTCATGGCGGCTATTTGATGACCAGCACCGGGCATTCGGCAATATGCAGTACTTTATGGGTTACGCTGCCGACAACAAGGCCTTCAAGATCGGACTTGCCTTTGGAGCCCATTATGATCAGGTCGCAGCCTTCAGTTTCGGCAACAGTCTTCACTGACTTTGCCGTGGAACCGCCGATTATTTTTTCTTCGTAATCAACGCTTTTGTCTTTCAGCATGGCGGTCTTGCTTTCAAGAATCGCGTATGATTCGCGGGTTGCATCATCTATTGCTTTCTGGAAGTTGGGTTCTCCCAGACCTGTGGGTACAGGGCGGTGGCAGTGGAGAATGATGAGTTTGCCGCCGGACATTTCCGCAAGGGATGCCCCATAGCTGACCGCACTTTCGGAGTGTTTGGAGTCGTCAACCGGAATCAGGATTTTGTTAAATATCATGTCTGCTCTCCTTATGGGTATGTTTGAGAGATATTACTTTAAGAGGCGGTTTGCTGCAACAGCGTATATCCGGTCTGTTGCCTAAACTGTCGATTTTAGTATTATTGAATGCTTGATCAGTTGGATTTAGAGGCGGATATGTGTCTGCTCAGGAGAGCGTGTGGAATTGATTTATGATTTATGTTTGTCTTTTTGTACTATAAAAACAAGATGTTGGGATAAAAAGTGATTCGCTGATCAAAAAGTGTGAGAAAAGTGTTGACAGGAGTTAAGACTGAACGTAGATACTGTTTCCAGTTGATGTCGCTCTGAAAAAGAGTTCAGGGTAGATGTCTGCAAGGGGCTTATGTAGCCTTCAGGTTTAGTATGTTTCCTGCTTCCGGCGACTGTAGGGGTTTTCGGAAGAAAGTTTGAAAACTTTGCCTGATAACGTTGGATGACGATTCAACCGCAGCAGCAATTTGCAAGAGTTACTTTGACACAACACGGGGAGAAGCCCGCATCTCTCCCCGAGTCTGATGGACATCGGCATTGATCAAGATGAAAGCAAATGATGTGCGGACATGTTCCGGATATCAGGTTTTTATAGATCAGCTTAGTAAAACACCTTCCGTTTCCATTCCTTAAAGCATAGGCCCCTCCCCCACCGGAGGGGCTTTTGTTCTTTACGGCAAAGGTAAGTGAGTCTTTTTTTGGAGAATAGGGATTCAATGTTTGCAGTATATGCTGTTAGAGGTGTGATCACTTTCAGAGTTGACCTTTGCTTGATTTTACGTGTAAAGATTTTTCTGTGTCGATAAATTTCAACAAATTGAAATAACGAGACTTTATAATGACCAAAAAGGATACTGTACTAAAAGCGGCTAAAGAGCTCTTCGGTGAGTTAGGATATAGCGGCACTACATTTAAAAAAATTGCCGACCGTGCCGGTGTTGCAGTGGGATTGCTTTCCCATCACTATGGGAATAAGGAAAAGCTCTTTCGCGCGGCCGGTTTTGACGTTGCTGAACGTCTGACTCAGGCTTTGCAGGATGAGGTTGTCCAGGCTGAGAACGGTTATGATGCCGTATATAGGTTTGCCCGCCGTTATCTTGAGTTCTCCGTTGACCCTGAAGAGGATTTTCTGGTGCTGATCAGGTGTTCTCCTTACAGTGATCTGAAAACCGGGGAAGACAGGGACGCAATGGTCCATAAGTTTGTTCAGATACCTGTCTTGCTTGAAAACTGTGTCGCCCGCGGTGTCCGCGACGGTTCTATTCCCCAGTTGCCTGTCTCAGAGACTGCTTCAGTTGTGCTCTGTAACCTTGTCGGTGCGGTAAGGACTAATCTTCTTACTCCTTACAGTCCTCCCAGTCTTTATAAAGAAATTTTGAATTTTATAAGCAGGGCCCTTAAGCCTGCATAAATTTTACTTCTATTTATTTTTTTACCCCGGACGGCTTTGGCTGTCCGGGGTTTTGTTTTATTGAGTTTAGTAACGGTAAGTCTGGACAATTGCAGGCATGAATGGTCTATTATAAAAGAAAAGAATGATAGATAATGATTTCATAGAAAAGAGCGCATCTAGTCTGGGAGAGTTACTTTGATTGCAGGAAAGGGTGCTGGGGTGAGAACTTTTTTCTTGTCGCTGTTGTATCTGGCAGTGTTCCTTTTGTTTGGACAGGTTGCCAATGCTGAAAGTATTCTTGCGGAAGGAGACAACAACTATCCTCCGTATGAATACTTGGAAGATGGTGTGCCCACGGGGTTTAATGTAGATATAATCCGGGCGGTCGGGGAAGTTCTCGGACTGGATATCGGTATAAACCTCCGTCCTTGGAGTGAGGTTGTTGAGAACCTTGAAAAAGGGGCCAGCGACGTTGTTATCGGAATGTATTTTACCCCGGCCAGAACTGAATTCTTCGATTTTTCAATTCCTCATAACATTATTTCTCATACCATCTTTGTGCGCTCAGGCTCTTATATTAAAAGACTTGAAGATTTGCATGATAAGGAAATTCTGGTCCAGCGCAGCGACATAATGCACGAGTATGCTTTGGAGCATTACCCGAACGCGACAATTGTTCCTGTTGCGGATCAGGGGCTTGCTTTGAAGCTCTTGTCGTCCGGCAAGCACGATGCGGCATTGCTGGGGAAGATGCAGAATCTTTTTCGTGCTGATGAGCAAAATATTGATAATCTGGATACTGCAGGGGCTGATTTTGCGTTCGGCAAATATTGTTTTGCTGTGCGCAAGGGCGATGCTGAATTGCTGGGCCGATTGAATGAAGGGCTGAACCTTATTAAAAGGTCCGGGAAATATGATGAAATTTATGAAAAATGGTTCGGAGTTTACGAGCGCGAAAGTCTTTATGATAAGATTATCCATTATGGTTTTTTGGTCCTGACTCCTCTCTTGATCTTTCTTGTGCTGTCTATGCTTTGGGTCGGTCTGTTGCGCCATAAGGTCAGGAAGAAGACTGAATTGTTGCGCACGGAACTTCAGGAAAGACTTCGGATTGAGAAGAATTTACAGGAAGTTCAACTTTACCTGTCAAGTATAATTAATTCAATGCCTTCTGTTATTGTCGGGGTGGATAAGGAGTGTCGGATCAACCAGTGGAATCTTGAGGCGGAAAAAGTTTACGGTCTTCAAAGGGATGATGTTCTTGAAAAGGCGTTGGTTGAGATTGTACCCAGCTTGTCAGGTGAATTGGAGCGGGTCCGTATTGCTTTAAAGACAGGTGTGAAGGTGGTCGATCTACAGGTCCGCAGGTATGTGGGCAAACGTGTTCGTTATGAGAATGTGACTATTTATCCTTTGAATGAACCCGGCGTAGAGGGAGCGGTTATAAGGATTGATGATATTACCGACCGCATGAATTTTGAGCAGATGGTGATGCAAAATGAGAAAATGCTCTCTGTTGGCGGACTTGCAGCCGGAATGGCTCATGAAATTAATAATCCGCTGGCGATCATTTTAGGTAATGTCCAAAATATTACCCGGCAGACTTCCAAGGGGCTGAAAAAGAACGACCTAGTTGCGCAGGAGTGCGGAACGACCATAGAAACGATCCATAATTATATGGAAAAGCGGGGTGTTTCGCATAAAGTTGAAAGTATATTTGAAGCCGGAGTCCGTTCAGCCAAAATAGTATCCAATATGCTGAGCTTCAGCCGTAAGAGCGATAAGGTCAAGGGATGTCATAGCTTACCGGCACTTCTGGATATAACGGTTGACTTGGTTTCAAGCAGTTACAGCCTGAAAGAAAAATATGATTTCAAACAGATAGAAATAGTCCGTGAATTTGAGAATGATATTCCCGATGTGTGGTGTGAGAGTAATGAAATTCAACAGGTCTTTTTGAATCTGATCAGAAACGGGGCTGAAGCCATACAAGGCAAGGAGTATGAAGGTGAGGGGCCGCGTATGATTTTAAGGGTCAGACGATCCGGAGATTTGGTCAGGGTGGAAATTGAAGACAACGGTCCCGGTATGGATGATAGTGTAAGTAATAGAATTTTTGAACCCTTTTACACTACAAAGGAAGTAGGCAAAGGGACCGGGCTGGGACTTTCTGTTTCGTATTTTATTGTCGCTGAGCATCATGGCGGAACTATGAAAGTAGATTCCATGCCCGGAGAATGGACCCGTTTCATAATTCAATTACCCATAGAAGAAATAAAATGTTGATCTTGGCAAGGAGGAACCATGCGAGTCGTGATTACCGGCGGAACCGGATTTATCGGGAAGAGCTTGAGTCGTGGATTGGTTTCAAAAGGATATCAGGTCATATGTCTGACCCGGTCCAGCCGTCCTTCTGAAATTTCCGGGGTCCGTAATGTTGTCTGGGATGGTAAAAGTTCTTCCGGTTGGCTGGAGTATGCGGACGGAGCGGACGCCATCGTCAATCTTGCCGGGGATAATATTGCCTCCGGGCGTTGGACTGCGGCAAAAAAGCAGTCCATCCTTGCCAGCAGGGTGGATGCAGGCAGGGCGGTCAGTGAGGCTGTGACCAAGGCGAAAGTCAAACCGCAGGTGGTTATTCAAGGTTCAGCTATCGGCTATTACGGTTCCTGCGGTCCTGAGCCGGTCAATGAAAATTCACCCAAGGGTGATCTGTTTCTTTCCGATGTTGTTGAAAAATGGGAAGCCAGTACCGTCTCGGTTGAAGAGCACGGTGTGCGCCGGGTAATAGCTCGTACTGCAATGGTTCTGGGTAATGGCGGTGCGCTGGCAAAAATGATCGGCCCTTTCAAGTCAGGACTGGGCAGCTATCTTGGACATGGTCATCAGGGCGTTTCATGGGTCCATATTGCGGATGAGGTCCGGGCCATAATTTTTTTGATTGAGAAGGAGAAGTGCCATGGCGTTTATAATTTAAGCTCCATTCATCCTCTGACTTTTAATCATTTTGCGGATTCCCTCGGCAGCGTGCTAGGTAAAAAAGTCCGGCTGCGTGTCCCTGCCTTTGTGCTTAAATTGGTCATGGGCCAAATGGCGGAAGAAATATTGCTCAGCGGGCAGTTTGTGTTGCCGGAGAGACTTATTTCTGCCGGCTTCAAATTTAATTTTACTGATGCCGGGGATGCTTTGTGCGCTATTGTTGAGAAGTAATTGTTTGTTTTTCGAATAAAAGAGGCAATCTGTCAGACTGCCTCTTTTTTATTATTGCTTCCATTTGCGCGAGTATCTTTTTTTCTTTTTTCCGGCCATTCGTTTAGCCCGTTCAGCTATTTCTTCGGTGTTCTTTTCAGCTTCTTCTTTCAGTTTCAGGTAATTTTCAAGTCTGCGTCGGGTAATATCCTTATTTTCAAGGGCTTCACGGACTCCGCAGCCCGGTTCCCGGTCGTGGCTGCAATCTGAAAAACGGCACATCTCTTCTGCTTCCACTATTTCGCTGAAAGCCCGGTTGATTCCGGCATGGCAGTCATGAAGCTGCAATTCGCGAATGCCCGGAACATCAATGAGCAATGCCCCGGTAGGCATTACATGCAGGGAGCGCGTGGTTGTGGTGTGGCGGCCTTTATCGTCAACTGAGCGAATGGCTCCGGTCTTTTCTTTTTCAGTGCCGTTGATGGTGTTTAGCAGGGTAGTCTTACCGACCCCGGACGAACCGAGCAGGGCTACTGTTTCGCCGGGCTTGAACCATTTTTGCAGGGATTCGACGCTCTGCGGGTCTTTACCGTTGATGGTCACTATAGGCATGTCGTCAAAAAGATGCTCAGCCTCTTTGCGATATTTCTGGGCTTCCTCAGTGAGGTCTTCCTTGGTCAGCACCAGCACGAAATTCACCCCGGCCTCTAGAGCAAGGCTGATGTAACGCTCAATGCGGTTCAGGTTGAATTCGCTGTTGCAGGAGGAAACAATGAAAAGTGTATCTATATTGGCGGCTATGGGTTGCAGCTTAACTTCCTGACCGGGAGCCATGCGTTGGAGCAGACTGGTTCGTTCAAGAACCTTCATCGGCACCATGGTCTCACTATCCATGAGCAGCCAGTCACCTACGGTGGGTTGTTCATTTAAGCTGCCTATGCCTTTCCCGGCAATTTTCAGCAGAAGTTCGGACTGACCGGTGGAAACAACCAGATGGCCCTTGTGAGTCATGGTAACCCGTGCGGGGACCATTTCTTCGTTGTCCTTGTCGAGCTGGTCTTTAAAACAGTCCTTCCAGCCAAGTTCATCCAATGAATAATGTTTTTGGTTCAAGAAATCCTCTGTTGAGAATGCGTTGGTTAAAGTGTTAGTTTCAATCCTTGAATTTAAGATACAATCGGCGAACAGGCAAGGGGTTGCAGGTAATATATTCCCGACAGGTTTTGATAATCGCAACCATGCGTTTTTCTGTTTTTCTTTTACTCTTGATGGTGGTGTGCTATACATTAAGTAAGGACAGAAGTGGATTTGCTGAACAGCTTGAATCGCGGGAGTGGATATGAGCAAGGAAGTCCGGGACCTGATAAAGACGCATCTGCCTGATTATAGCGGTTCCCGTTTCGGGGATTTGTATACCGACACCACTGAATTCATGAATATTGATTTCAGTGATGTTATTAAGCTTGGGGATGAACATTTTTTCGTTTCCAAGAATGAAATGGAGCGCAGATTCGGCCTTGATGATCCGAAGTATTGGGTTAAAAGGTGCAAGCGGCTGGAGAACAGCCGGCATCATATTCTGAAGCTCGTTTTTTATGAAAAATTTCCTATGAATATCGGTCCGTTCAAGATCGAATGTTTCAGGAGTCCGCGTAAAGAGGCCCGTATACTTGATCTGGTTCGGGGCGATATGCGTTTCATGCAGGGCTATTCTGTCAACGATTCCGCCGGGAACAATGTGCGGGTGCTTGATATTATTCGCGGCAAGCGCCTTGATGTCTGGGTCCATAATATCGATGTTGATCATCGCACTTATTTTCATGAACATTTTCCCGATATTCTTGAGAAGTATATCGGAGCTTGTGAGGCGATCAAGTTTCTGCACGATAATGATGAAAAGCATGGTGATATCCGCAGGGATCATCTCTGGGTTGAGTATGAAACCGGAAATTACAGGTGGATTGACTTTGATTATGCTTTTGAACTTTATGAAAATCCCTTTGGTCTTGATGTTTTCGGATTAGGGAGTATCCTGATTTATCTTGCCGGGAAAGCCAATTTTACTCCTCAGACCATGAATGATTATGGAATTGATCCATCCATGCTTTCGGGAATAAATCCGGGAGATTATTCGGTAGTAATTGGTAACCGGGTTGTAAATCTGCGTAAGATTTATGATTATATCCCGTCTTCTTTGAATAATATACTCATGCACTTTTCATCCTCCAGCTCTGTCTTTTATGAGAGTGTGGATGAATTGATGCTGGATATGAATAACAGCTTGAAGGAAATACGTGGCTTGTAATCAATTTCGTGCTGCTTAAAACAGCAGGAGGGAGATCGAGATGAAATCCATGAAAATGCTGGTTGCCTTTGACGGTTCTGAAAATTCATTCAAGGCTGTGGAATACGTGGGTAATATTGCCCGAAATTGTTCCGGTGCCGAGATTGTTCTTCTTTATGTGGAACGATTGCCTGATAAAGATATCTTCCCTGACGATGAGGCATGGGAAAAGCAGTGCGGCGAAAATGAGCAGGCAATAAGAGCAAAGCTTGTTGAAGCTGAGAAAAATCTGATAGCAGTGGGAGTAAATCCTGAAGAGATTCAAACTGAGTATTTTGCCAGCTGTAAGTCTCCGTTTCATGAAACGGATATCTGCTCCACAGGACGCAGCATCGGTATGGATATTCTGCGTATTCGGGAAGAGGGCGGTTACGGTACTATCATTATCGGCAGACGCGGGGTTAGTAAGGCTGAAGAATTTCTGTTCGGTTCTGTTTCCACCAAGATTGTTCAATCTGCTGTGGGATGTACCGTCTGGGTGGTTAACTGATTTTAACTATGGGTTGGGTTTTGTAGGGATATTTATGCTGAAGAAGATTTGTGTGCTTGTAATTTTCATATTGCTTTCTTGCGTTGCTACAGCTCAGGCAAAACCCAAAGTGCTCTTTATTGAGAGTTATCATGCTGGGTATGCCTGGGATAAGGAAATAACAAAAGGGCTTAAGTCTGTTTTTCAGGATAAGGTTGAGTTGTTTAATTTTCAAATGGACACTAAACGCTTAAAGGCTGAGTACTATACTGAGCAGGCCGACAAGGCCTGGCAGTATTATTTGAAGGTGAAGCCGGATGTTGTAGTTGTGTCGGATGATAATGCGCTGATGTTGTTGTCCGGGCGGTTTTTAAAGACTGAAACCCCAGTTGTTTATGTTGGAATCAATAATAACCCCCGTAATTATGCCCCATTGGGCAAGAATCTTACTGGCGTTCTTGAGCGTCCTCTTTATAAAAGGACAGTAAAATATTTGAAGGAATTGCTTTCTTTGCAAAATGGGAAGGTATTAATACTGCTTGATAAGAGTACTACTACTCAGGCTTTTAAGGCTTCTGTGTTTCGTGATAGAGAGAGTATCGTCATAAGTGGTGTTGAAACAGACATTAAGTTGTTGTCGGTGTTTGATACATGGAAGAGTGTGGTAAAGAGGGCTTCAGAAGATGGTTACAAAGCAATAGTTATTGGTCTGTATCACCGTGTTTTTGATAAAGGCCTCCATGTTGATAGTGAAGAAGTTCTTGGGTGGACTTCGAAGAAGTCCCCTGTTCCTGTTTTCGCTTTTTGGGAAATGAGTGTGGGGAAGGGGAAGGCTGTTGGTGGAATGGTTTTAAGCGGGGAAGAGCAGGGATTTGCTGCTGCGAAAATGGTAATGAGCATTCTTGATGGGATTCCTGTCAACTCTATTAAGCCTATTATGCCCGCTCAAGGGGAATTTGTTTTCAGTCAGTCGGAGCTTGATAGGTGGAAGATCAGGCTTCCTCAATATATTAAAAAACAGGCTCGTATGGTCGAGTAGCTTTTTTTTGTTCCAATTGTGTTACGGTTTGTTTGAATGCTTGACTCAAACAAAATGGTCTTTTATTTAGTTTTCCTCTTTGGCAAAGTATCCAAACAGGTGAAAAATGACAAATAAGCTGAATATTTTGTTTTTGTGTACAGGCAATTCATGTCGTAGTCAGATGGCAGAGGGGTGGACCAGACATTTGAAAAGTGATCTTATTAATGTTTATTCCGCAGGTATTGAAACACATGGACTTAATCCGTCCGCAGTAAAGGTCATGGCTGAAGACGGGGTTGATATTTCAGGTCATAAATCTACACATATTGATGAGCTCAGGGATGTTCCCATCGATATAGTTGTTACAGTTTGTGATCATGCCCATGAGACCTGCCCGTTTTTTCCGGGTGGCAGCAAAGTTGTCCACGTGGGCTTTGATGACCCGCCGAAAATGGCCAAGGAAATTGCAGAGCAGGGCGGCTCTAATGAAGAGCAGATGGACTGTTTTCGCAGGGTTCGTGATGAGATCAGGAGGTTTGTGGAAAACCTGCCTGAAGGGTTGGTCTAATAAAATACTACTTCCAAATGCATCTTTAAAAGCCTTCTGCTTCACAGCCGGAGGCTTTTTCTTTTGTCTCTGTCCATGTTACTTAATGTTTTTTGATTGAAAATGATTACGGAAAATATATGAATTATATTCATTTAGTTTTATTTTGGTTCACACTGATCACGTAATCAGTATTTTTTGGTTGTATATTTTGATTAATTCGTAATATAAGCGTTTCTGATTAAGACAAAACACAATGCGTGTTTCTGGGGATGATTAATAAATTTTTTACAAGGCGGCAGGAGATATGGAGTCTTTAAGAGAGTTGTACCGTATTGGAGTGGGGCCTTCTTCCAGTCATACAATGGGACCGCGTATGGCTGCGGAAAGGTTTTTGGAAAAGCATTCTGATGCACCCCGGTTCAGGGTAACACTTTTTGAGAGTCTTGCCGCCACAGGCAAGGGGCACCTTACCGATTGGGCTATACTCAGTGTTCTGGGTGATGATAAAACAGAGTTGATCTGGAAAGCCGAAGAGAAAATGCCTGAGCATCCCAATGGAATGCAGTTTGAATCTTTGGATGATTCCGGTGCTGTTGTGGATGTCTGGAAAGTTTACAGTGTCGGCGGTGGTGCCATTCGTGAAGAGGGTGCTGCTGCATCAAATGCTGACCCTGTTTACGGATTAAGTTCCATTGCTGATATCATGGCCCATTGTGAAGACAAGGGAATTACTTACTGGGAATACGTTGAACAGTGTGAAGGTCCTGAAATCTGGGATTTTCTGCGAGGTATCTGGGAAGTAATGGAAGCTTCTCTTGAACGTGGTCTGGAGGCGGAAGGGGTTCTTCCCGGTTCCATCGGTCTGCGCAGGCAGGCTAAGTCATATTATCGTCGTACCAAGCATGCCGGTCCTGATATGCAGCTTACCGGAATGACCACTGCTTACGCCCTTGCAGTTTCTGAAGAAAATGCCGGTGGCGGGGAAATCGTAACAGCTCCTACCTGCGGATCATGCGGCATAGTTCCGGCTACTTTACGTTATCTCAAAGATACTCAGGAACACATCAAGGAAAATGATATTCTCCGCGCACTTGCTACAGCTGGGCTTTTCGGAGATGTAATTAAGACAAATGCTTCTATTTCAGGTGCTGAGGTCGGGTGTCAGGGTGAAGTCGGTTCGGCTTGCGCTATGGCATCGGCTGCCGCCACCCAGCTTATGGGCGGCACTTTGCGCCAGATTGAATACGCAGCGGAAATGGGGCTTGAGCATCACTTGGGTCTGACCTGTGATCCCGTGGACGGACTGGTGCAGATTCCCTGCATTGAGCGCAATGCCTGCGCTTCTACCCGTGCACTCGCCCGAGCTCAGATGTCCATCCTTTCCGACGGCTCGCACCGCATCCCCTTTGATGAGGTTGTGGAAGTTATGAAGAAAACCGGGCATGACCTGCCCAGTCTTTACCGTGAAACAGCCGAAGGCGGGCTGGCAAAAGCTTATAATGAGCGCGGGAAATAAGTAGCAAATATTATTTTGAATATTTGAAAGGCCGGGGCTGATGCTCCGGCCTTTTTTATGGAATAAAATTTAATACAAATGACATGAAACCTTATGCCCGTTTGTCGTCTCTTTAAGCTCCGGCTGGTCCTGTGAGCAGACATCCATGGCTTTGGGGCAGCGGGGATGGAAAGGGCAGCCTGTTGGTGGCGAGATGGGGCTGGGCATGTCATCGGAAATTATTACATCTTCTTTTTGAAGTTCCGGGTCCGGTACTGGAACAGCGTCGAGCAGGATTTGGGTATAGGGGTGCTGCGGATTGTGGTAAAGTTCTTCCGCAGTAGTAATTTCCATGATTTGGCCTAGATACATGACCGCCACCCGGTCACTGATATGGCTGACTACTGAAAGATCATGGGAAATAAAAACATAGCTCAGACCGAATTCCTGCTGGATGGATTTAAGCAGGTTGAGGACCTGTGCTTGAACGGAAACATCCAGTGCGGAAACGGGTTCATCGCAGATGATCAAATCCGGGTTCATGGCGATAGCTCTAGCTATTGCAACACGCTGACGCTGACCTCCGGAAAATTCGTGGGGGTAGCGTTTGTGGTGTTCCGGTCTCAATCCTACCTGAACAAGCAGCCTTTCCACTCGCTGCTGAATTTCATCTTTGCTGCCTGACTTGTGAATACGCATGGATTCAGAAATAATTCTACCGATTCGCTGCCGTGGGTTAAGCGATGAATACGGGTCCTGAAAGACCATCTGGAGCATGGTGCTGCGCTCTGTTGCGGTCCATTCGTCAAGCTTGCGTCCGTTAAAATTTATGCTGCCCTGATCCGGTTTTTCCAGTCCGGTAAGTAATCGGGCAAGAGTGGATTTACCGCAGCCGGATTCGCCCACAAGACCGAGAGTTTCGCCTTTTTTCACTTCAAGGGTAACGCCGTTTACCGCTTTAACTGTTGCCTTGGATAGCGACAGCAGTCCGTTGCTGACGGGGTAGTGTCGTTTGACGTTTTTTATTTCCAGTATATTTTCATTCATTCTCAACTCATTTATGGCAGTGTTGCGTTCGTTAAATTCAATAATATTAAATTTAATTTTCTATCACATTAAGTATGCAGCCAGCAGCGTACCTGCCTGCCGTTCTTATCTAATAGTTGAGGTTCCTGCTCGCGGCAAAGGGCAAAGGCCCTTTCACAGCGCGGATGGAAGCGGCAGCCTTTGGGCAGATCAAGCAGGGCCGGGACATTTCCGGGAATGGGGGTGAGTTCGGTGCGGCAACCCAGCCTCGGTACTGAATTGAGTAATCCCTGAGTGTACGGATGCAGCGGTTCCTTGAAAATTTCAGAGATGGATGCGGATTCCACAATCTGTCCTGCATACATGACAGCAACTCTTGTGGCGACCCTTGCCACCACTCCCAGATCATGAGTAATGAGCATGAGCGAACCGTTCATTGTGTGTTTCAGATCATCCAGCAGACGCAGGATCTGTGCTTGGATGGTTACGTCCAGTGCGGTGGTCGGTTCGTCAGCAATGAGAACTTCCGGGGAACAGACCAGAGCCATGGCGATCATGACCCGTTGACGCATGCCGCCGCTCAGTTCGTGGGGAAAATTGTCGAGTCGCTTGTGCGGATTGGGAATGCCTACTTGTTTGAGGGCGTCTACTGCGGCTTCGGCGGCCTGCTGTTTATCCATGCCCTTGTGCAAACGTAAGGTTTCGCCGATCTGGTCTCCGATTTTGAAAACCGGATTAAGTGAGGTCATAGGTTCTTGAAAGACCATGGAGAGGTGGTTACCGCGAATTTTTTGCATTTCCTGTTCGGATAGTTGCACAAGGTCCTGATCGCGATAAAGAACCTGTCCGTCAGTGATTCGCCCCGGCGGATCGGGGATAAGTCCCATAATTGAGAGGGAGAGCACGGTCTTGCCGCAGCCGGATTCCCCGACAATGGCTAAAGTTTCTCCTTGCCCTAAGTCCAGACTGGCATTATCCACAGCCTTGATGATTCCGCCTGGAGTGGCGAAAGATGTGGTCAGATTCTTGATTTTTAAGATAGGTGCGGTCATAAATGGTGAGTTATGTATAATTTTGCAGGATCGCGAAACACATCTATTATTTATTAGTTTAGATACTTAAAAAATTCAATCGACTTTGGAGTAATATACGTGGATAAAATCGCAGTAATCGGTGGCGGGCTGGCTGGGTGTGAATGTGCAATGCAGCTGGCCAAGGCTGAAGTTTCGGTAGTTCTTTATGAAATGAAGCCCGATAAATATTCCGAGGCCCATCATTTGCCCGGTCTGGCTGAGCTGGTCTGTTCCAACTCCTTGCGTTCCGGTGAGTTGAATACCGCCATCGGGGTGCTTAAAAAGGAGATGGAAGCCCTTGATTCCGTGCTCATGAAAGCCGCCATGCAGGCCCGTGTGCCCGCTGGTTCCGCGCTGGCCGTTGACCGTGAAGTTTTCTCCAGACTGGTTACCGAGGAAATTGAACAGAATGAATTCATTACTGTAGTCCGTAAGGAAATCAGTTCCCTTGATGATCCCGAACTTGCAGATTTTTCAAAGGTCGTTGTTTGCGCCGGACCGCTGGCTTCCGAAGGGCTGACCGAAAGTCTTATCGCCAAGATCGGCGAACAGCGTTTATATTTTTATGATGCCATCGCGCCCATTGTCAGCCGCGATTCTGTGAATATGGATGTGGCTTTTTACGGCTCCCGCTACAAGCCTGAAGATGACGACTACCTGAACTGTCCTATGAACGAGGAACAGTACGCCGAATTTATCAAGGAGCTTAAGGAAGGGGAACGCGTTGTGCCCCGCGAGTTCGAAAAAGAAATTCATTTCGAAGGCTGTCTGCCCATTGAGGAAATGGCAGACCGTGGCGAGAAAACTCTGTCATTCGGACCGCTCAAGCCTGTAGGTCTCATTGATCCGCGCACAGAAGAACAGGCACACGCCGTGGTTCAGTTGCGTGCTGAAAACAAAGACAAAACCGCCTTTAACCTCGTAGGTTTCCAGACCAAGCTTAAGTACCCTGAGCAAAAACGTATTTTTCGCATGATTCCCGGCCTTGAAGATGTGGAATTTCTGCGCATGGGGTCTATCCATCGCAACACCTATGTAAACGCTCCTGAAGTGTTGGACGAAAAACTGGCCCTCAAGGCTGATTCGCGTATTCATCTTGCCGGACAGATTACCGGTGTGGAAGGCTATCTTGAATCCGCAGCCTGCGGTCTCTGGGTAGGACGCATGCTTGCAGAGCAGGCCAAAGGCAATGAACTTCCCGCACCGCCGCCGGAAACCTCCATGGGCGCATTGCTCGGGCATTTGCGCGAAAAGAAAAAGAATTTCCAACCCTCCAACGTCCAGTTCGGACTCATGCCTGCATTGAATAAGCGCGCACCTAAACGGGTTCGTAAAGAACTCTACGGCAAACGTGCTATGGAATTATTTGAAGCTTGGTTTGAAGAGAATATTAAATAGTAATGACTCAAAAACATCCCTTTGAAATTAAACCGAACCGGACATTGCTTACTTTGGCAATTCCGGTTCTTTTTTCTATGGTCGCCGAGCCTTTGACCGGGCTGGTGGATACTGCATTTGTTGCCAAACTCGGCCCGGAAGCGCTGGCCTCGCTTGGTATCGGGACCATTGTATTCTCGTCTGTCTTTTGGATTTTTGGATTTCTGGGCATCGGCACCCAGACTGAAGTTTCGCATGCCTTGGGTAAGGACGATCTTGAACGGGCTTCGTCCCTTGGCTGGATGGCTGCGGGCATTTCCGCTGTGCTGGGATTGGCTTTGATTGTTTTTGTCTATCCATTTCTAAGCAGTATTGCGGTGATGATGGGCGGAGAAGGTGCTGTTCGCAATCTGGCAGTAGATTACATGAGCTACCGTTTGCTGGGTGGACCGGCTGTATTGATTGTTCTTGCCTGCTTTGGGTCTTTGCGCGGTTATCAGGATATGCGCTCCCCGCTGTGGATTGCGGTGGGCATGAATGTGATCAACGTCGTGCTGGACTGGTGCCTTGTTTTCGGTAAGGGACCGTTTCCCGTTATGGGGGTGGGCGGTGCTGCTCTGGCAAGTTCCATTAGTCAATGGATTGGTGCGGTTTGGGCGGTGCTGGTTGTTCGTAAACATTATGGATTTAATACCGGATTCAGCTTTGCTGACGCACGCAGGCTTTTTGTTATCGGCGGTGATATGTTTGTGCGTACCGGGTGCGTCTGTATGTTTTTGCTGCTCTGTACCCGTTTTGCTACTAAAGCCGGGGCGGAATCCGGTGCGGCGCATCAGGCTATCCGCCAGTTTTTTGTTTTTCTGGCTCTTTTTCTAGATGCTTTTGCTATCAGCGGACAGTCGCTGGTGGGCTATTTTGTGGGCCGTGCCGATCGTGTGACCGCGCGTAAAGTCGCGGCACTGGTCTGTAAATGGAGCTTCGCCACCGGGGTTGTGCTGACCATCGGTATGTATCTGGGACAGCAGCCTGTGGTCTGGTTGCTGGTACCGGAAGAATCCGCCATGGTTTTCGGACCTGCATGGCTGGCAGTCACTTTCTTGCAGCCCATCAACGCGCTCTCCTTCGCTACCGACGGAATCCATCTTGGAACCGGTGATTACCGCTATCTGCGGAATGCCATGCTCATTGCGGTTCTTACAAGTGTCGGACTCCTTTATGTGGTAGATTGGTTTCATCCGCAGCATATGTTGTTCTGGATCTGGGTTGTTGCCGGGATTTGGACCAGCCTGCGTGCATTGTTGGGTATGATCCGTATTTGGCCCGGAATCGGGGACGGGCCGTTGGCCGCGCGTTAACAGGGCTAAAATTATCAGACAGCTAAGATAGTGTATATCAGCCGTCTGCATTGACAATGCGAGTGAACAATCATATCTAGCTTTTGCCTGAGGTGCTCTCACGAGCTTAATAGGGAACCCCGTTAAAGTCGGGGACGGACCCGCCGCCGTGAGTCCTGCAAGGTTTCATCCCGTGTGACCGGAATAATTCCGGTTCCGTGTGCCACTGAATTAATTTTCGGGAAGGCCGGGTGGAATAGGACGAGTCGGAAGACCTGCCCGGGTGCAAATCACGATCATTCTGACGGTTAACGGGGCTTTTACCTGTCAGAAATTGCTGCGCATGCACTCGCGTGTGTGGTTTACCTTTTTTTAAGCCCCCCAATTTGAGGAGACTGTTATGCAGTGCCGTTTTGGGGACAAATTCAAGTTCATCCCCGCATTTATTCTGGTTTGTTTTCTGCTGATCCCTTCATTTGCCATGGCCGGACATGGTGAAGGAAAGTCTGTAAAAAAAGGTATTATGCTGTCCGCTTTCGGTTCCAGCATGGTTGAAACCAAACCTGCGTTTGATGCAATCGACAAGGCCGTGAAAAAGGCTTTTCCCGGTGTACCTGTTCGTTGGTCCTATTCTTCCGCTATCATCAGAAATATTCTGGCAAAAGAAGGCCGTGCTGTGGATTCCCCGGTTATGGCTATGACCAAGATGATGGATGAAGGTTTCACCCATGTTGCAGTGCAGTCCCTGCACACCATCCCCGGTGAGGAATTTGAGGGCATCAGTGACACCGTAAAAAGGTTTGAAGGTATGCCCAAAGGCATGAGCAAAGTTACCGTAGGCAAGCCGCTTCTTTATTCCGACAAAGATATGCAGCGCACTGTGAAGGCCATTATCGCCAACATACCCAAGGACCGTAAGGCCAAGGATGCTGTTGTACTTATGGGTCACGGAACCCACCACGCCGCTAATATCTACTATCCCGCTTCTCAGGATTACTTTTCCAAGGTTGATTCCAATATTTTCGTTGGTACAGTTGAAGGCGCACCTTCCCTTGATGACGTTAAAGTTCTGCTCAAAAAGAGCAAAGCCAAGAAAGTCTACCTCATGCCTTACATGTCTGTTGCAGGTGACCATGCCCGTAACGATATGGCAGGAGATGAGGCTGATTCATGGAAATCCGAGCTGTCCAAGCTGGGTTACAAGTGTGTTCCCGTGCTTAAGGGAACCGCTGAATTTCCGCAGGTTTTGGACATCTGGGTTGATCACCTCAAGGTTGCTTTCAAGCACCTTGGCGACCATTAATTAAACCGGGCGGTGATGATGGAATTTTCAGGTAACAGAAGGGCGCAGGCAGTCATTGTACTGTCATTGCTCGTGCCGATTTCCATTTTCGCCGCCTGTCTTTTCGGGGCTTATCCTACTGAATCTGCTCAGGTCTTGGCGGCCTTTAAGACTGCTTTGGGTTTGGGTGCAGATAAAGTTGATTCAGCACTTTCTTTTATCATTATCGATCTGCGACTCAGCCGGGTTTGTCTATCATTTTTGGTGGGAATGTCGCTTGCTGTTGCCGGGACTGTTTATCAGGGCATCCTGCGCAACCCTTTGGCTGATCCGTTTACTCTTGGAGTTAGCAGCGGGGCGGCTTTCGGGGCCAGTCTGGCGATTTTTTCCGGCTCGACTATGCTCGGCGCGGAGCTTTGGTCCAGATTCGGGAACCTGTTTCTGCCGCTGGCTGCCCTTGCCGGGGCAATGGCTGCGCTTGGCGCAGTGCTCATGCTGGGCAGGATCGGCGGAAGATTACGTCGGGAAACCATGGTCCTTGCCGGGATTGTGGTGGCTACATTTCTTTCCGCGCTCATTTCCCTGCTCAAGTCCCTTGATGAGGAGTCCGTAACTTCCATAGTTTTTTGGATTATGGGCAGCTTTCAGGGGCGGGGCTGGTCACATTTGCAGCTTTTTATGCCGTACTTTATCGCCGGAATGATTCCGCTGATATACTACTCACGCGAACTGGATATTCTTTCTCTCGGTGAAACACAGGCCCGTCATTTGGGCATGGATGTTTCTCGTGTTCGTATGGCACTGCTTATCGGTTCCGGGCTGTTGACCGGGGCGGCGGTGGCTGTTTCCGGGATTATAGGATTTGTGGGATTGATTGTTCCACATCTGGTGCGCATGTTTCAGGGTGCAGAACACAGGCCGCTTTTGCTTTCATCTTCCCTGCTGGGAGGATTGCTGTTGGTCTGGTCTGATGTCATTGCCCGGTCATTGCTTTCCGGTGGTGAGGAGCTTCCGGTGGGCGTGGTCACTGCGTTACTTGGCGGTCCGTTTTTCTGCATTGTGTTACGCTCCGGTTTTAATGGAAGTAGCGGGGCCGGCTCATGATTAAAATTACGGACTTGAAAGCCGGATACGCAGGGCGTGAAGTCCTGCATGGGCTGAATCTCGAGTTCCCCGCAGGGTCCATGACCGCCATACTCGGTCCCAACGGTAGCGGTAAGACAACTCTTGTCTCATCAATTTCCGGTGTCCTCCCCCCTTTGGGAGGGTGTATTGAGATTGACGGTAGCACGGTTGATTCATACCGTCCTCGCGAACTTGCCGGGATTATGGCTGTGCTTCCGCAACGGGTGGACCCCGCTTTCGGGCTGACTGTGAAATCCATGGTCATGATGGGCCGTTACGCGCATGGGTCCGGCTTTTTCGGTTATGACGGAGAGGATGAACGGATTTGTACCGAGGCCATCGAAAGAGTCGGTATAAGCCACCTGACAGAGCGTTCGGTTGCCGAGCTTTCCGGTGGTGAGTTTCAGAGAGTGCTTATGGCTCGCACTGTGGCCCAGCAAGCCCGGTTGATGGTGCTTGATGAAGCTTCTTCCGGTGTTGATGTTGCCGGGAAGATAGAGCTTTTTGATCTCCTGAAAAACATGAACCGCCATGGGGCGACCATTGTCTGCGTGATCCATGATCTCAATTTGGCGGCCCTTTATTTTGATCGGCTGGTCTTTCTTTCTCAGGGAAGAGTCATGCTGGATGGTTCACCTGCTGATGTAATTACAGAGGAAAATATTTCAAATGTTTATGAAACATCTGTTGCGATTGTGGAGCATCCGAGCCTCCATGTTCCGCAGGTTCTTTTTTCTCCTGCTGCTGATTAGTTTCGCAGGTGTTTTTGCGTCTGGTTTCGTATCTGGGGCGCAGGCCGCGGTTTCCATTACCGATGACTTCGGCAATGAAATAACTTTGCAGGCTCCGGCTAAGCGCATCGTAGCCTTGTACGGATCTTTTAATGAAATTTTGTACGCCATGGATCTCGGAGATCGGCTGGTGGCCCGCACCGCTGCGGATCATTATCCTGAGCAGATAATCAAGCTTCCGTCTATCGGTACTCATATGCGGCCCAATCCGGAACTGATAGTGGCTCTTAAGCCTGATCTTGTTTTGCAGATGGCCGGAAGGTCACAAGCGGCAACAGCTCTTGAACCGCTCAAAACGCGGGGAATTCCGTGTGCCATGTTTCAGGTAGCCTCGTTTGAGGAGATGTTTTCCGTTATTAACAGGCTGGGCGTACTTACCGGGAAGCCGGGGGCAGCGGATAAATTGATCGAGTCAATGGATACGCGGCTTAGTGCGGTGTTGCAGAAATATGTGACATCATCAGTGCTGCCATCCGTGTTTTTTGAAATACGTTATCCCAACCTGCTGGCAGCAGGGCAGGGTTCCATTGTGAATGATATTATCCGTCGGGCCGGGGGATTTAATTGCGTTGGTAACCATAAAAAGATTGTGCGCATGGGCGAAGAAGAGTTGATGCGGCTCAATCCCCAGAATTATGTATACCAAAGCGGACGTATGAATCCGTCTCCGGTCAAGCCCGATGAGCGAAACCATTTCAAGTTGATTGAAGCGGTGCGTGACAAAAGAATTTTAAAGGTGGATGAGTCGGTTTTTTCCCGACCCGGTCCGAGAAATGTGGAAGCTGTTGAGATTCTCGCGGACTTCCTGCTTAATAACAAAGAGAAGTAAATGAGTAATTCCGGAAAAATATATGGAATCGGGGTCGGTCCCGGTGATTCTGATCTGCTGACCGTTAGGGCTGTTCGTGTACTTGAAAAAGTGGACGTGGTTTTTGCCGCTTCTTCCACAAAGAACGAGTATTCCCATTCCCTTGAAATAGCATCCGAATTCGTGCGTGATGATTGCGAAGTAGTCAAGCTTGGCTATCCCATGACCCGCGATAAAGACATTTTAAACGATGCTTGGGAAGAGAACTGTCGCATTGCTTGCCAGCAGTTGGAAGGTGGCAAAACAGCAGCATTTCTGACTCTTGGCGATCCGCTGATTTATTCCACTTTCGGCTACATGATGCAGACCATGAAGCGTCTTTGTCCTGATGTTGAATTTGAGGTTGTGCCCGGCATTACCTCCTATCAGGCCGCAGCTGCAAGATCACAGCAGGTGCTGGTGGAGTCCGGGCAGAATTTGTTGCTCACTTCCGGCGTTGCTGATCCTGAGAAATTTGCAGAGTCTTTGGGAAACGTAGATAACGCAGTGATTTTGAAGGCCTACCGTAATTTTCCTGAATTGCGTGATACTGTAAATGAAATGAATAAGATGGATGTTAAATTCTACACCCGTCTGGGTCTGGATGGCGAGGCTATTTATCTGGACATCAACGAGGTGCCGGAAAAAACGAACTATCTTTCACTTATGCTTTTGACTGCCAAGAAGTAGTTGTTAAATTTGTAAGAAATTTTAAGGGCCGTGAATCCTGCGAGATTCACGGCCCTTAATTTTAGCTTTTAATAATCGGTGTTCCCGTTTCTTCAAGATCCTTTTGCAGCAGCTCGCGCATGCGTTTGCAGATGGGACCGGGGCGGACATCGTGAATGGGCTTTTTGTTGAAGCGCACAACGCCTACAGCATCAATGGATGTGCCGCAGATGATAACTTCTTTTGCCAGCAGGATGTCTTCTTCGGAGATGGCCCGGAAATCCACTTCAATCTCATCTTCGATTAACTGTAGGGCGCGGGCAATGGTTGTTCCGGCCAGCGAGTTGGTGAATTTTGGAGTGTAGAGCTTACCATCAGGGCTTACAATGCAGACATTTTCCGTTGCTCCTTCAGCAAGGAAACTTAGGCTGTCAAAGCAGAAGGGTACATCAAATCCTTCCTCTTTCGCATTGATCTTCATCATTACGTTAGGCAGGTAGTCAATTGATTTGATTGTTGCCAGATAAGGCTGTTTTGCCGGAACTTTGCTCCTGAAAGCGGTTACGCCTTTTTCATACCATGATTCCGGTTTGGGCTCGTGTCTGTAGACTACGACATACAGGGAAGGGACCGGGCATTCATAGGGGCTGATGCCGAAGCCGCCGGCACCACGGCCGAGCATTACGCGGACCATGCCGGAATCTACACCGGACGCTCCGGCTACTTCCAGTATAATGTTGCCAAGTTCATTCCATGAACAGGGCGGTTCCAGGCTGATTGTGCGGGCAGAACGCTTCATGCGGCGCAGGTGTGGTTGAAGCTGATAAAGTTTGCCGTCCACAAATTTCATGCTTTCAAAAACACCATCACCGCGATGGACCAGATGGTCATCCCAAGGCATGAGCATGAGTTTGGGATCGGTGCAGACCAACCCGATTCGGTGTTCGTAAAATGCGCAAATCTTTTCAGTTCCCGCGCGCATGGCGGAAAGCATAGCATCAATATATTCGTTACTGTCTACTTTTTTAATCAATTCCGGACTCCATAAATTTATTTTAACCCCATCAGGGATCATAACCGCCATAAGCTTCGGGAATTCCTCTTCCGTAAAGCCGGATTACACTAGCTCCAAAGGGCAGACTTTCGCAAGTGGGAATAGAGAATAAAAAAAGCGGTGAAGTTGAAACCAACTCCACCGCTTTTTTTGATCTAAGTAATTACTTTGCTATTTCACACGAACCAGATCGCGTGCAATCAGAGTCTCGGCGATCTGTACGGTGTTCAGCGCGGCACCTTTGCGGATGTTGTCGGAAACAATCCACATGTTCAGGCCGTTTTCAATGGTTTCGTCTTCGCGGATACGACCGACGAAAACATCATCTTCCCCGGCGCAATCGATTGCCATGGGGTAGAGGTTCTTTTCGGGGTAATCCACTACAGTCACGCCGGGGAAATTGGAAAGCATGACGCGGCATTCTTCAACAGTAACCTTTTCCTCAGTCTCGATGTTAACGGACTCAGAGTGGCTGTAGAAAACAGGTACGCGCACGGTGGTGGCGGTGAGCTTGATGGAATCGTCGCCCATGATTTTCTTGGTCTCGTTGACCATTTTCATTTCTTCTTTGGTGTAGCCGTTATCCATGAAAACATCGATGTGCGGCAGGCAGTTGAATGCGATCTGGTGCGGGTAGGCACTGGGGATCACGTCTTTGCCGTTGAAAAGTCTGCTGACCTGAGTCTCAAGCTCGGTGATGGCTTTCTGGCCGGTACCGGAAACAGCCTGATAGGTGGAGACGATGATACGTTTGATTTTGGCTTCATCGTGGATGGGCTTCAGCGCAACTACCATCTGGATAGTGGAACAGTTGGGGTTGGCGATGATGCCGGGGTGCCAGTCAAGATCTTCGGGGTTAACTTCGGGCACAACGAGGGGCACTTTGGGGTCCATTCTCCATGCACTGGAGTTGTCCACAACTACGCAGCCTGCTTTGGCAGCAAGGGGAGCGAATTTTTCGGAGGTTCCGCCGCCTGCGGAAAAAAGAGCAATGTCGAATCCTTCAAAGGAATCTTCTTTCAGCTCGATAACGGTCAGCTCTTCGCCTTTATATGGAACCTTGGTTCCGGCGGAGCGGGCAGAAGAAAAAGGAACAATTTCGGATGCGGGAAAGTCGCGCTGCTCAAGCACTTTGAGCATTTCACGGCCAACCGCGCCTGTGGCCCCTACAACAGCAACTCTGGGATTTTTGGTACTCATAGCTAAACCTCCGTATTCTTGACCCGGACCATCGGCAGTCCGGTTTGTTGGTTGATATGATACGCTTCGCGTTTTGATAGGTGATTTCGCCTCCGGCGGCCAAAGGAGCAAGCCCCTTTGGAATCCCTATTAATTTAAGTATGGTAGAACGTAAATTTAGAATTTAAGAGCCTGACCGATTTCGAGGCAGGCTTTGGCTCTGTTAAGTGTGTAAAGATGCACTCCGGGGGCACCGCCGTCCAGCAGTTCCTGTGCCTGCCTGGTAGCGAATTCAATGCCCAGTTTGTAAACTGCTTCATCGCCGCCTTCCGCGTGGGCTTTTTCCAGTGCACTCAGGAATTTGCCGGGAATGGCTGCGCCGCACAGGGAAAGAATGAATTTTGCGGATTTGAGGCTCATGATGGGCAGCACTCCGGGCAGCACAGGCACATCAATACCCATTCCTTTAAGTCTGTCGCAGAAATCAAAGTAGACCCGGTTATCGAAAAAGAGTTGAGTGATGATGAACTCTCCGCCCTCGTCGATTTTGTATTTCATCCATTTGAAATCTTCTTTAATAGAAGGTGATTCAAGGTGCGCTTCAGGGTAACCTGCCACTGCGATACCTACGCCGGGATGTTTGTCCTTAACGTAGGTGACAAGATCGGAGCCGTGTTTGAAGGGCTGGGTGTTGAAATCGAAATTTTCATCCCCGACAGGGGCATCGCCGCGCAGAGCAAGGATATTTTCAACGTTTGCTTCCTGAAGGGCGGATACAAATTTACTGATGTTTTCCGGGCTGGCACCGACGCTGGTCAGGTGTGCGAGAGGTTCAACCCCTGCATCCTGCTTCATTCTTTTAACAATTTCAAGTGAATTGTCCTGAGTTCCGCCGCCTGCGCCGTAAGTAACGGAAGCAAAAAGTGGATTCAGTACTTTGAGTTTTTCTACAACTTCAAAGAATTTAGGCCAAGATTCGCGATCTTTAGGGGGGAAGAATTCAAGTGATATGAACTGTCCATTTTTATTAATCAAATCGATAATTTTCATGGGGCTCCCATGCCTCCGGCGGCCCTGCCGGGGGCCTTAAACCCTTTTGGAAAAAGGGTTTAAGAATCCCAAAACTTTTTGATAGGGCTTTGCCGCTGTTGCGAGGCAGATTGTGCGGTTTATTTATGAAGAACGTTTTCACGCTCTTTCAGCATTTCTAAGATTTCGTAATTTACTGGAAGGAATTTTACATCGCGCATGTCGGTTAAATCAAACCAATCAAAACGTTGATTTTCAAGTGATGACACTTTACCGGAGAATTCCCAGATGTCGAAGAAATTTAAGTGTACTGTGTATTCGGGGTACTCTACAGTTTTTTCCATCCAAAAGTCAAAATTTGTGGGAGTTATGCCCAGTTCTTCCTGTAGTTCACGCACCAGCGCATCACCCAGTGATTCGTTTATTTCAACTTTGCCGCCGGGAAATTCCCACCAGCCTGCGTAATCTTTGCCTTTCGGGCGTTCAGCGGAAAGAAACAAGCCCTCTTTCCAGATAACACCAGCAACTACTTCAATTGGTTTTGTCTTGCTCATGATTAACAACAGATTTAAGAATTTTTAGAGCGAAGCTTAATAAAAGGTTTTGAAGGGATGGGGTCTGGGGAAGGGAAACTTTTGCAAAAGTTTCCCTTCCCCAGCCGCCGGAGGCATCTTAATTTTCTTCCAAAAGCTGCTTTTTGCGTTCTTCCAGTTCGGCGATTTCTTCTTCGAGAACAGCCATCTTTTCCATCAGCTCGTCGGCCCATGCGCAGGTTTCGGTGTAGCGGGAATTTAGCTCCACTGCTGCGGCTCCGTCGCTGTACAGCTCAGGATCGTTGAGCTTCTCTTCCATGGTTGCCTGATCTTCCAAGGTCTTTTCAAGGTCTTTTTCGAGCTTTTCATACTCGGCGGTCTTGGGCCTGAGTTCCTTGTACAGGGCATTGCGGATTTCAGCCTGTCTCCGTTTGTCTTCTTTGCTCAGCTTGCGCTTGGCTGGCTTGTGGCTGTCACCTGAATCAGCGGATTCGGATCGGGCTGCGGGTGCTGCTAGCTTTTCCTTACGATGATCATCGTATTCTTTAAAAGAATGAAAAGTATCAAATCCAGAGTCGTTCAAAGCCCATATTTCGTCGGCGACTTCTCCGAGCAGGTAGCGGTCATGCGCTACAAAGAAAAGAGTTCCGTCATAATCCTTCAAGGCCCGGATCAATCCTTCCCGACTTTCGAGGTCCAAATGGTTGGTGGGTTCGTCAAGAATAAGCAGGTTGGCCCGTGACAGGAAAAGTGATGCGAGAATCAGCCTGTTTTTTTCTCCACCGGAAAGTGCGGAAACCTTGCGTTCGAAATAGCCCTCGCCCAGCAGGAACAAGCCGAGTACACTCTTAAGCTGTTCTTCGGTTGTGTCAGGATCGCAGAGGCGGCGGATTTCGGAAAGCGCAGTCATGTCATCGCGCAGGATGTCGCTCTGGTGCTGGCTGAAATAAGCCAATGAGGTGTTCTGTCCTACTTTAGCAAATCCTGCGTTGGCTTCGAGCATCCCCATGATCACTTTGAGCAGGGTGGATTTACCGGCCCCGTTCGGAGCGGCAAGGGCAACCTTTTTACCCCGGAAAAGCTGGAAATTAAGCAGCGGCCAGAGGGACGGCGGCTTGCCGTCATATGAAAATTCAAGATCAACCACACTGATGGCGGCTTTATCTCCGCGCGCAGTGGGTGGGAGGCGGAAGCTCAAAGTTCTGCCGGAACGGTTGAGTTCGGCTTCACCTTTAATCTTATTGAGCTCCTTGGACATCTTTTCAACTTTCTTGATTTTGGACTGTGCCTGTGCGGCCTTGCGGGCCTTTACTCGAAAGCGGTTGATGTATGAGTTCTCAGTTTCAATACGTGCGGAAAGCTTGGCAGCTTCGCGGCTGCGCTGCTCTGCGTTTTCTGCCTGCCATTTAAGAAATTCAGTGAAATTTCCGCGCCTGACTTGCGGACGCCCGGCCCCGAGAAAAAGTACATGGGTACCGACCTTGTCCAGAAAGATACGGTCATGGGCCACATAAATTACCGCGCCCCGGAAGGAGAGCAGGTAGCTTTCAAGCCATTCAACAGCTTCGAGATCAAGATGGTTTGTGGGTTCGTCCAAGAGGAGCAAATCCGCACCTTGGAGCAGGACACGGCCCAGCTTGGCGCGTTCACGCCAGCCGCCGGAAAGTTCTTTAATCTTGCTGAGCAGGTCATGTTCGGAAAAGCCCAGTCCGGTCAGGATGGTACGGGCCTTGTGTTCGGGGTTATATCCGAACTGGTGTTCAAGTTCTGCCTGCTTTTCAGACAGTCTTTCCATGTGAGCCTGATCATTCTTCTGTCCGGCTTCTTCCCATTGCTCCCAGAGTGTATTCCAGGAAGGCAGCGCGGAGAGCACCCAACTGAGTAGGGTGTTTTCAAGAATTTCCCCGGTCAGTTCCTGCGCCACATAGCCGAGGCGCGCACCTTTGGAAATGGAAAGCACTCCTGCGTCCGGTTCAATCTTTCCGGCAATGAGCTTGAGCAGGGTGGATTTACCGCAACCGTTGGGACCGGCTACGGCAAGGCGCATTCCGGCGGACACTTCAAACGAAAGGTCGCTGAAAAGGTCTTCCCCATTATATGATTTTTCAAGGGATGAAATAGTAATTCTGGGCATTTGTTCTCTCAAGTAAAGGCAAATTATTTTGATTCGCTACGCGATTTTGATGATCTGATTTCGCCTCCGGCGGCCAAAGGGACTAAGCCCCTTTGGAATCCCTATTAGGGAAGAGAGGGCTGTTGGAGGGGAAGAATTAAGAAAGCGAGTTAAAATATATGTAGAAGCTCCTGAATGCAAGGTTAAATGGGTGCTATCGGGACTTAATCCGTAAATATAGTTTGTGAATAAAGTTTTGACCGTGCCGGAACTAACAGCTATGCCCGATTTATGAGCACATGGTACGTATATCTGCTGCGTTGCAGCGACAATTCTTTATATTGCGGAGTAACCACCGATCCCGCGCGTAGATTGGAAGAACACAATTCCGGCAAGGGCGCGAAGTATACCCGCTGCCGTCTTCCTGCGACCATGGAAGTCTATGAATCCTTCCCGGATAAACGTGCTGCGTATCGCGCTGAATATGCTGTGAAGCAGAAGAAGGCGGGGGAGAAGGCTATTTTTCTTAGAGAACTCGCTTCACGGTAAGTATTATTTTCTGTGACGTTTGATCGCGTTATATGCGAAGCTTATTAAAAGGTTTTGAAAGGGATGGGGTCTGGGGAAGGGAAAACTTTTGCAAAAGTTTTCTCTTCCCCAGCCGCCGGAGGCATCTACAAATACTCCTCCGGTTCCTTGCACATCATATCAAATTTACTGAAAAAATCTCCAAAATGCTTGCCATCCATGAGACCGTGTAATGCCTCCACAGATACGGGCATGATCTTTTTACCGGATTCATTTTCAGTGACCTGCCCGAACAGGATTCGCGGCACTGAATCTGTATTGCAATTCCCCCAAGGGTTGCTGGCGGATGTGAAAGCGACTCCGTTTACCACACTGAAATAGAACAGATTCGGCTTCTCGCCGCCTGCGGGGGTGAGAGTCGGTTTTTCATCTGCACTCTGGCGGGCAACTTCGATGTTTGCCGCTGTTTCGCTGAAATCCTGTCCAAGTCGGCAAAGGCAGTTTGCGTGCAGGCTGCGTCCTTTGGGGATGTAGGTGAATGCCGGATGAATCACATCGAAAATTGCGGGCTTGCCATCCACGATACGGGTGCGGAATTCCGGAACTTCATTAGCTGCGCGGGTGGCCAGATAATAGAGCATGGATGAGAATCGGATTTTTGCGGACCCGTTGTTTTTTTCTTTGCGGTAATTGAAAAGTTCGGTCACATCCTGCTGAATTGTGAAGCCGTAGCGGCTGGTACATAGAGATTGAAAAAAGGTAAAATGTTCAGCTCTTTCCCATGTTTCCATGTCCAGAAAATTCATAGTGCTTTCGGTCTGTAGTGCTTTATTGATCATAATTTTTCTATTTATATATTTTTAAATTTTGAAATCACGTTTGCGCCAGCTATAACGAATGAAAGGCCGGTCCGTAAACTCTTCATTTCTTATCCAAAAAAATATCAATCAAGCATTGTCATAGCATGCTGTAATGACATACATAATCAATATGTCGAAACTAGCTTATACTGTTGAACCTGTGATGGATCAGGATAGCGTTGCGGACGTGCGCATCCATGTGGACGGCAAGAAATGGCACCTCTGGGGACGTAAAGGGGCAGAACGTGAACACGGTCTTGCTGAGTCTGTTGCTCCCGGTAAACTGCCTGTGCTGCTTGGCGCAGGGCTTGGTGTATGCATCGAGGAATTGCTGAAATCCGGCCCGGTGGTTGTGCTGGATAATGATCCTTTGATTGCTGAGGTTTCCGGGGCGGATAAATTCCGGGATCATCCACAGGTTACGTGGCTCAGCGGTGATCCTGTGCAGGTTCTGGAACAGGTTCGTAAGTGGCGTGCTGAGAATGGAAACGGTCCGCTGGAGCTGGTTAAAATCCCTTTGTATCAGCGACTGGATCGTGAATGGTATCTTGCTATCGGTAACACCCTTGAAGATGAGAAGGATTCCGAGCCAGTGGATTTCTGGTCCGAGGTTTCCTATCCTAAATTTCGTAATGAAAAGCCGAAAGTGCTTTTCTTTCATCGTACCTATTTTTTGATGGGAGAAATTACCGCTGCGCTGGAACGGCTGGGTATAGAATTTCGCAGTGTGGATATCGGCACAGGCGATACTGTGCGGGACGGTTTTGTGGAAGATCTGCTGCGCACGGTGGTGGAATTCAAGCCCGATTTTGCTCTGACCGTGAATCATTTCGGAGTTGACCGGGAAGGTAAACTTACTGATCTGTTGCTTAAATTGAAACTGCCGCTGGCTTCATGGTTTGTGGATAATCCGCATTTGATCCTCTACCGCTACGCTGACGTGCTTCCCGATTTGACCGCTATCTTTACTTATGATGCCGGAAATCTGGAGATCATGCGTGAGAAGGGGTTTGAGAATGTTTTTTATCTGCCGCTGGCAACGGATGTCGGGCGTTTTAAGCCGGGGCTCTCCGGGCTTGAGGAATGGCGGGCGGATGTTTCTTTTCTAGGTAATTCCATGGTCCATGCGGTGGATAAGTATTTGCGGCTGAGCGAGCTTGATGCTGATTTACAGCAGAAGGTGCCGGAGCTGGCAACTGAATTCGGTGAGCGGGCCGAACTTTCCGTGGAAGAATTTTTGCGTAATTCCCATCCTGAGTTGCTTGAAAAGATTGAAAATTTACCCACTGACGAGAACAGACTTTCCTTTGAAGGTTTAATCACATGGGAGGCCACGCGCCGATACCGCCTGTCCTGTGTGCGTGAATTGCTGCCGTTTAAACCGCTTATTGTGGGTGATGAGGGCTGGCATGAGTTATTGGAAAAAGGAAACTGGCGCTATCTGCCTTCTTTGGATTACTATAATGATCTGCCCGCGTTTTATCCCATGTCCAAAATAGGATTTAACTGCACCAGCAGACAGATGAAGGGCGCAGTGAACCAGCGGGTATTTGATGTCCCGGCCTGCGGCGGCTTTGTGCTCACCGATCACCGGGAGCAGATGGAAGCTCTTTTTGAGCCGGGTAATGAAATTATTTCGTATAATGATATTTCCGATATCGGTCCGCTGCTGGAAAAATGGCTGGCTGATGATGCGGGGCGGGCCAAGATCACCGCAGCCGCACGTAAAAGAATTATGGCTGAACATACCTATGAACACAGGCTTTCCACGTTGCTGGAAAAAATGCGTCAAACATTCGGGTAGGAATTAAATTATGTCAGGTAAATTCTGGGGATTTTTAGACAGCGCTTCCCGCTACAGGCTTCTGGTTTCCGGGCATGGCAAACCTCATCTTATGGAGACTGCCAATCGGATCATCAACAGTGCTGAGAGCAGCCGCGAGAAAAGTACGCTTATTGATTTAGGAGTGGATATGCTTCTTGCCGCATGGGAATCCAGCCCCTTGGACGGGCAACTGGCTTCCAACCTGCTGGCAATCAATAAACAGCTTAGCTTTCTGCCTGCACCGTTGGTGGAAACCATGTCACTGATCGCGACGAATAGTGCTATTCCTGAAAATCTGGGCTACCTGCAACGTCTTGTTTCTAGGGATGATAAAGATAAGCTTCTTGATTATCTTTCCAAACAGACTGAACGGGAACCGGAAAATCTTTTTTGGCTTTCCCATCTGCTTGATCTGGCTTTCTTTTTGGGTCGGCACGAGGTCGCCAGTGCGGCCCTTTCCCGCGACTGGCCTACATCCATGAATATGGTGCTGAATAAATATGCCGGGGATATTGCCTTCTGTTCCGGTGATTACGGACAGGCTGAAACTATTTATTCTGACACTTCCGGCGGCGCGCTTATCCTTGGTGAAAATCTATTGCGTTTGGCTGAAAGTGTCGACCGCATGGGCAGGCGTGATGAAGCCATGATTCTCTGGCGGGATCGCATGACTGCCCGCCCGTGGCAGGTCAATACGTGGTTTAAGGTTTACGAGCGTTTACTCGGCAGCGGCGGTGCAGATATGCTGGGCGGTCAGGTTGCGGTATGTCTCTATACCTTCAACAAGGCTGATGATTTTGATGCAACCATGAGTTCGCTTGCGGAATCACCGCTTGATAACGTGCATATTTTTGCCCTTGATAACGGTAGTTCCGACCATACCTCCGATGTTATGGCTCGCTGGCAGGACAGGCTTGGTGATAGATTTCGCCGCATTGATCTTCCGGTAAATGTTGGTGCTCCTGCGGCTCGCAATTGGCTTAAAAATATGAATGAGTTGAAGCTCTATGATTATGTGGCCTATCTTGATGATGATGCTTTAATTCCCGCTGACTGGCAGGCTCATTTCAGCGCGGCAGTTGAGTCTTACCCTGATGCGGGGGTCTGGGGCTGCAAAGTTGTCAATGAAGATCAGCAGGAAGTTATTCAACATGCCGACCTGCATCTGCGGGAGACCCCAGCGGATTTTGAAGATGTACTCCGCAGTTTTGAATTTGCATATCTGGACCCGTACAATCAGGATCTTGATTACGGGCAGTTTGACTATTGCCGTCCCTGTGTGTCGGTTACCGGGTGTTTCCATCTTTTCAGGCAGTCTGTGTTGGAACAGAGCGGTGATTTTGACCTGCGTTATTCGCCTACTCAATATGATGATCTGGATCATGACCTGATGCTTGCTGTTGCCGGAAAATCAGCAGTGTATCAGGGAACATTGCAGGTGAAGCATAAACGTAAATCCGGTTCTGCCGCAGCGATCAGCCGTGCCGCCCGTGGCAGTGGGGCAGGAAATGTGATCAAGCTGGAATCCAAGTATGAAGCACGGGATGTGGCCGCGATTATAGCGCGAGATACTGAACGGTTGGAAAATGATTTTACTGAGAAGGCTCTTAAGATCGGGCATGTGCTGAAGGAAATGGAATAATAAATCGAGTCCGTTGTTGTATCTACAATAATCTGCTAGGCTTCATTCAAACCTTACAAGGAGTGGGATATGAAAAATATTTTTATTGCGGGTTTGTTGTGTGCGGGATTGCTGGTTTTTGCGGGTTGCGGCTCAAAGCACCACACAATTACCAAAACAGATGGCTCTACAGCGGTAAGTGTCGGTAATCCGCAATTTAACAAAGATTCTAATACGTACACTTATGAGAATCTTGACGGTCAGGAAACAACGATCAAGCGTGAGGATGTACAGCAGATAGAAGAAAATAAGAAGTAATTTTAAAAGTCATTTTTGCACTTAAAAAGCCGGAATCTCATGTCGATTGAGATTCCGGCTTTTTAGTTTCTTGGGTTAGGAATTTTTATTCCATGGTACTGGAAAGCTTATCAAAGTAGGGACGCACAATTTTCACATCTTCAGCGGGTGCTTTCATCATGGCTTTGGCAGTTTTCATGGATGATAGCATGTGTTCTTTAAACATTGCTTTTTGTTCCGGGGTCATGTTCGGATCAGCTTCCATCTGGGCGATTGCAGCTTCAAGCTCAGCCATGCCTGCGTTTCCATCTTCTTCCATGGCAATGGATGCAAATGCTTTGACAACACGTCCTGCCGTTTCAGGCCATGTTTTGTAGGTGAAGCCGTTTGCTTCAATGATTCTTTTTGCTTGCGGGGTGTAGCCGTAGAGCATGGCAAACTCTTTATGCAGCATTTCAGGATCAAGAGGATCGGAATCGCTTTCACCGGACTCTTCCAGTTCTTCTTCCATCTGTTCCATGATCGGGTCCAACTGCTCCAGTGTTTTAACAACTCTTTCAACTTGATCCCCTGTAAGGGGAGACATGGCGTTGGCTGTGAATGCGCAAAGGCAGGTCAGTAACATCAATATCAGTGTTTTTTTAAGCATCGTTCCTCCATGCAGATAATTTACCCCGACTAGTGATTACGGGTATATATTATATTAAGATTTTGTAAAGAGGGATGCGAAAAACAAAAGGTCCCCACTTCTTTCGAAGTGGGGACCTTTCTTGTCTTACGTATATGGGAGTAAGTTATCTTATTTAATGAAGAGCATTTCGGAGTAGCTGGGCAGGCACCAGAGGTCGTCTGCAACAACTTCTTCGAGCTGATCTGCGTACTTACGAACTTCAAGCATTGCAGGAAGTGCGGTGCAGCAGAGGTATTTTGCTTCTTCGTTGATATCACCTTCAGGTTTGGCTTCCATGATCTTTTCAAGCTCAATGTTGGCAAACTGCATGCCGCGAAGTTTAGCGGTCAGATCTTCGAGGGTTCCGGTGGTGAATTCTACGCCGATTGTTTTCATTGCAGCGCAGGTTTCAGCCAGCTCTTTCTGGTAGCGAACTGCGCCGGGGAGAATGTGAGTCTTGGCGAGTTTGGTTACCAGTGCCGCTTCGGTCACGATAGCCTGATTGTACTGTTCGAGGTAGATTTCAGTACGGCTGTCCAGTTCTTCTTTGGTGAAGACACTGTATTTGGTGAACATTTCAACAACTTCAGGTGAAGAGATTTCGGGAATTGCGTCTGCGGAGGTACGCAGGTTGGGCAGGCCGCGCTCTTCAACTGCTTCTTTGTGCCATTCATCAGAGTAGCCGTCGCCGTCGAAAACGATCTGACCATGGTTGTCCATGATGTCTTTGATGACTTTGTTTACAGCATCGGTGAGTTTGGAGTTGTCACCACCCATGAATGCTTCCAGTTCATCTGCGATGAAGTCGAGGGATTCGGCAAGGATGCTGTTGATGGCAACCTGAGGTCCGGCAATGGAGGAGTTTGAGCCAACTGCCCGGAATTCAAAACGGTTACCGGTGAAAGCAAAGGGGCTGGTACGGTTGCGGTCACCTGCATCTCTGGGCAGCGGAGGCAGAGTGTCTACTCCAGCCTTGAGGAAGCCCGTGGAAGTAGGGGTCGGGGAGTCTCCTTCCTGAATCTTATTGAAGATTTCGGAAAGATGGTCGCCGAGGAAGATAGATATGATTGCCGGAGGGGCTTCGTTTGCGCCGAGACGGTGATCGTTGGAAGCGGTGGCAACTACTGCGCGAAGGAGTTTGCTGTATTTATGTACGGAGCGGATTACAGCAGCGCAGAAGATGAGAAACTGTGCGTTTTCTGTGGGGTTTTCGCCCGGATCAAACAGGGAACCGTGTCCGTTGCAGCTTAGGGAGTAGTTGAGGTGTTTACCGGAACCGTTTATTCCTGCGAAAGGTTTTTCGTGCAGCAGGCAGGCCATGCCGTGTTTTTTAGCCACGCCCTTGAGTGTGGTCATGATCATCTGGTTATGATCGGTTGCAACGTTGGCGTGTTCGTAGACAGGAGCGATTTCGAACTGGCCGGGAGCAACTTCGTTGTGACGGGTCTTAACCGGTACACCGAGTTTGTAGAGCTGGTGTTCAACATCCATCATAAAAGAGAGTACGCGGCGGGGGATTGCGCCGAAATAGTGATCATCAAGTTCCTGACCTTTAGCGGGCTTGGCACCGAACAGGGTTCTGCCTGCCATCTGAAGGTCGGGACGCGCGAAGAAAAAGTTTCTGTCGATGAGGAAGTATTCCTGTTCTGGACCGGCGTTGGAAACAACGCGGTTGCCGGAATCATCACCGAAAATTTTCAGGACTCGCTGTGCGGAAGTGTTAATAGCCTGGTTGGCTCTGAGCAGCGGAGTCTTTTTATCCAGAGCTTCTCCTGTCCAGGAGATGAATGCTGTGGGGATGCACAGGAAAGTTCCGTTGGGGTTTTCAAGAATGTATGCGGGGCTGGTTACGTCCCATGCGGTATAGCCACGTGCTTCAAAGGTTGCGCGCAGGCCGCCGTTGGGGAAGCTGGATGCATCAGGTTCACCCTGAATAAGCAGCTTGCCTTCGAATTCGGAAATAGCGTTACCCTGTCCATCGGGAGAAAGGAATCCGTCGTGTTTTTCAGCAGTTGAGCCGGTCAGGGGGTAGAAAACGTGTGTGTAATGAGTAGCACCCTTTTCCATGGCCCATTCTTTCATTGCGTTTGCGACTGCATCTGCAACGGAAGGGTCAAGTTTTGCACCTTCTTCAATAGTTTTTTTCAGGGATTTGTAGACTTTTTTCGGAAGTCTATCCTTCATTACGTTGTCGTTGAAGACGTTGCAGCCGAAGAGTTCGGTGGGTTTTGTATCGGCAAAGCTGAAGGAAGCTTCAGGGGTAGAGTAGTTGGTCACTGCGGTGATCGCACTCTGGCGGGAGAGGTTGGAACTCATTAGAGAAAACTCCTTGAATCTATTAAATGGTGACCTCCGCTTGGCGGAGAATTTTGGGCTATCATCAAGTCTGTTCGGAACTTAGCACTAGTCATGCCGTTGTTCATAAAGGTAAGTATTTAGGTTGGTTATGTATGGTTTGTCCTTTCGTCACGAAGATGTTTCTTACAAAAATGTAGAATAGAGTATGTGTGAGGTTCTGTTGTGTTACAAAATTGTGAATTAAATTGCTTGCGAGTGAAATGGGTGAAAAAAATATTACAAAATTGTCTAATTTGATTCGCGAAACGGTTCAAAGAGGCTGGTTTTGCTTATTTCTTGTTAAAAAAGAAAGCGTGAGAAGTCTGTCTCAGTTCGTGTTTCTGTCGGCAGAAGATCACTACATTAATATAGTATGATTGTCAGCAGTAAATTTATATTTCTGCAATTCGGGATTAAAAAGTAGGGCAGCTGTGCGATTTTGTGTAGGTCTTGCCGAAAAAACTGTTCTGTTTTTGTGGAGTTTTTGAAGCAAAAAGTGTCAAGGTATAGTTGAAATAGTTAGGCGCGTGGGTATTGTTATTTTGGTTTTAGTCGGGTTCGAATTGATCGGTCGATCAGGTGAACGTTTGCATTTAAAATGCCTGTATTCCTGATGTGTTATCCTTTGTTTTGTTTTTGATTTGATTTCTAATGTGATGGTTGTGCGGGCAATGTCTTGAATTTAGCATAAAATGGTGCTAAATTTTCCTACTTCGACAAATAATCGATTGATTATTTACTTGTTGATCGGTCTATCTTCATTTTTTTATCTGATGAAGGTTTTTAAGAAACGATGTCTCATTCTTGGAGGATTCATGAAAAAACTGCTTTCAATAATCGTTGCCGCTCTGATTACCGCGACCATGGTCGGAACTGCTTTCGCAGGTAAACTTACTGTTGCCTGTGACACCAGCTTCCCTCCTTTTGAATTTAAAGATCCTGCTACCGGAAAGCACACCGGCTTTGACGTTGAGCTCTGGCAAGCTATCGCTGAGAAGATCGGTGTTGATTATGATTTGCAGCCCATGGACTTCAACGGCATCATTCCCGGTCTCCAGTCCAACCAGATTGATGTTGGTATCGCCGGTATTACCATCAAGCCTGAGCGCGCTAAAGTTGTCGATTTTTCCGACGGCTACTACAATTCCGGTCTGCTCATTCTCGTTAAAAAGGACGAAAACTCCATTAACAGCATTGAAGATCTTAAAGGTAAGATCATCTCCACCAAGCTGAGCACCTCTTCCGCTGATTTCGCTAAAACTGCAAACGCCAAGGAAGTTAAGCTTTACCCCAACAACGACGCTATGTTCATGGAACTCATGACCGGCGGTGCTGATGCGGTTATCTTCGACTCCCCCGTTATTGCAGACTTCATGCGCAAGGCCGGTAAAGGTCAGGTTAAAGTTGTCGGTCCTCTCTACAACGGCCAGCAGTACGGTATTGCTTTCCCCAAAGGTAGCAATCTTGTTGCCAAGGTTAACGCAGCCCTCAAAGACCTGCGCAAAGACGGTACCTACCGCGAACTGTACGTAAAATGGTTCGGTACTGAGCCTAAATAATTTATTTACAACTATTCCAATGTGTTTTGTGGGGCGGCTATATAGCCGCCCCTAATTATTTTTTAAACAGAGGTCCTAATGGCATTCGCATTTGACACTACAGTTTTCTGGGACACATTTCCCATGCTCATGCGTGGTCTCAAGCTTACTATTGAGATTACCATCGGCGGTCTATTTCTTGGATTTATACTTGGAAGCGCAGCAGGTTTGATGAAGCTTTCCCGCAATTTTTTCACTAGAAAGATTGCCGGGGTTTATGTTGAAGCCATCAGGGGTACGCCCATGCTTGTTCAGGCCATGTTCCTTTATTATGGGGTCCCCATGGCTCTCGGGGTGCGCATTCCGCCTATCACCGCCGGTATTATTATTATCGCAGTCAATTCAGGTGCCTATATTGCTGAGATCGTCCGCGGGGCGGTTCAGTCCATTCATAAAGGACAGTTTGAGGCAGGGCGTTCCATCGGCCTGACCAACGCGCAGACCATGCGCTATGTTATCTGGCCGCAGGCACTTAAACGTATGATTCCGCCACTTGGCAACCAGTTCATTATCAGTCTCAAAGATACCTCTTTGCTCATGGTTATCGGTGTCGGTGAACTTATGAGAACTGGGCAGGAGATCACTTCCGTGAACTTTCGGGCCTTTGAGGTGTATCTTTCCGTTGCCTGTGTTTATCTGGCTATGACCCTTTCCATTGCATTCGTAATGCGCCGTATAGAGAAAAAGCTCAATACTTCCCGGAGGTAGTGACATGATTGAAATTAAGAACCTTCATAAAAGTTTCGGGAAGCTTGAAGTTATCAAGGGAATCGACCTCAAGGTTGAGTCCGGCGAAGTTGTCTGTATTATCGGGCCTTCCGGGTCCGGTAAATCCACTGTTTTGCGTTGCATCAACAAGCTTGAGGAACCCACATCCGGTACCATCATTGTAGACGGGCACGATATCATGGCCCCGTCCACAAATATTAACGAAGTGCGCACCGAAGCGGGTATGGTTTTTCAGCAGTTCAACCTTTTTCCGCACATGACCATCCTTGAAAACGTGACTCTCGGTCCCGTCAAGGTTCGTAAGATGTCCAAGAGCGATGCTGATGAACTCGGCCTTAAGCTGCTGGAGAAGGTCGGTCTAAAAGATAAGGCCCGCAATTATCCTGAACAGCTTTCCGGCGGACAGAAGCAGCGTGTAGCAATTGCCCGTTCTTTGGCTCTTCAGCCCAAGGTTATTCTCTTCGACGAACCCACTTCCGCACTCGATCCGGAGCTGGTCGGTGAGGTCCTTGAAGTTATGCAGAAACTTGCCAAGGAAGGTATGACCATGATCGTGGTTACACACGAGATGGGATTTGCCAAGGAAGTTGCTGATCGTCTCATTTTCATTGATGAAGGTATTATTCAGGAAGAAGGCGATCCCTCTGCGGTTTTCGCCAATCCCAAGAATCCGAGACTCAAGGATTTTCTTGGCAAGGTTGTTTCCCACCTTTAAGGGGATCTAGAATCGAAAGAACAAAGGGCAGTCCATACGGGCTGCCCTTTTTTTATTGGCAATGAGTGTTTTTGCGGGAATGGGTTGACGTATTCGTTTCTTTGCTAAATAAGTGTAGTATCTTTAATTTTGAAATCTGGGAGGCAGATAAAATGAAAAAGTTTCTAGGTTGCAGCGTTGTTCTTCTCGCTCTGGTGCTGATGGGCTCTTTTGCCTTTGCTGACGGATGTCCTGAGCTGCGCGGAACATGGGTCGGTATGGTCAAGATGATCACCAAAGACGGAAATATTAAAGAACATAAGGCTGTTTTTGTAATTAAAAAGCAGGAAGGAAACCTTTTCTCCGGTGAGAAAGCATGGTTTGCCGAAAACAAGGAAAATCTTATTACTGAAGGGTTCAGCGGTGTTATCGGTGCTGACAATGTCAGTCTCTATTTTGCTGAACATGATGCGGGATACACTCTGGGAACTTTGACCGGTAAAGAGAACATGTCTCTCTATAATCTTGAAAGCGGCCGTAAAGCCAAGGCTCTTTACTACGATATGGAGCGAATCCGTTTTGCCCGTGCTTTTGTTGATATCGATAAAGATGGCAGTAAGACCGTTATCCGTTCCGAGATTATCAAGGTTTACCCTCTTAATGCCGGGCGTATTATGCGTGAAGCAGACCTGAATAAGGATGGTAAATTGAGCAAAAAAGAATGGGAAGAGTGGAAAAAGAAGCAGTAAATTTTTGAGTTTCTGCACTAAAAAAGGCACGGATGTTTGTCCGTGCCTTTTGTTTTTTTATTCGTATCTGCAACAAACATGTTTGTTTTTTTACAATTGATAAAAAATCGTGCACGTGAAATAATTCTGATTAAATAAATCAATAAACGTAAGCTGATGCGAGGAGAATATGAGCGATGCGTGGGCGGTGCTTTTAGCGGGAATCGGGGGATTTTGTCTTGCTTATGCCTTGGTGCAGGCTAGAGAGCAGAGCAGGTTTGCAGATAAGGAATTTCAACAGTGGCGCAAGGAAATACGTAAGATGGCCTTGTTGATTACCAACCATACTCCGCGGCAGTATGGCGGGTGCGCTAACGATAAAGCAGCGTATGCAGCGGTGTCCAAGTTGCGGCAGCTGCATACCGGGCTGGCGGTGCGGCTTCTGCCCGAGGATGCTTTGGGGCTGAAGCTTCTGAGTAGTCTTAACCGCTTGATCGCTGATATTGACGGTGGCAGAACCGGACAGAAAAGTCATGCGGAAGTGGTACGTTTGTTCGGGGTTTTGCTGGCAGAAAGGGGCGGGATCGGACAATCGCCTGTAGGATTGTCGGTAAACGGGCTTTTCAGGTGGTTGTATCAGTTGCCGGATTCTCTAACTGAATATGACAGGAGCCGTAAAACGAATTAAAAATTTTTCAGCAAGGCCCTTTGTGTTCAACACAGAGGGCTTATTTTATCAAAGTTTAGCAAGAAATTCCCGTTCTTCTTCAGTCAGGTGGGGAGAGTCCTCCTTTTTTTTGAAGTAGAGGTTAAAGACCATCAGATGGACCCAGTGGTGATTCGTCAGGTCGTCTTGGGTATTCATTATAGTATGCCATTCATTTTCAGCAAATTCTTTTTCAAGTTTTACCATGTACGGGTGTTCCATAAGTGTTTCGCGGATATTCTTTAGGAGTGATGCGAAGTCGTGCTCTGTTCTGTTGAATATGGCTAATGCTACTTTGCATGATCGGCATATTTCCTCTTGAAACAGAGTATTAAGGTGATGGATGAATCCTTCTTCGCAGTGCCATGTTGTACATTTTCCTATGAGGGCCTGCTGTTCAGTGACGGACACAGTAAATCCATTTACTCCTACACGTTTAAATATGTCTTTGTTATTCTCTCCTGCAAAATGGGTATTCAGGTTTGAGACCAGTATGTTGCGCAAATCCTGATCATTGTGGACGCTGTAAATAGCAGGTGTGCGTTCAAAACTGCTGCCTGTATGGCGCAGTACACGGATTGCCTTGATGAAATCCTCATCGGAAATGACAGGTGTTCCGTTGTTTGCTGAATGGTCAGGAAGGGAGGCAAGTTTGCGCCGCACATGCACGGGATTGAATTCCGTTGCACCGGGCTTGGGTGCGAGACGCAGATCAATTGTATTGTTCCTGTCACGTCTTTTTGAAACAGCAGTGAGCACAAGCTTGCGCAATTTCTTATCAAAAAAAGCGATATCATGGGCCTGCCATGCAAGATATTGATTTATTCTTTCATAATTGCGCAAAAAATGGTTTTTGAATGATTTCGGGTCGGAATAAAGGGGCCTGACATAATATTTTATTATGCGGTCTTTTTTGATGGTAAAGCTGGGACCGCCGTGTGCGTAATGCATGCTCGGCCTGCTTACCAGAAGTCTTTTGTCGCCGGAATAGGGGATTTCTACCTGCGTGATCATGCCGTCTTTCAAATTAGGCGGGTCTTGTCCGTCTACAGGGCGATATACTTTGCCCGCAGGTGTTATTCTGCACAGGGCAGGCTTGCGCATGTGGATTTTTTCTTCGTGCAGGGTGATTTGTTTGATTGAATTTTGACCGATGATGTTTTCCACCAGTTCGGAATCAGAAGAGGAAAGAAATTCCTTCTCGGGGATAGTTTCCACCTGTGGAATGATGCTGTTGCATACGTTTTCAAGTATGACACTTAAATCACAGTCATTAAATAAATTGTTTCGATGTTGTTTAACCATGGCTGCCCCCTGTGAGGCAATATTTTGACTCTTTTTTGGTTTTTAGTATAACTTATGCATAAATTATTCCGGTCATAACGAGCTGCGGGCTGAGTGAAATATAGCAAACATACTGGTTAAAAACTTAGCGATTAGGTATGCTCAGGATGGTGTTGTAAATATGCCGAAGGCATGGAGTTAGAATGCGATATCTTATCTGGTCGATAATTTTTCTCATATTGCCCACATCAATCGCAGGAGCTGAGAAAATCAGGGTCGGCGGATCAGGGTACTGGTCTCCATATTGTTATACCACTCCTGATGACTCTTTGAAACTAAAAGGTTTTACGGTTGATTTTCTCAAGGAGGTTTTCAGTACCCCTGATGACGAGTTGAAGTTAGTGGCTCTGCCGTGGAAAAGATGTCTGGCTATGCTTGGAAACAACGAGCTTGATCTTGTTCTTGACGGCAGCAAGGATTCTCCTCGTTTGCAGAGTTATTTATTTTCAAATGAAATCTATCATCTTGATAATGTTTTGTATTATCTCAAAGACAGGTTCCCCCATGGACCGGAGATAAAGAAAGTTTTAGATGTAAATAAATATTCTTTGGGCGGGGTTTACGGGTTTAATTATAAGGTCTACCCATTCGATACTTCCAAAGTTCAGATGGGTGCTAAGGATATTGAAACTATGCTCAAAATGCTTGGAAAATATCGATTTGAGCTGGCAATCGGATTTGAGCAGATAGTAGGCTCTCGCGCCAGATTGAAGGGGGTTGATATGACAGGGATCGGTTGTGTTCCCATGCCCGGAGTTAAGTCATTGCGATTTTATATTTTCGGCAACCACACCCATAAGACCAAGCGGCTTATTCAAAGGATTGATTCAGCCCTGAAAGAAATGGACGCCGATGGTCGGCTTGAGAAATTGAAAAGCAAGTATGGATTACAGGGGATTGGGAAGTAAGAGACGGTTTGTCGTGATATGAATTTCAAAACTCCCCGGCTTGGTTGAGCCGGGGAGTTTTTGAGTTGCCGAGTTTCTTTATATCACCCCATAAAGAGGTCCACCGGATGCAGCCAGTGCGTCAACCCGCTTTTCTACTTCCGGGTCGGGTTCAAGCGGCGGTGCCTGATATGATTTCATCCTGGCATCGATGATAATGGCTTTTTCTGCTCCCCAGTGCTTGGCCTTGGTGAAGGCTCCGGCTCCGTAGATATCTGTTGCCGGGTCGGAGCGGGTGAAAGTTACCCAAATAAAATTTTCCCAGTTTTTGGCGGTGAAATCAGGATCATCCACAACTACGATCATGGGGAACCCTTCAATGCCTTTGGCGTGCTTGAGAGCTTCTCCGAGCCTTTCCATTTGCGGATCGCCGTTCCCGCGTGCGGTTTCGCTTTTGCGTCCCTTGATAAGCATTATTCCGGGACCGAATACTTTTGCCTCGCTGAAACCATCAGGCAGGGTGGGAAGTTCGGGCAACTCTTTGGAAAGCTCCCTTTTCTTTGATCCGGCGGCAGCAAAGATTAGTTTGGAGCCTTCGTTGAAGCCCATACCGGAATAATCAAGAGTATCAATGGTGGTTCTGGTGATGAAATGCAGATCGCGTTTCAGGTTGGCGCGTTCCAACATGTGTTTGAAGAAAACCGGGATGTTGTGGCAGTTCTCGCCGTGCTGCATGTCTTCTTTCGCGCCGATGAAAAGGTATTTTGCCAGAGCGGTCTGAGTGTTGCCCAGCAGTGCCATGCCGTTGGTCAGCAGTTCCTGCGGTTGGCGTTCTTCTGCGTAGGGTACGTAGCGTTCGCTGCCTACTGCCAGCAGCAGCGGATGAACTCCGGCTACGTCCACGGCGTGTACTTCATGGACTCCGGTGAAAACAGACGGCACCAGCTCGGATGTCAGTTCGTGGATAAAATCACCGAACATGGTGTCTTCCTGCGGTGGGCGTCCCACTGTTGTGAACGGCCAGATGGCGTCATTGCGGTGGTATACTTTATCCACCTTGAGTACCGGGAAATCGTGGGTCAGGCTGTAGTAGCCGATATGGTCGCCGAACGGGCCTTCAGGTTTCTGTTCATTGCTGATGGTCCCGCAGATGCAGAAATCAGCTTCGGCAGGAACCGGCAATCCGTTAGGGCGCATAACCATGGGGATGCGGTGCCCGCCCAGTGATCCGGCAAAGAAAATTTCCGCCAAGCCTTCGGGCAGGGGCATTACAGCGGCAATGGTCATGGATGGCGCGCCACCTACAACTATGTTCACTTTGAGTTTTTCGCCTTTTTTAAGGGCCTGCGCATGATGGTGTCCGATACCGCGATGAATCTGGTAATGCAGCCCCACCTCGGTATTGTTGTATTCGTTGCCGGACAGCTGCACCCTGTACATGCCGATGTTTGAGCCTGCAAATCCGGGATTCTCCGGGCTTTCGGAATAAACCTGCGGCAGGGTGACGAAAGCTCCGCCGTCCATGGGCCATGATTTAAGCTGTGGCAACTCAGCTATGGTGGTTTCGTTGGCGGTAACCGGACCTTCGGAAAGTTTGCGCGGCATGGTGTGGTAAGCGGTGCGTGGTGCGCCTAAATATTTCCAAGGCCGTTTAATGGCTTCCATAGGATACATTTTCAGTTTCATGAGCCGTTCAACGGTTTCGATGGTATCGCGGAAAATAAAATTCAGGCGTTCCTTTGTGCCAAAAATATTAGCGGCCATGGGGAATTTACACCCTTTCACATTGGTGAAAAGCAGGGCCGGGCCTCCTGTCTGAAAAACACGCCGTTGAATAACCCCGGCTTCAATATTAGGGTCGATTTCCTGATCTATTCGCAGCAGGTCCCCTTTGGCTTCAAGGGCGTCGAGGCATTCTTTAGTCTTTTTGTATCCCATTATATTTCTATCCTTATGTTGGAATTGTGTTCGTGCGGCAGAGTGTATGGATTCAGAAGGCGGGAATCAAGTTTTATCGGGCACAAAAAAGCCTGCCGAATTCGGCAGGCTTTGAAAGATTGAATTTGAAGCGCAACTACTTCAGAACTTTGTTTGCGAGCAGCTTTTGAATCCCCACAACGTCACTGCCTTTTTTAAGTTCCTTAGTGATTGGATCGCGGCGGCCGGAAACCCACATTTTAAGCTCGGAGTCCATGTCGAAATGTCCGGCTGTTTCCACTGAAAAGGTGGAAATGGATTTGTAGGGTATGGACATGTATTCGACCTTTTTTCCGGTCAGTCCCTGCTTGTCAATGAGGATCAGCCTGCCGGAGGTGAAAACATACATGTCGCGGATGACTTTGAAAGCCCGCTCTACATGTTCGCTGTCTCCCAAAATGGGGGAGAGCTCTTCTTGTACATCTTCAACGCTGACTTCGGAAGCATTGCCCATTAATCCGTCAAGAATTCCCATATGTTCTCCATTTTTGGCAGCGTTTGCTGCTGGTAATATTAGTAAAAAGTGATGATTGATAGTAGCTTATAGGCCAGTTTATGTCGAGATGTGTGGAATGATTAATTACTATGCGTAGAAAATGCTTTTGAAACACACTTTTCATGTAGGCCTACAAGATCTGCTGGCAGATATTTCTGGTAACTTTTTTTATATTTACCTTCGTAACGGCCTTTTATTATTTTGTTTACCTTGGAGATAATGCGTTTGCCCCATTTGTTTTTGGAGCAGCCCATGTAGCTTAAATTATATTCTGGCATTTCACGGATAGGTATAAATATGAATTTACCTTCTACGGCATTTTGGGAAATAAGCCATTGCAGTTCATGAGGGTAGCCGATGGCGTAGTCAATACTTCGCTTTGCCTGAATATTTTTCAACAGGGATTCAAGTAAGTCTTCTTTATAATGAATCACCAGTTTTTTTGAATATGTGTTGCTGTCTATTATGCTGTCTACTTTTCCGCCATAGCGGCGCCCTTTGGAAATGCCCATGCGCATGGTGGAATTATGAAATAGCCTGTTTATGGAAATAAACCCGTGGGCATCAATATATGGTTTAAAATAGCTAAGTTGAGATTTAAGGGTGATAACTCCGTTGGATAGATAAAGCATAATCGGCTCACTGAATTCTATGTATTTTTCCCGGTCGGGGGTCTTCATCATAGTTACGCAGCAGCCGTTTGTTATTTTTAATTGTTTGAGTATGCGGCCATAGTTGGCTGTATGGTCAAAATGTTTGTATTCCGGGAGGGCCTTCTGCAATTTTTTTTCCAGTAAATTTTCATGTCCCGTACCTTTCAGATTGCCGCTCATGATGCTTGATGGCGGAAAGTCAGCATGATACCAGTTGATTACATTTTCCGCATGGGCAGGTAATGAAATCAAGGTAATGAATAATATGATGAAAAAGCGAAGCTGCTTCATTCTATTTTTTGGGTTTTAGATTGAAAAATTTCTTTTTATTGAATTTTAGCTCTTTTCCGGTTTCAAGTCAGTAATTAATTCTTAAAAATAAGACAGCCTTGAATTATAAATTTGCGAAGCGCTGACTTTTGTGCATTTTTTGCGCTTGATGAAGAGTTGGCGGGGGTGATATCCAGCAGTCATGAAAGAGAACCATACAATCCATAAGGCTGACGAATTGCTCGGCATTGAGTCAAATTTCAAGATCTATCCCTTTACTGACGGGACCGGATGTCCCATCAGTGATGTTCGTGAACCGCATCTGCATGATTTTTATGTAGTGCATTATGTCGCTTCGGGATGCGGTAGCTGTGTCATAGATTTTGATACCTATGATATTATTCCCGGTTCATTGTATTTTGTTTCTCCGGGCCAGCTTCATTTGTGGAATCCCGAAGGCGGAGTTGACGGTTTTGTTATGGTTTTCACTGATGAATTTCTTAAATCTCCGGAAGCTCCGGTACATAATGTTTTTGAATTGGAATTTTTCAACAGCGTACTCAATTCACCCATGTTCATGCTTTCAACTGAGCAGAAGAGGGAATTGTCCGGGATTATGTCTAACCTTTGCCGGGAGTTCAGTGCCCGCAAGCCGGGGTTTGAGACCGTTCTTCGTTCATATTTTCATATTTTGATGGTCAGCTTGCAGCGCATGTTTGCTGATCGTTTGCAACGGCCCGGAGCAAGGTCGGAAAATCGTATTGTGCGTGAATTCAAGAAGCTTGTAGCCAGTGATCATAGTCCGCAACTGCGGGTTCAGGATTATGCTGAAATGATGAACGTCAGCGTCAGCAGGCTTAGTGCGGTAATTAAGGAGATTACCAGCATGACACCGGGGCAGATTGTCCGTAACGAGCTTGTTGTTACCGCTAAGCGCATGCTTGCAAATTCCGATATGAATGTTTCTGAGATTTGTTATAAGTTAAAATTTGAGGACCCATCGTATTTTGGGAGATTTTTCAAACGCGAGACTGGATTTACTCCGTCGGTATTCCGTGAGCATGTAAGAGGAAAGTACCAGCAATTGATATAAATTTGCCTTCGTAACTTCAAAGGGACGGGCTAGTCTGTTTGCAATTGAATTTTGCAAACAGGAGGAATCTTATGACTTTGAAGGATATAGCTGAAGCAGCCGAGAAAATAGGTTGCCTTACCTTCACTACCCTTGATGGCGAAACTATGTACAGTCGTATAATCAGTCTTTGCGGTGGTGATGATGAAGGACTTTATTTTCTGACCATGGACGTGAAACCTTTTTACCGTCAGCTTAAAGGTAACCCGCAGGTTGCCATGTGCGGTATTTATCCCATCAGCCGTAAAGAAGGGAAGAATAAGGACGGCCAGCCCTATTTTTCTCCGGGATACACATTGAGAATCACCGGGGAAGCCCGCGAAGTTTCCATGGATGAACTGCGGGAAAAAGCCGAAGCCGGGAACCCCATTCATCAATATGTGCTGGAAGATCATGAGCGGTATCCCGCTATCAGGCTCTTCTGTGTCCATAAGGGCAAGGGTGAGATTTTTGATTTTGATTTTGAAATGGAGCATCGCGACCACAAAGTTCTGCGTACCCGTTTTGCCTTCGGGGGCGAGGGCTACAATGAAGCCGGGGCGCGTATCGATCCTGATAAATGTATAGCCTGCGGTGAATGTCTTGAAGCCTGCACTTTTAAGGCTATCGTTTCTGGTGAAGTTTACTATGTGGATGGTTCCCGTTGCGATGAGTGCGGAAGCTGTATGCAGGTCTGTCCGGCTGAAGCGATAGGTCTTTCACTGACCATCTAGCCTGATTTTTCATCACATAGCAGTAAGGCACGGTTCAATCTGATCCGTGTCTTTTTTTTGCCGGATTTGACTTGTTGCAGGGCAGTAATTAAATTTTTCCTTAAGGAGAGAACAATGTTTCATGGAAAAGTGAAGGCCGTGGCCTTTGATGCTGATGACACTCTGTGGGTTAATGAGCCTTTTTTTGACCGGGCCAAAGCGGAAATAGCGGATATGATGTCCTGTTATGTCCCGGCGGAAAGATTTACTGAATTTCTGGAGCATACCCAGTCCCGCAATATCAATGTTTTCGGATATGGGGTGAAGAGTTTCGTTATTTCCATGATCGAGGCGGCTAATAAGGTCGCTGACGGTAGGATTAAAGCTTCCGATATTGCGCGTATTATCGAGCTGGGCAGAGATATGTTAAACAGCCCGGTAGAGCATATTGAGGGCGTGGAGAGTGTTTTGCATGCACTGGGCGGAGAGTACAAGTTGCTCATGATTACTAAAGGCGATGTTGCTGAACAGCAGCGTAAGATCAGCCTGTCGGGAATGTCCGTATATTTTGAGCATATTGAAATTCTGGCTGAGAAAGACGAGGCCGCTTATGAGCGGATTCTCCATAAACACAGCATTCGGCATGAGGAATTTCTTATGGTCGGTAATTCCGTAAAATCTGATGTTCTTCCGGTTGTAGGGATCGGTGGCAGTGCTGTGCATATTCCGTTTCATACTACCTGGGCGCATGAGGTTGTCAGTCTGGATGATCTTTGCGGTCGGGAGTATGTGGAGCTCAGCAGGGCGAGTGAATTGTTGCCTTTGCTGTTGAGTCTGTAATTAGAAGTAGATATTGTAGATTTTTGTGCAGCAATTAATCACTTTCATTCTATTGCGATGAATGCTAATAAATCACTGTTTGCGTATTACGGGATGTTGCTGCATTCCACATGCGTAATTTGTTTAATAAATATTAAGAAATAAGGTGATAGCATTGTCTCAGCCTACTGAAAAAAGTGTAAAATTGGTCTCCAATTACGTGGAGAAATATTGCGAGCGTACCGGACTTAACCTGCATCCCATGAAGGATGTTTCGGAAGCTGTGACTACCGGTCTGGCCATGCATCTTGACGATCTTAAACGTCCTCTTTGTCCCTGCCGGTTCTACCCGGACAAGCAGCAGGCGGTTGCTGATCGGGAATGGCTTTGCCCCTGTTCGGATATGAAGGACTATAAATACTGTCATTGCATGCTTTTTGTTAATGAGGAAGGCATGCCTGTGACCGAACATCTGCCTGCGGGCCATGAAGGTCGTGAAACCTACGGCGATATCGCTGACCCGGCTCCGGCAAATATGCATCGCAAATTGCCTAACTAGGCACCTTTTACTTATCTGAAAGATAAACGGACACAGGCCTAATGGCTTGTGTCCGTTTTTTTGCGAAATTTTAAGTTTTGTCTTCTTATTTTCTTTTTTTACGACCCTTTATATACCACTGCTGGTTCCCGTACATTTCATCTGAGCATTCAGGGCAGAGCCCGTGGCTGAATGATGCTTCGGAGTATTTTTCTATGTATGATTCGAGGTTGTTCCAATAGCCTTTGTCATCACGTATCTTCTTGCATTTTGCACAGATGGGCATAAGTCCGCTGAGGGTCTTAACTTTTTCGAGTGCTTCGGAGAGCTCTTCAATGAGTTTTTCTCTTGCCTGTTCGGCTTCTTTGAGGTCGGTTATGTCAATGAAGCTTTCAATATAATATTCTTTACTCGCAATATTTAAGGTCTTAACTGTCTTCAGTATAGTGCGTTTGCCTGAATTCACAGTAAGCAGGATTCTTTCTGATCTATCCACTATCTGTCCCAGATCAGCAATGGGGCACTTTCCTTTTTCTGCCGGGCAGACAAAGTTATGACACTCCTTACCTACTACATCGTCTTTATTGCGGCCCATCATTTCAAGAGCAGGGCCGTTTACATCGACTATCATGTGATCCGTGGCATCTACAACAATTACCCCGCTTAGCGTGGAATTAAAAAGCACGTCCATGTAATGTTTATTTTGCAGAAGTTCGTTTTCGTAGGCTTTGTTGCGGGTGACATCACGTGCAAAAACGGCGACTCGATAGACTTCTCCCTGATTATCAAGAATAGGTACTAGACTGCCGTCTATAATCCGGTCGTCTCTTTTGTCCTGTAGCTGGATCGGCTTTTTGTTTTTAATGGTCTCCTTAAGAACTTTCATTCTTGATTCAGCCAGCTCCGGGGATATGAATTCTGTAAAGGACTTTCCTATCAGGTTTTTAACTGTCGTGTTCAGCCGTTGGGCTGTAATTTTGTTGGCGGTGACGAAAATACCTTGTGGATCAAGGAGGAATATGGCTTCTGTGGTTGCATCCAAAAGAGCACGCTCGGAATCCTGACAGGCTTTTAACTGCTCCCGGTTCTCCAGTTCAGCTACGCGCTGTTCCAGTTCTTCGTATGTGGGCTTTTTTGAATTCACTTAGCACCTTTAGGTATCGAAATATTAAGGTAAACTATACGGTACTGGTGGGGATTCGTCTATTAAAAATATAAATAAATAAGGTTGTGATTGAACTTATTATGAAATTTTTTTGAGCTGCTTTAGAAGCTGTAAGCACCTCACCAAGGATTTTTTCAGTATTGGGATTGCCATTTGTTTTTGTGTTTAATCAGTCAAATGCTGCTTTCCGGTTATGGAAGGCAGCGTTTTTTATGTATTTATCGTCTTATGTCGGGCATTGCTGTCCCACAGCAATACTGCTGTCAGCGGGAAAAAGGACAAGGTCCTCCACCTCTTGGTATATTCCGATGCGTTGCCCTACGGCATGCTGATGGTGGCTGGGTACCAGCGATAGAACCTGCTCTCCATTAGCTAGTTTTAGGGTGTAAATAATGTTCGGCCCTCTAAATGTTTTGGACATTATTTCCGCTTGGTAGGGGCTGGCGTCATCGTGGATTACGTCTTCCGGGCGAATAAGCAGTTTTGCTTGAGTTCCGTGTTCAAAATTTAGAGTTGTGTCCGGTTTCAGAGTTCCTAAAGCACAATGTATGCTTCTCTTTTCGACGATGGTTGCGTTGATGAATACCCCTTCTCCTACAAAACCAGCCACTATGGGGTTAATCGGATGATGATATATGGAATGTGGAGAATCCCATTGTTCCATGGTTCCGCAGGATAGAACTCCAACCTTATCAGCCATGGCAAAAGCTTCGTTCTGGTTATGGGTAACCATTAGAGCTGTGATGGAACGCGCTTTTAAAATTTCCCTGATTTCGGTGGACAGGGTCTCACGCAGGGCTACATCAAGATTAGAGAAAGGTTCGTCCATAAGCAGCAGTTTCGGTTCCGGTGCAAGTGCCCGTGCAAGGGCTACCCTCTGTTGCTGTCCTCCTGAAAGCTCGTGAGGATACTTGGCTCCTGTTCCGTCCAGCTCCACTGTTTTCAGTAGTTCTGAAATTCGTCCGGTTTTTTCGTTTGAGGGCAGATCTTCTATACCGAACCCGATATTTTCACTGACCGTAAGATGAGGAAATAGAGCGTAGTCCTGAAAGACCATGCCGATATTTCGTTTTTCCGGGGGGGCAGTCTTATTCCCGGCAACAAGTTGTCCTGCGATAGTGATAGAGCCTGCGGCAATATCTTCAAAGCCTGCTATGCATCTCAGCAATGTGGTTTTTCCACATCCGCTGGGACCGAGCAAACAGCCGATCTCTCCCTCTTTAAGGGAGAAAGTTACGTTCTTAACCGCGTGGAATTGGTCATAAAATTTGTCAATATTTCTTACATCAAGCAGAGCAGTCATGGTGACTCCTATTTATCCATCTGTCTGGTGAGCAGTATTACCGGAAATAATCCTACAAGGATGAGAAGCACAGCCGGAACAGCCGCAAGCTCCCATTCCCCTTCGGAAGTGTATTCGAAAATTTTTACCGCCAGAGTGTCCCAGCCGAAGGGGCGCATCATCAGGGTGATGGGCATCTCTTTCATCACATCGACCAGCACGAGGATCGCTCCGGTGAGCAGTCCTTTCCTGAGCATGGGGATGTAAATCCGGCGCAGCATGCTTATCCCGGTTGCCCCGAGGGTACGGGCCGCTTCCCCGATTGAGGGCGTTATGCGTTGGATGGCACTGTCTACTGCACCGAATCCGGCAGCTAGAAACCGTACCCCGTATGCCGCAATCATCAGGCCCAGAGATCCTTGAATCATGTTGCTGGTGTCGATGCCTGCGGGTTTGAAAAATGTGGCTATGGTGCTGTCCAGCCATGCCGCAGGGATAAAGATGCCCACCGCAAGCACTGTTCCGGGCAAGGCATAGCCGAGGGTGGCAATGCGGCTCGACCAGTTCATAAGCGGGCCGGGATCATTTCTTTTGGCAAAGGCAAGGGCCAGCGCAGCCATTGTTGTGACTGCTGCTCCGGTAATCCCCAGCAGCAAGGTGTTCATTCCATACTCAATATATCTCGTCAGATCAGTTTCAATGGCTTCAAATCCCCATTGCATGAGTTTGATGCAGGGCAGGGCAAAGGCCAGAAAGAACATGGTTGAACAGCTTGCAAAAGCCAGCCATTTCCATGGACCGGATAATCTTAGTCGTTCAGTCTTATTGCTGCGTCCGGCTTCTGTGTAGCGCATTCTTGAGCGCATTTTTTGTTCAGCTACCAGCGCAGTGAGGACGATGATCGCAAGTATTGAGGAAAGCTGGGCCGCGCTTTCAAGGGAAAACATCCCAAACCATGCTTTGTAGATGGCGTTGGTGAAAGTGTCGTAATTGAAGATGGAAACCGCCCCGAAATCCGCGAGGCTCTCCATACAGACCAAGACCAACCCGGCGGCAATAAACGGGCGGGCCATGGGCAGGGCTATTTTGAAAAATGCTTTTGCCGGAGAATGGCCCAGAGTCCGGGCCGCTTCAATGGCAGTGCGTCCCTGAGTCATGAACGCGCTGCGGCTCATGAGGTAGACGTATGGGTAGAATGCAAGGGACAGGATCAGCGAAACCCCGCCGAAGTTGCGGATGTCAATGAATCCCATGGATGGAAAAACAGATCTGATGAATGATTGCACCGGTCCCATGAAGTCGAAAATCCCAAGATAAACAAAGGCAAAAACATACGGCGGGATGGCAAAGGGAAGCACAAGTGCCCATGAGAAAAACTTACGTCCGGGAAATTCACAGGCTCCGGTCAGCCAGCCAAGCCCTACCCCGCTGATGGCGGTCAGGGGAATGATGCATGTCAACAACAGGGCTGTGTTTACAGCTAAAGTTCCCAGCACGTTTTCAGCCAGATGGGACCAGATTTCCTGATCGGGTGAAAGCAGAAAGCTGAGAATGACCAGCAACGGAGCTGCGGCCACAAGCGCAAGTGCTCCGGCAAGGGCAAACCATGCCGGAGACTTGATGCGAATATTCGTCCGCCGGGGGGCTGGAGGTATTCCCCCGGCGGGATTGTGAGTAATTTCTTGAGCCATTTTTTTTATTTGTATCCGGCGCGATCCATGAGTTTGATTGCTTCAGCCTGATATTCACCGTATTTGGAGACGTTCATGGGATTACCTTTGAATTCTCCCCACGCGGCAACAACCGGATCGGGCTTAACTTCGGGGTTAACGGGATATTCCATATTCAGGGAAGCGAACTTGCCCTGTGCTTTTTCAGAGGAAAGCCATTCAAGAAGTTTAAGGGCTTCTTCTTTATGCTTGGCATGGGCGGTAACGCCTGCACCGGAAACGTTCATATGCACGCCGCTGGTTTTCTGGTTGGGCCAGAAGATTGTGAGGGGCAGGTCGGGGTTCTTTTTGAGCAACCGACCGAAGTAATAGGTGTTGACCACTGCCACATCGCCCACGCCGGCCACAACAGCTTCAAGGGTTTTGGTGTCGCTGGAGAAAGGCGCAACAGGCATGTTGTTTACCCATGACTTAACGATTCCTTCGGTTTCAGCTTCACCTTTTTCAGCAATGAAGGACGCCACGAGGGACTGATTGTATACCTTTTTGGAAGTTCTGAGCAAGAGGCGGCCTTTCCACTTGGCATCACTGAGGGCTTCGTAGGTGCTGAGTTCTTCTGGAGTTACCTTGTTTTTGTTGTAAACGATTGTACGTGCACGCACGGAAAGTCCGGCCCAGCGGTTTTCAGGATCACGCAGGTGGGCGGGTATGTTCTTTTCAAGGATTGCGGATTTTACCGGGGCCAGCACGCCTTCGCTGGCTGCATGCCAGAGATTGCCTGCATCAACAGTGATAAAGAGGTCCGCCGGGGTGTTTGCGCCTTCTGCCTTGATGCGTTCGAGCAGGGCACCGGCTTTTCCGGTAATGTATTTGACCTTAACTCCGGTTTCAGCTGTGTAAGCCTCAAAAAGAGGTTTGATGAGATGCTCTTTGCGTGCTGAGTAGACTACTACTTCAGAAGCAAATGCTGCTGCGGACCATGCCGTGACCATAATTGCTGTGATAGCAAAGGTAATCAGTTTTTTCATTATTTCTCTCCCTAAATGGTTTTGTTGTGACTTTGAAATTGAATTTCAATAACAGATAATGACGGTATGGAATTATGTCAAGTGAGGCGAGTAAGTGGTTGCTTTTTGCAAAATATGTTTATCTTCAGGTCGTTACGGATGGTTTTGCGGGCTGGTTTAATCCAGATTTTACAAAATTATACTAAAAAAGTATGTTTTTTGTGTTCTGAGTTGAGCAAGTTGCTGAAATTTTGCGGAATATATTTTTAAAAAAGGGTTAGGTCATGTGCCACTTTGTTTTAAAATAAACGGTTTCTGTTGATCTGGATCAATGCGTTATGTTTGAGGAAGGGTAGGTTCTGTTCAAGCCAATCCATGATTCAATTAATGCGAAAAGGAGAAACATATGAGTGCCAGAAAAATAGTCGTAATCGGCGGTTCAGCTGCCGGACCGAAAGCCGCGGCCCGTTCCAAACGTCTTGATGCCGGGGCACAGGTTACCCTGCTTCAGAAAGCACCGGAACTTTCCATGGCTTCCTGCGGTTATCCGTACTACATCGGCGGTAATTTTAATGAGCGTAACGCTCTGCTTGCCACGCCCACCGGGGTGGTGCGCGATGAAGGCTTTTTTGCCGCTGCCAAAGGTGTGAACGCCAAGGTCAACACTGAGGTCACAGCCATTGATCGTCAGAATAAATGCGTTTCCTGCACTGATGTTCTGAGCGGTGAGCAGTCCACCGTTGATTACGACAAACTGGTCATCTGCACCGGAGCCACCCCGCGTCGTCCGCCTATTCCGGGTATTGAACTTGAAGGTGTGCGTTCCCTTTCAGAGATGCGCGATGCGGATAAGCTGCGTGAGCTGGTTGATTCCGGCGAAGTTAAAGACGCGGTTATTGTCGGCGGTGGGCTGATTGGAATCGAGGTTTGCGAGGCTCTTTCCGAGTCCGGTATGAATGTGAATGTTGTGGAAATGCTTTCCCAGCTGCTCATGTTTCTTGACTGGGAGATTGCCAAGCTGGTGGAAAAGCATGTGGCTTCTAAAGGTGTAACTGTACACACTGATAACGGTGTGGCTGAATTTGTCGGTGAAAACGGAAAGCTTACCGGGGTTAAACTCAACGATGGTTCCGTGGTACCCTGCGAGCTGGCCGTGGTAGCCATCGGCGTGGTGCCTAATGCCAAACTGGCGGCTGATGCCGGAATTGAACTGGGTGATTTCGGCGGTATTGCGGTTGATGAGTTCATGCGCAGTTCCGACCCGGATATCTATGCTGCGGGTGACTGCGTTGAAATCAACCACCGCATCACCGGAAAGAAAACTTTTGCTCCCTACGGAGACCTTGCCAACCTTGAGGCCCGCGTGGTTGCGGATAACATTGCCCGCGGGGATAAACATAAATTTCCCGGCACGGTTAACAGCGGCATTTGCAAGGTCTTCGATCTCAGTGCCGGAGCTACCGGACTTTCAGAACAGCGTGCCAAAGCTGAAGGGTACGAGGTTATCACCGCCACCAATGCCAGCCCGGATAAACCCGGTTTCATGGGCGCCAAGCTTCTGGTTTCCAAGATGATTGCCGATGCGAATACCGGACGTGTACTTGGTTTTCAGTGCGTAGGTCCCGGTGAGGTTAACCGCCAGCTGGCCGAAGCAGCCATGGCTGTCATGAACGGCAACACAATTTATGAAATCGGCATGGCTGATCTGCCGTATGCGCCGCCGTTTTCTCTGGCAATTGACCATTTTATCACCACATCACACATCCTTGATAACAAGATGGCCGGACAGATGACCGGGATTAGCAATGCCGAAGTGAAGCAGAAGCTGGATGCCGGTGAAAAACCGTTCATTCTGGATGTGCGTGCACCTAATGAGTTCGAGGAAATGTGTCTTAACGTGGGTGAAAATCTCATCCCGCTCGGCAAGCTGCGCAGTGAACTTGATAAGCTGCCGCAGGACAAGGATGCCGAAATCATCACCTTCTGCAAGATTTCCATGCGCGGTTATGAGGCTCAGCGGGTACTTGAAGCAAACGGCTGGACCAACGTCAAAGTCATGGAAGGCGGTATTATGGCTTGGCCTTTTAAGGTTGAGATGTAATTTTACAAGTTGATCTGAATTGAAAAGGGCATCCTGCTGTGAAAGCGGGATGCCCTTTTTAAGTACGTTTCGGCGAAGCCGTAATAAAAGGTTTTGAAGAGTCCAGAGAAACTTTTGCAAAAGTTTCTCTGGTCCCCGAAGGGCCGCCGGAGGCAACTCTTAAAGTGCTGTTTCCAGCATTTTGCGTGACACTTCAAGAGTAACATCCCCGCGTTCGGAGAGCTGGGTCATGCCGTGCTTTTCCAGTCCGGCCACTACGCGGTCAACTATGTCTGCGCCGATTTCGTAGTCAGAAAGGCGGGTTGCCATTTCGAGGCTGTTGAAGAATTCTTCAGTCTTGGCAATGGCCTGATCAATGCGTGCGTCATCATCGCCTTCACGGATATCCCAGACCCGTTCGGCGTACTGGATGAGTTTTTCACGTTTCTGCTCACGGCGTACTTTCCAGTTGGCAAGCTGCATTACTGCGAGGGTTTTGCCGTGATCCAGCCCGGTAAGGGCGGTCAGCTCGTGGCCGATCATGTGGGTGGTCCAGTCCTGCGGCACACCTGCACCGATGAGGCCGTTGAGGGCCATGGTGGAACACCAGACAAGGTTGGCGCGGGCATCGTAGTTTTCCGGCTCATTGACGGTTGTTTCGCCGATTTCGATCAGGGTCTGCAAAATACCTTCTGCGGTGCGGTCCTGAAAACGTCCTTCTGCCGGGAAGGTAAGGTATTGTTCGATGGTATGGATGAAAGTATCAACAACACCGTTCGCCACCTGAGTTTTAGGCAGTGTGAAAGTAATTTTCGGATCGAGAATGGAAAATTTGGGGAATGTGTGGGTGGAGAAGACCGGAAGTTTGTCTTCGCCGTCACTGATCACCGCGCCGTTGTTCATTTCAGATCCGGTAGCCGGAAGGGTCAGCACGGTTCCGAAGGGAACAGCAGAATCAACAGGTACCGGAGTGAAGCCGAAGCGCATCAGCTCACCTTCGCGGCCTTCGTACTCTTTTGCCGGAGCTGCCAGCGCGATGAACTTGGTGCCGTCAATAACAGAGCCGCCGCCCACTGCGAGGATGAAATCAATCTGCTCATCGCGGACGATTTTGATTGCATCCATGAGAACTTCAAAACGCGGGTTGGCAGGAATTCCGCCGAATTCGATTACACTGCGGTTGCTTTTGGCAAGCTCTGCATGAACTCGGTCGAGCAGACCGGTTTTCTTGGCACTGCCTCCGCCGAAGGTGATCAGGACTTTTGCATTTTTAGGGACAAGATTGTCTAATTCCTGAAGCTGGCCTTCGCCGAAAACAATATTGGTCGGATTGTAAAAGGAAAAATTAAGCATGTTAACTCCTGTTTTTTGTGATGTTTGAGCTATTATATGCCTTGGCGGCGAAATTTAATGAATACCTATTTTTGCAAACAGTTTGCCTTATTTTGCAAAGGCAGCATGTTTTAGTAGAATCATTTTGCAACAGTGATAAGCAGGATAGCACAGAATGTCACTGCTTAAGGAGAATAAAGATGAGTTTTCAGGATAGGAATCCGCTGGACAGATTAAAAGAAGCCCTTGATGACGGGGCGGTAAGCGAAGGGGTGAATGAAACTTTTCTGGAAGAGGTGACTCTTTTCCGGGTTTCAGAGCATAAACCTAAGGTCCCGCTGATTTATGAGCAGTGCTTTTGCATTGCCGTGCAGGGCCATAAGCATTGTCATCTGACGGATTCCACCTTCACTTACGGGGAGGATGAATTTCTGGTGGTCCCGGCCATTGTTCCCCTTGATATTGAAGTGGTGCCTGAAGGCGATAATCCGTTACTCAGTGTGACTGTATCACTCGATTTTGAGATGATTCAGGAACTTGTGGAATCTATAAATCAATATGATAAGCAAGCTCTCGGCAAAGTTTCCGCATCCTCCGGTATTTACTTTGAGCCCATGACTGATGATATCATCGAACCGACAATCCGTTTGCTTAACGCCTTGAAATCCCGCAAGGAAGCTAATATTTTCGGCAGACAGATACTTCGCGAAATTTACTACCATATTCTCATGGGTAAGAATGGACACCTGCTGGCTTCCGCCGCTTTCGGGGAATCAGATTACGCCTTGATCGCCAAGTCCCTGCGCTTTATTCACGATAGTTACGACAGTGGAATTGATATTGATAAGCTTGCGGCGGATGCAAATATGTCCGTGCGTTCATTTTATAATCATTTCAAGGCCGTAACCGCGTTGACTCCGGTGCAGTATTTAAAGCGCATCCGCTTGGAAAAAGCCCGCCAATTCATGGTTGTCCAAGGAGAGCAGGCCAGTTCTGCCGCCCATCTGGTGGGCTACGAAAGTCCTTCGCAGTTCAGCCGCGAATTCAAACGCCATTTCGGGTTCACGCCGCGGGAGGCTGTGCGGAATAGTTAGGGGATGTGTGGGGTAGGGAGGATTAAGCTATCTCTTCATAAATCTTCTGCCTAAGTCCCGCACTATGCTTCAAAACTCCGACTTCTAAGTCTACGAAGTCATATAACCGGGGACGCTTGCCGTCTGCGGGGCGCAGGATTCTGCCGATGATCTGGACCAATCGTCCTTTGGATTTGATGGGGGAGCAGAGGAAAAGAGTAGAAAGTCCTGAACAGTCGAATCCTTCACCGATAAGCGATGCAGTACTAGCCAGCACTTTAATTTTTCCAGCGTTCAGGTCTGCGATGATTTCCTCGCGTTCGCCTGTGGGAGTCTTTCCGGTCAATACTGCCACTTCTACGCCTTGATCGAACAAAAGATCAGAGAGCGCATCAAGATGGGCTGTGCGGTCGGCTACCATAAGCATGGTTCCGGGATTTTGCTTAAGTTCTTTTTTTACACAGGAAGCAATAATCTTGTTTCGCGGATAATTCTCAGCAATGGCGGTCATCATGAGCGGGTATTCTTCGGAGGCATTACCGGCAAATCTGAACGCAGTTTCCACGGTGAAAATTTCCGGTTTGAGGATGGCCCCGGTATTGCGCAGCAGATCGGGGTTTACCCGGTGAACTACCGGGCCAAGGGTCATGTTGATCATTTTGTCCAGTCCGTCCGCACGGTAAGGCGTGGCAGAGAGTCCGGTCAGGTATTTTGCGTCGAAATTTTTGACTACTTTCTGAAATGTGCTGGCCGGGGTGCGATGGCATTCATCCACTATGATGTGACCAAATGTTTTTTTCAGGTCATCCAAACGGTTTCGGGCAGTCTGGATGGTCGCTACGGTGATATCTTTCAGCTTGAATTTTCCGCCGCCAACCTGTCCGGCTTCAATTCCCAGAAACTGGTTTATGCGGTCGATCCATTGCAAGAGCAGTTCTTTGGTATGCACGATGATCAGGCAGGGTTGTTTGCGCTGGGCGATCAGGGCCAGAGCCATGACTGTTTTACCTGCTCCGGTGCCCGCTTCGAGCAGTCCCTGCGTTTGGTTGGCAAAGGAATTCAGGGCCTCCTGCTGATAGGGACGCAACTCACCATTGAAAGAAAAATCCACGGGATCAAGTTCCCGCCGTTTATCTTTGTACTCAGGTTCCACATCGGCAGCCTTGGCTATCTGGTGCAGTTCGATGCCGAATCCGCGCGGGCAATGCAACCGCTTTTTACGGTCCCCGGACCACATCTTGATAAATTTTGGGATGCGTTTCCCGACCCGGCCCCGGTATTTAATGGCGTTGAGATAGTCCGGGTTCATCAAGGTCAGGGCTTCCTTGATTTCATCTATGAGTTCTTCGGGGGCATCGGTAATGGTCAGGTCTTTTGAAATTTCGATCAGCATTGGCTCTCCTGTTGTGGACGGTTTATCCCAAGGTGGAGAGTAAGTCGACTAAATAAACCTTTACAGGGCGGCGAGGATTGCGAATGGTTTTTTTATCTTTATTTACAGTGATTTGTTGACTTTATTGTTGCCTGTGATATTGTCAGCTACTTATTAGAAAGAGTAAAGGGTTCAGGAAAATTTTCCTGAACCCTTTTTTTTATCCGGCGGAGAGGTGGTGTAGTTTAACTGTTTATTAACTTTATTTGTTTGCATCTGCAAAATTAACAAACGGCATGTCAATGCGTTCAATTTTTGATCTTCTGGCTGTGTCCTGAATATGCTCTCTTATATAAGGAAATATGGTTGCAGGGAGATCAACTGATGTTATTCTTTTATATTCAGGATGTTCCGGAGTTATGTCTTCAAGATCAAATGTTCCACCATAGCTGATTTGCAAAAGAATTGGACTTTCTTCAGTGTTGTCGCTTGTGACGTCCATTATAACAGTGCATGTTTTTTGCTCTTCATTATATTGAGTTGAAAAGCTTATATCTGTTTTTAAGGCTGTTTTTATGTCTTTATTTATCGGTTTAACACTAAAACAAAAATGTAAGCAACGTATATCTAATATTTTCATAGTGTTCTCATCTTAGTGTTGTGTGTTTAAACAATGTTTATTGTATTCAGAATCGAAGTTGTACAATGTGTCAACTTTTTTCGCATATACGTTTAAGTTTATACCTTGAGTGTGTTTTTTTGGGTCTATTTTTTCTTTAGCGTATATGTATATTGGTTCATTTTCTATAGTTTCTGATTGTTGTGTTGTGATTGAATTCTTTGCTGAAATAAAAAGATCCAGACATTGAAAATCAAAATGTTCTTTTTTTGTCTCTATGCGTGACCAATGCATAATTTCTGATTGATTGTGTTCTATATTAGTTTGTTCTTCTAAGTCAGTGTGTAGATCTTTAGATACAGGTGCTAAGGCATGCAGAGATATTCCTAGAGCATTAACGATTTTAAAAATTGTGCTAAATCTAGGTTGTTTGCCAGGAGCCAGAGCCTTATACAGACTTGTTCTGCTTAGATTAGTTTTTTTAGCAATTTCAGAAATGCTTCTTGCTTTAGCAATATCTGCAAGTACTGAAATAAAGAGGTCGGGGTCGCCACTTTCTATTGCTTCATTAAGGTATTCTGCAATAACCTCTTCATTATCTAAGAAGTCAGCCGCATCAAATTCTTCTATCATAATGTTACTCATGATTACCTCTTATTTCTTTTGCCATCTGTATTGCTTTATTAATATCTTCTTGCTGTGTTGATTTGTCTCCACCGGAAAGGAGTAAGTATACCTTTTCTTTATGTTGCATGTAGTATACGCGGTATCCCGGTCCGTAGTCTATGCGCATTTCTGAAACGCCTTCGCCTACTGGGGCTGAGTCTCCAAAATTGCCATTTTGGGCTCTTTTAATACGCATCATAATTCTCGCTTTAGCCCTGTTGTCTCGCAATTTTTTGAGCCATTTTTTGAATTTATGCGTTTGTTTGAGTAGGTTCATTTTTTATGTATCCATTAGGCGACATTAAGTCAATTGATAGCGATAAGTATAACTATTAAGCGATGTTGGCTTTTATCAAAAAAAGGGTTCAGGAAAATTTTCCTGAACCCTTTATTTTCACTGGCGGAAAGGGTGGGATTCGAACCCACGTATGGTTTGACCCATAACCCGATTTCGAGTCGGGCGCGTTACGGCCGGACTTCGCTACCTTTCCGCGTTTTTTAAAGCAAGACCGATTCCGGCGATTCTGTCTTGGAAGGCAAATTTAATATACTTTCTTGTGCTGATTAGCAAGCTTAAATGGGTGTGAAATTTTAAAGAAATTTAAAATATATATTAAATATTGGATAGATGCGGAGAGTAATCTCAAATATGTTTTATGATTTCCGGGCGGCTCAATTTGTAGTATACTTGAGTTTGTACTCTATGTGTTCTCTGTATGGCCCGGTTAATTTATAATTTGCATGAGGGGGCGGGAATGAGCAAAAAAAGTTTGTTTTTGATTTTAAGTTGTCTGGTTCTTCTTTGTTTCCCATATGTTAGCTTCGGTGCAGACTACAACATCCCGGATGATTGCCCTTGTAAGGAGTCTATTTCGGAGTTGGTGGAATCTTATGAAGGGGATCAGGTTTTTAAACTACTCATTGACGAGGTTTTCCAGAACATACAGCCGACCCCGGTAGGTTACCGCACCGGGGGCAATCCTTGGCAGGGTAAAGGTTTTGCGGATTTGGTTCCTTTCTTTGTTGAGTGGTGCTCATTTCTGCCTGAAGCAAAGGGAAGTGGAGACAACGGACTTCTATATATCGAACAGATGGATCTTTTTGCTTACAATAACCCGTTTGGAAGGGCCGCATTTCAGACTCCTCCCGGGATTATGATTTTTGACAATTTCGTCAAGGAACGCGGGGAGTTCCTGAACAGCAAACCGTCTACAAAATATGTCGCACAGTGGCTGGCCGACCCGCGCATTGAAAAAGAGGAGTACGTTCTGCCTGATCCCAAAGCTGCTGATGGTGGGTTTAAGTCATATAATGAGTTTTTTTCACGTAAATTTAAGAATATAAATAAAGTCCGTCCTCAGACAATGCCGCAGCGAGATTATGTAATCGGAGCGCCCACGGATGCCATTGTGAATACCATCCCGGCGAAGCTTGTTGCGGAAACAGCGACTATTCCGACCAAGGGCATGCAGGTTTTGAATATCAAGCAGTTGCTGGCCGGATCGAAACATTGGGAAAAATTTGTGGGCGGTACTGCCATGTCCTGCATTTTGATGCCCAATACCTACCATCATTACCATGCCCCGGTGGGCGGAAAGGTTATCGAGACCCGGCTGATTGATGGTGCTTTGCTGGGGATGGAAGGTTTTCCGAAGTTCGTCCCGACTAGCGGAAATGTCGGTTACTATGGGGCCAGCTTCGGTGCATTTGAAAGTTACCAGCGCGGCTATTTTATTATTGATACCGGAAAATACGGCCTTGTCGGGGTGGTCCCGGTGGGACTGAGTACCGTGGGATCGGTGATTTTTGAGGAGAAGTTTCTTAAAGCCGATAGTCCGGTTGCTATCGAGCGCGGCGATGAATTAGGGCATTTCCTCTATGGTGGTTCACTGGTGATTCTGATTTTCGAACCGGGGAAATATAAGTCCGGGGCAATCAAGGTCCGGCTGGGGAATCAGATCGGTATTTTTGATACCAGTTCCAATAAGTAAGCAATATCAATCAGGGGCCGGAAATCTTGCATTTCCGGTCCTTATTTCTTTCTCTTATGCAGAAAAAAACTCTGTAAAATTTCCTTGCATTCAGCTTCACAAACCCCGCCGATGGTCCAGAATTTGTGATTGGCGAAGGGGAGCTCTGTTCCTTCAAGATTGGATACTACAGCTCCGGCTTTGGGGTCCGGGGCACCGAAGACAACGCCTCCCACCCGCGCATGGATGATTGCGCCGAGGCACATGATGCATGGCTCTAACGTGACCACCAGAATGGTTCCTCGTGGCAATCGATAATTATTCAGTTTCTCGCAGGCGTTGCGAATGCAGTTAACCTCCGCGTGTCCGGTGGGGTCGTTATGTGTAAGCGGGGTGTTATTTCCGGTTCCGATGAGATTGCCTTCTGCTGTAAAAAGAGCTGCGCCAATGGGCACTTCATCGTGCTGGCGGGCTTTGAAGGCTTCGCACATGGCAACGTCCATCATGGAACGCCATGTCTGGCCTTGCGGCGGCTGGGTAGGTGGGGTGCCTCTGGTGATAATCGTATTGTTCATAAAATATTAAACTCAATTTTTTCAATTTGTAAGTATTCGTTAGCGTACCTCCATTGCATGGTCAATGGAATGAAACCGCGCATTTGCTTGACTTGTGCGCTGCTTTTGGGGATTATTATTGGAGGTGTGTTGTATAAGGCGTTGCGTGGTCCTGCAAGTTTTACCAAGGCGGATTTCATGAATATTTATCAGGCTGAATACCAGAGGAAATTAACTACTGCCCAAAAGGCGGTGGGTCGCATCAGCAATGGTGATACCATTGTTCACGGTGTAACTGTTGCTGAACCGCCAGCTCTGCTTAAAGCTATTGCAGACCGGGCTAAGGCAGATGATTTAACTCAAATTGAAATGTATTCGTTCAACCCGCAGAAGCATGCCGCCGATACCTATCTTGCCAGCGACATTCAGCATAACATCCATGCCAAATCCTGGTTTTTGGGGCCTTCCGCCCGTAAACTGGCTGCCGTCGGACTGGTACAGTTTATTCCGTCCTATTTGCATCAGGTTCCCAAGTTTATCAGGGAAGATATGGAAGTAAATGTATGCGTGACAACTGTTTCGCCCATGGATAAGGCCGGGTATTTTTCGTTCGGCACAGCTAATGATTTAACTTCAACTGCCGCGCGTCAGGCTAAATTTCTTATTCTTGAGGTTAACGAGAATATGCCCCGGGTCTTCGGTGATTCGCTTGTTCATATTTCGGAAGTTGATTGTGTGGTTGAAAACCATACCCGGCTTCTGCAGCTTCCCGCTCCCGCGCCAAAGGAATTTGATGCCGCCATCGGAAAGGCTGTGGCCGGGATCATTAAGGATAATTCCGTACTTCAGCTCGGTATAGGCACTTTGCCTAATGCCATTTGCCCGTTTCTTACTGAACATAATGATTTAGGCATACATTCAGAATTGTTCGGTCCGGGGATGAAGAATCTTATTCTTAATGGGAATATTACCGGGCGGACTAAGAGTCTGCATCGGTACAAACATGTTTTTGCTGTTTCTTATGGAACAGACGACACATTTGAGTTTATGAACGACAACCCTGCCATGGAAAGTTATCCCGCAGATTATGTCATGAATCCGTGTGTGGTTGCGAAAAATGATAATATGGTGGCGGTGAACTCGGTCATTGAAGTAGACCTGACCGGACAGTGCAATGCTGAACATATGGCAGGGCAAGAGTTCAGCGGCACCGGGGGACAGCTTGATTTTGTGCGCGGTGCATATGCAGCCAAAAACGGAATCTCGGTCATGACCACTTATGCCACGGCCAAGAATGATACCATTTCACGCATAGTTCCCCGGCTGGGCAGGGATGCTGCGGTAACTACGCCGCGTACGGACGTGCATTATCTTTGTACCGAGTACGGCATCGTAAATATCAAGAACAGGTCAGTAGGGGAGAGGGCTGAAGCGATTATCAGCATTGCCCACCCTGATTTCAGGGATGAGTTACGGCGTGAAGCTGAGAAGATGAGATTATTTTAAAATAAAAGGGGAGAGTTTTTTCAAACTCTCCCCTTAAATCTGTTTACAATCAACCAAACAAAGCGGCGAAGCCCTACTGAAAAAGTTTGGGATTCTAAAACCCTTTTCAAAGGGTTTTAGCCGCCGGAGGCAAAGTCTTTTAATAAAATGCGCGATAGCGCATCAATTAAAGTGACTTAATATATTTTACGCCACCTTCGAGCAACGCCAGCCCGAGGGTGGGGATGTCGCCACGAGTCCACTTGGGGTGGTTGGTGGGGTGGTTGAATGCTTCTGGGTGAGGCATGAGCCCGAGGATGCGGCCGGTGGGATCAGTCAGACCTGCAATACCCAGCGGGGAACCGTTGGGGTTGGCAGGGTATTCCTGTGTCACATCGCCGGATTCGGGATCTATGTACTGGACTGCGTGAAGGTTGTTCTCCACGATTTTTTCCAGCATGGCATCATCAGCGGGGATGATTTTACCTTCACCGTGACGTACAGGTACGTTCAGGGTGTCGATATCCTTGGTGAAAACACAAGGGGAATCGGGGTTGGCCTTGAGGTGTACCCAGCGGTCCTCGTATTTTGCGGAATCGTTGTAGCTGAGCGAAACCTGACGGGTGAAGTACTCACCACCCACTGCGGGCAGCAGGCCGAGTTTGACCAGCAGCTGGAATCCGTTACAGATTCCAAGGATTACGCCTCCGTCTTCAAAGAATTTTTTGATCTGGTCCACAAGGGGGCTTCCGTCTGCGGTGTGGGCGTGTTTCCAGCGGAGCGCGGCAGCCTGTGCTGCTCCGAGGTCATCGCCATCAAGAAATCCGCCGGGAAAAATCAGGTAATTATAACCTTCAAGGTTTTTTTTACCTGCTGCTAGATCGGAAAAATAAGTGACGTCTACTTCGTCTGCGCCCGCTTTTTTAGCGGCATGAGCAGACTCGTGTTCACAGTTGGTTCCGTAACCGGTGATGACCAAAACTTTAACGCGGGCCATATATTTTTGTCCTCCAGATGTTGACAATAGAAATATTCCAAGACTATCTAATGCGTGTTTTGAAGAGAGGAACATAATTGCGGGTCAGCTTTCCGTCAACAGTCTATATTCCTCAGGACGTACCGCTAACACATTTTTTTTAAGTGGGATACGCCTGAATATGGGATTGTTAACGGGTTGGGTCCCTTTTTGTGTTTTTTCCTATTTACTGACTTTATTCGCTGTCCATTTTGTTTTATGTAACAGCGATATTTTAAAATAAATTGTCCGCCACGGGACAGGAGCGTTATGAAAACCAAATTTATATTCATCACCGGGGGCGTGTTGTCCTCACTTGGTAAAGGGCTTGCAGCAGCATCCATCGGCGCACTTCTTAAAGCCAGAGGGATGACCGCAACCATTCAGAAGCTTGATCCTTATATCAATGTTGACCCCGGTACCATGAACCCCTTTCAGCACGGGGAAGTTTACGTAACTGACGACGGCGCGGAAACCGATCTCGACCTCGGTCACTATGAACGTTACCTTGGGGTTCCGCTTGGCCAGAAAAACAACATGACTTCCGGTCGTGTTTATCACAACGTAATCACCAAAGAACGTCGCGGCGATTACCTCGGCGGTACCGTACAGGTTATTCCGCACATTACTGATGAGATCAAGAACGCCGTGAAAAATGTTCCCAACGGCGAGGACGTGGCCCTCATCGAGATCGGCGGTACTGTTGGTGATATTGAAGGTCTTCCTTTTCTTGAAGCCATCCGTCAGCTGCGCTCCGAACTGGGCAGCGAGAATGTGCTTTATATTCACCTGACCCTCGTTCCTTATCTTGCTGCTGCCGGTGAAGTAAAAACCAAGCCTACCCAGCACTCCGTTAAAGAACTTCGTGGTATCGGTATTCATCCTGATATTATTCTCTGTCGTAGTGAAGTTGATCTGGATGAAGATATCAAACGCAAGATTGCACTTTTCTGTGACGTTGACCGTGACGCGGTTTTCACTGCTGTTGATGTTAAGTCTATCTACCAGCTTCCGCTCAGTTTTTATAATGAAGGTTTGGATCAGAAAATCGCTATCCTGCTTAAGCTTCCGGCTAAGAACTGCAATCTTGAGCCATGGAAAAAACTTAATCATATTCTTGAGCACCCCAAAGGTGAAACCACAATCGGCATTGTCGGTAAATATGTGGACCTCAAGGAAGCTTACAAGTCATTGCACGAAGCCCTCATCCACGGCGGTGTTGCTAACGAGGTTAAAGTCAACCTGCGTTATGTGAATTCCGAAGAGATCACTCCTGAAAATGTTAAGGAAAAGATGGCCGGAATTGACGGCGTTCTGGTTCCCGGAGGATTCGGTCACCGTGGAGTTGAAGGTAAAATTACTACTATCCAGTATGCTCGCGAAAATAAGGTTCCTTTCTTTGGAATCTGCCTCGGCATGCAGTGCGCTGTGATTGAATATGCTCGTAACGTTATGGGGCTGAAGGGTGCTAATTCTGAAGAGTTCAATCCTAACGGTACTGACAATGTAATTTACTTGATGAAAGAATGGTACGATTACCGCACCAAGAAGACTGAAAGCCGTTGCGAAGAAAGCGACAAAGGCGGAACAATGCGTCTTGGTGCTTACCCCTGCAAAGTTGTTGAAGGCACTAAAGCAATGGCAGCTTACGGCGAAGCTGAAATTCAGGAACGCCACCGTCATCGTTACGAATTCAACAAAGAAAAATTTGCGGATCAACTCGTTGAAGCCGGTCTGGTTCTGAGTGGTCTTTCCCCGGACGAAGCTCTGGTTGAGATTGTGGAAGTTCCCGATCATCCGTGGTTCCTGGGTTGTCAGTTCCACCCGGAATTCAAATCCACTCCCATGAACGCACATCCGCTGTTCAGGGATTTCATCAAGGCCGCCCGCGACAATAAATAAAAATTAACTTTTGATTGCCCGGGAACGCTGTTATGCCGTGTTTCCGGGCAACCTTATATCTGGAGGGTAGTCTTTTTGACCCCCGATGAATTATATCAGAAAAGTTTGCAGGGACCGTTTATTCTGGCGGGACCTTGCGCACTGGAAACCATAGATGTCGCCCTGCGCGCCGCAGAAGTGCTGGCAGACATCGCTTCCCGTCTTGATGTGACGGTAATTTTCAAAAGCTCTTTCGACAAGGCCAATCGGACCTCCATTACTTCTTTCAGGGGACCGGGCATGGAGGAAGGGCTTAAATGGTTGCAGCGGGTGAAAGACGAAACCGGTCTTCCCGTTGTCACCGACATTCATACCCCGGATCAGGCCGCGCCTGTTGGCGAAGTGGCTGATGTGATTCAGATTCCCGCATTTCTCTGCCGCCAGACCGACCTTCTTGTTGCTGCCGCTAATACCGGACGGGTCATCAACGTTAAGAAGGGCCAGTTTCTTGCTCCTCATGAAATGCGTCACGTGGTGAATAAGCTGCGCGAAGCCGGAAATGAACGTATCTGGCTTACCGAGCGCGGGTCTTCATTCGGTTACAATAATCTTGTGGTGGACATGCGTTCCATGGCAATTATGAAAGAGCTGGGATGCCCGGTTGTTTTTGATGCCACCCATTCAGTGCAGCTTCCCGGTGGTTTGGACGGTAAGTCCGGCGGTCAGCGTGAATTTGTACCTGTGCTTTCCCGTGCTGCTGTTGCAGCGGGGGCTTCCGGTGTGTTCATGGAAACCCATCCCGACCCGGATTGTGCACTTTGCGATGGTCCCAACAGCTGGCCCCTTGATCGAGCAGAAGACTTGGTTAAGGATCTTTTGGCCGCATGGAGTGTAGATTATGTCTGCTAGGCAGCGTGCTGAAAAAATTAAATTACTCATCCTTGATGTGGACGGCGTGCTTACTGACGGTGGTCTTTACTATGACCATGAAGGCAATGTCGTGAAGCGTTTTAATGTGCAGGACGGCCTCGGTATTAAGTTTGCCCAGAAGGCGGGCATCGAGCTGGCGGTAATCACCGGACTGAATCACGGTGCGGTTGAAAAGCGTGTTACCGAGCTGGGAATTACTGAATATTATCCCGGTCAGCGCGAGAAACTGCCTTTTTATGAAAAGCTGCTTAAGGAAAAGGGACTCAAAGACGAAGAAGTGGCCTACGTCGGCGATGACTGGATTGATGTTCCGGTTATGGTCCGCGTGGGATTGCCTATGGCGGTGAAGAATGCCCAGCCTGAAATTTTCGGAATATCCAAATGGATCTCCAGCCGCGAGGGCGGTCAGGGTGCTGTGCGTGAAGCTATTTCGTTCATCCTTGACGCTCAGGGCAAGTTGAATGAAATCTGGAAAGAGTGGGCAGGCTAGATGGGCCGTATCGGCTTGGTTTTATCTTTGATTTTATCCCTGTCTTTCGGGGTCTGCGCTGGAACTCTGCTGGGTAAGAAATACGGAACCTTTCCACATATGGCACGTGATGTTGTGGAAAATCCGCTTCTTTCCAATAAAAATCAGTCTGATATTTCCGCTGAGGAAATTGAGCTGATTCAGGGAACCGGCGGTGATATTGAGTGGATTCTGCGGGCTGGAAGTGCTGACTACGATCAGGAAAAAGGGCTGGTCATTGCTGACAAACCCCGGGTCACATATTATCTTGGCCGGGACCGCAAGGAAGTCTTTGTCAGTGCTTTGCATGGTGAGGTCAGTCAAAAAGGTGAAGGCCTCAAGCTCTGGGATAATGTTAAAGGTCATTACGGTGATATGGGCCTTGTGGCTGATCGCCTTGACTTTAAACCCAAAGACAACCTGCTTTTTCTTGAAGGTAATGTAAAAGTGCAGAGTCCTGCCGTTTACATCACTTCCAATCGGGTCAAGGTAGACCTTGTCACCCGTGAAATAATGATTGAAGACGGAATGGAAGCCCTGATTTCACCGGACATGGTGGTAATGCCTCAATAGAAGCGAGCATTCATTTGATTAATATAGCTGAAAAAAGTTCATTGTTTAGCGGCTGGTCCGCATCCGCATTGCTTTCTCCCGCCATTGTTTGTGCGGTGTTCTTCCTTGTTTTTATTTTGGCTGGAACATCTGCCCATGCCTATGAAAAGTCTGAGTTGAAGATTGCCCGGACTATTGCCAATGTACGCGCAAAACCCGATTTGAAAGGGGCCGTAGTATGGGTTCTTTCCCCGGCGGAAAGTTTTCTGGTCGGCAAAGCACAGGGTAATTGGTATCCGGTTTATCCCGCTTCTGATGAAAAGGACATGAAACCTGTGGGCTATGTTTCCCGTAAGGTTGTTGTTCCTGCTGCTCCTGACAGTCCTTTGGTGGATTGGGGTGATATCCGTTACGTGGGCAAGGATCTTAAATACCATCTGGAGCGGACAGTGAAGTCTTCAACCGGAGGGATGATCAAGTCCGGTGATAAAGTTAAGGTCGGCTTCCTCAAAGGCGGCTGGTATGCAATTTTTAAGGCTGACGCAAAAGTTGTTTCTGAAGCTGATGCTCTTGGGTTTGTAAAGCAGAGCGACATTGATATTGTTAATGATGATGCTCGCATCCGTTATGCCGTGCGCAGAATTAATGTGATTGAAAAACCTGTGGCCACTTCAAAGGCTGTGGGGCTGCTCAGTCCCGGTCATCGTGCGCAGGTTGGGATTGATAAGGGCGGCATGTATGCCCTCTATCGCATTGATACCATGGTCAAAAAGGATACTCCCGTCTGGGGGTATGCATGGGGGCCTTTCCTTGCTCCTTATCCCAAAAATCTGGAAAAAGCCCAGATGGCCGGAATTGATGCCCGTAAGGCTGAAATCAAGGCAGAGAAGGCCAAAAAGGCAAAGCAGGAAATTGAAAGGGGCGGTGAGTTGGCTGCCATGGAAGAAGCCATGGACGAAATGTTACTGGCTCCGGTTCAGACTAAAATAATGTATGCCACTGCGGTTCTCAATGTTCGTTCTGAACCAAATGCCAAGTCTCTTATCGTGGACAAACTTGAACTTGGTGAATCCGTCAGTGTCGGGCAGGAAGAAGGTAAATGGTATCCTGTTTTCAAGCCCGGAAAAGATAAAGAGTTGAAGCGTGTCGGTTATGTTTTCGGTACTTACCTCAAAGCTGAAGCTCCGGTTGTGAAAAAAGAAAAGCCGCAGAAGAAGCGCGTGCCCGGCGGGCCGGATGAAGTGCCTATCAAGATTACATCCACCAAGATGACTTTTAGCGAAAACCGTAACCGGATTACTTTTTCCGGTAATGTTAAGGTCGTGCGCTTGGACGTGACCCTTACCTCGGAAACTCTTACCGCTCACTTGAGACCGGAAGGTGATTCTCTTACTGACACGCAGGATAAGATCAAGAAGATCGTTGCCGGTGGTAATGTTAAAGTGGTTATGAACAACCGCAAAGGTCATTGCGACAAACTGACTTATGTTGTGGGCGATTCCATTATTTATATGAATGGGAATGCCGAGTTGCAGGACGGTCCCAACAATATTCAGGGTGAAGAGATTAAGTTTTATCTGAAAGATAATCGTGCTGAAGTTGTCGGCGGTAACAAACCCATTGAGGCTATTTTTTATACTCCGAAAAATGTTTCGCCTTAGTCTGTATGATTTAATGATGATTAAGCGTTTATAGCGGCGAAGCCCTATTAAAAAAGTTTGGGATTCTTAAACCCTTTTCAAAGGGTTTGAGGCCCCCGGCAGGGCTGCCGGAGGCAAAATCATTTCATCAAAAGCGCGTAGCGCATCAAAAAGGAAGTTATGTCTTCGATTATCGCCAAGAAACTGGTCAAGTGCTACGGACCTAAGGAGGTCGTCCGCGGAATTGGGCTGACCGTGCGCGAGGGCGAGGTTGTGGGGCTGCTTGGTCCTAACGGAGCGGGGAAAACCACAACATTCTATATGCTTGTGGGGGTGGTCAAACCTACTTCCGGGGATGTCTATCTTAATAAAAAGCAGATAACCAGATTGCCCCTGCATGAGCGGGCACGTCAGGGGATCAGTTATCTTCCGCAGGAAAGCTCCATTTTCAAGAAACTTTCCGTGCGTAAGAATCTTGAAATCATAATCGAACATACCGGTCTTTCCGGTAAAGATGTGCCGAAAAGGGCGGATGAACTGCTTGACCAACTGGGTATTCTGCGTTTGGCAGACCAGAAGGCCATGTATCTTTCCGGTGGTGAGCGCCGCCGTCTTGAGATTGCACGGGCCATGATTAACAATCCGAAGTTCATTCTGCTTGACGAACCCTTTGCGGGGATTGATCCCATCGCAGTAATTGATATTCAGGACATCATTTCTTCACTGAAAGATATGGGGCTGGGAATTCTGATCTCTGACCACAACGTGCGTGAAACACTCTCCATCTGTGACCGGGCCTATCTTGTTTACGAGGGTAGGGTTATCCTTAACGGTTCACCGGAAAATATTGTGAAGAACACCAAGGCACGCAGGCTTTATCTGGGTGATAGTTTTAGTTTGTAGTCGTTTTTTACGCTAATTTTGTTTTTCAGGCCGGGCTTCATTTTTTGAAGTCCGGCTCTTTTTTGGGCTAAAGTTTGATTAATTTTGGCATTGTTGATTTACAGTCTGCCCGAACATTGGTACACTTTTTTCATATACAAATTCTGTATGTAAAAAATCCTTAAATATCAGATAATTCAGAGGTCTTTGTTGCATCTTGTAATGGGATGTGGCATAGTCAAATCAAGGCTGAGGTTTAATAAAATTTTTTTTTATTGCTTTGGTGTGCAACTAACTGAAATAAATTGAGTTTGAGACTAATATAAGGTGGCCTGAATATATGGGATTGGAACTTAGACAACAATTAAAGCTTACTCAACAGCTGGTTATGACTCCTCAGTTGCAGCAGGCGATCAAGTTGTTGCAGCTCTCCCGTCTGGAACTGGTGGATAGTGTCCATCAGGAGCTTATGGAGAATCCTATTCTTGAAGAAGCTGAAGCGCAGGAGAGAACTGACGCTGCTGATGCTGATGCAGGCACCGCTACGGCCGAAGAGGCACAAATTTCCAAGGAAGCCGAGTGGGAAAACTATCTCGGTGAATTCTCCAGCACATCAAAGCAGTCTGCTTCCCGCGAGTCTGAATCTTATGAAGAAGGAACTTCATTTGAAACGCGTCTGACCAAGACGGCTTCTCTTGAAGGGCATCTGCATTGGCAGATGAGCCTCTCTGATTTTACCGACGAAGAAAAGACCATCGGCGAATGCCTTATGGGTAATTTAAGTTCGGGAGGTTTTTTACGGATAGACTTGGAAGAAGTATGTGAAACATGCTATGCTGAAATCGAAGACGTGGAAAAGGTGCTTCACCGCATCCAGCGTTTCGATCCGGTAGGCGTGGCGGCAAGGACTCCGCAGGAATGTCTGCTTATCCAGCTGGAAGCATTGAAGCTTGATGATGATCCGATTCTGGTCTCGTTGGTCCGGGACCATCTGGATGATCTTGAGAAGAAACGCTACAAGCCGCTGGCTCGGAAGTTCAAGCTCAGCATGGAGGATTTAAAGAGTTACCTTGATCTGATGCAGACACTTGATCCATTGCCCGGAGCAAGTTTTTCAGGTGGAGACTCTTTCTATGTCAGCCCGGATGCTTATGTTTATGAATATGATGGTGATTTTGTCATAGTTCTGAACGAAGACGGTCTTCCTAAATTGCAGATGAATGCTTTTTATGTGGAGACGTTGGCATCAACCAAGGGAGATGATAAGGAATATTTTCAGGACAAGATGCGTTCCGCACAATGGCTGATGAAGAGCCTGTACCAGCGGCAGCGCACCTTATATAAAGTTCTTGAATCCATAGTGAGGTTTCAGCGCGAATTTTTCGCCCACGGTGTCACCAAGTTAAAACCGCTTATCCTTAAGGAGGTTGCGGAAGACATCGAGATGCATGAATCCACTGTGAGTCGAATCACTACTAATAAGTATGTTTCTACTCCGCATGGAATCTATGAACTTAAGTTCTTTTTTAATAGTGCTCTCGGTCTGGATGACGGATCTCAGGTCGGTTCCGAGTCCGTCAAGGCGACGATCAAAAAGTTGATCGGCGAAGAGGACGGAAAGAAGCCCCTCAGCGACGAGAAGATTGCTGAGATTCTCAAAGAGAAGCTGGAAGTCAATATAGCCAGAAGGACCGTAGCCAAGTACAGGACTGCAATGGGGATACTCTCCTCATCCAAGAGGAAAAAGGTATTCTAATGTAGTCCGGAGAAATCAACGCATATTCACCCCTTACTAAGGAGGCTCTTTATGAACGTAGCATTTACTTTTAAGAATTTCGACGCATCCGAACATCTTAAGGAATATGCAAACAGCCGTTTCTCCAAGTTGGTAAAGTACGTCAGCAACCCTGACAATACTGATATGCAGGTGAATCTGTCAGTTGATAAGTTCAGGCATGTTGCGGAAGTAGTTTTTACCTCCGACCATTTACATGTCTCAGCTTACGAAGTGTCCGAGGACATGTATTCCACCGTGGATATGGTTCTGGACAAGCTAGAAGCCCAGCTTCGCCGCGCAAATGAAAAGATGAGAAGTCACAGGCGTAAGGACGCAGCTCCTGCCCGTATGGATATTCTCAGCTATGGAGAGGAAGAGTACAGGGAACCTGTAATTGTCGAGTCCGACTCTTTTGTTCCCAAGCCTATGAGTATTGATGAAGCCGCAGAGCAGCTTCAGACTCTCGACCATGAATTCCTCGTATTCCGCAATGCGGATAACGAAGCTATAAATGTAATCTACCGCCGCAATAATGGCGATTTCGGTTTAATTGACCCGGGATACTAACTGATGAATATAACTGATAATTTGGCGAAGGACCTTGTTGTTCATGAACTACAGGCCTCTGATAAGAGTGAAGTTCTGAAAGAAATGGTTTCCACCCTCAAGGACGCAGGTCTGGAAGTGGATGTGGAAAATGCCCTTAAGGTCCTTAATGATCGTGAAAAACTTGGAACAACCGGAATCGGGGATGGCATAGCCATCCCCCACGGTAAACTGGAATGTCTTGAAGAGATTGTCGTAGTTGTCGGCCGCTCCAGCGAGGGAGTCGACTTTGAATCTCTGGACATGCAGCCATGTAAGATATTCTTTATGGTACTGGCCCCCGAGCAGGGGGCCGGTGCTCATTTGAAGGTGCTGGCGCAGATTTCCCGGCAGCTTAAAGATGAAGCTTTCCGGCAGGCGTTTATTGATACCGGGGATAAGCAGGATTTGCTTAAACTTCTCGGTCTCGGCTAGATCCGGAATCTTACGGAATCAATGAAAATCAGATTAGCAATGAACTCAGGTCATTGCTAATTTTGTTTGTGGGCTATTGTACAAGGAGGATACTGGGGTGGTTGATGTGGATTCCTTTCCTGTGATTGTTGTTACCGGGCTTTCCGGTGCCGGTAAATCTACTGTTCTGAAAGTCTTCGAGGATCTGCGTTTTTTCTGTGTTGACGGACTGCCCGCAGGGATGCTTCCGCGTCTGGTTGAACTTTTCAATACTCGTGACAATGCCTACCGTGGGCTGGTGCTGGGTATGGATCTGCGACAGCTTGAATTCAGTGTCGACTGGGAAGCCACCCGTGAAGAACTAACTTCCAAAGGGTATCGTCCAAGTATTCTTTATCTTGAAGCACGTCTGCCGGAATTGGTGCGTAGATACGCCACCACCCGCCGTTTACACCCCCTTGAATCGAGAGATATCGGTCTTGAGCAGGCTCTTGAAAAAGAGAAGGAAGCTCTTGGAGAAGTCCGCAATCAGGCTGATCTGGTCATTGATACCACTACTTATTCCATTCATGATCTGCGGCGCAGGATTCAGGAAAAATGGGCCGAGCTCAGCGAGAAGACCCGTGGATTGCGTGTTCATGTTATGTCTTTTGGTTTTAAGCATGATGTGCCAACTGCTGCGGATATGGTTATGGATCTTCGTTTTCTGCCTAATCCATACTTTGAAGAAGAGCTTCGCCCGTTTTCCGGTCAGGATAAGGTTATTTCTGATTATGTTTTAGGTACGGAACCCGGTTCAATTTTTATTGAGAAATATCTCGATTTCATTCAGTATGTGCTTCCTCTTTACGAGGAGGAAGGAAGATACAGGCTGACTATTGCTGTTGGCTGTACCGGCGGACGTCATCGTTCCGTTGCCACCGCTGAAAGGATATTTGCAACTCTCAAGGATAATGGTTATTCTGTTTCACTTGAGCATAAGCACATTCATTTAAAATAGTTTTTATAGTTGAATATATCGGGAATTTTGATGGGCACAGAATCTAGCAAAAACGGAATTGTTCTTGTTACTCATGGTAACTTCGGACAAGCGCTTATAGAAGCGGGTGAATTAATAGTCGGGCCTCAAGAGGGAATTATCTCCCTCAGTGTTGATGTTTCGCAGGGCATTGACGCGGCTGTTGATTCTCTTAAAAACAACATTGCCGAAGTGAATAACGGGAATGGTGTTCTCATTCTTACCGATATGTTCGGTGGAACCCCTACCAACCTCAGTCTCTCCCTGTTGCAGGGGGATGATATAGAGGTTGTTACCGGCGTCAGTCTGCCTATGCTTCTCAAGGCATTTCAGATGCGCAATGAATCTTTGCAGAAAATGGCCGAAGAAGTCAGCAAGGCTGCAGCTAAAGGCATTGTCATTGCAGGCGAGATGCTGCGAAAACGAACTTCAAAAGGGTAGGCCATGATGTGGGTGAGAATTGATAACCGTCTTGTCCATGGGCAGATCATTGAAACATGGCTTCCGTATACTCACGCAAAGCATATTATCGTGGTGAACGATGCCGTTGCCGGGGATGATTTGCAACAGCAGATTATGTCGCTGGCTATACCACAATCAGTTAAGTGTTCTTTCTGTTCTGTTGATGATTTGAGCCATAGAATTCCTGCCATCGCTGATGTAAATGTAAGTACTATCATTCTTTTTTCTTCTTGCGCTGATGTACGCCGGGCCCTTGATTCAGGATTCCAATTCAGTACTGTCAATATCGGCAATATTCATTACGGTCCCGGTAAAAAACAGATTTCCCCCAGTGTGGCTTTGAGTTCAGATGATGAGTCCTGTCTTCATTACTTTAAGGGGCAGGGTATAGAACTTGATTTTCGCTGCGTTCCTAATGATCCTGTTCAGGTGAGGTTCTCATGAGTCTGTTCCAAGGCTTGTCGTTGTCGTTTCCCGTCTGGGTTGCGGTGATCGGTTTTTTTTTGCGATTTTTTCGCTCTTCCGCTTTACAATAAATCCCGGTTTTCTTGAGCGTCCACTTGTGGTCGGTGCCTTATGGGGTGCTGTTACCGGAGACGTGGCAACAAGTCTTAAGGTGGCCGTGTTTTTTGAACTTTTCTGGCTGGATAACATCCCTGCCGGAACTTATATCCCTCCGCATATTTTGGCTCCCACGTTTGCCGCGCTGGCTCTGACTACCTCTTTTGCCTTTACCGAAGCACGGCAGGTCATGGTCGTCTTACTGGCTTGTCTTCCTCTTGCTCGAATCGGGTCCTGGATGGATTCTTCTCTCAGGCAGTGGCATAATCGTGGCCATAATAAGCTTATCGGCTGGGCCCGTAAGGGGAAGGCGGGCGATCAGCTCCCGCAAAAGCTGGTTTTCCAGTCTATTTTAAGAACTTTTGTTACTTCTTGGCTTTTTTTCTGGACAAGCACCATAATACTTCATTATATCCTTTGTATATTTTTTCACAAATGGGGGCCGCTGGTCGCCGGAGTGGATATGAAATGGTCTTTTTTATGGATTGCAGCCAGTCTTGGAGGCCTTTTGGCCCTGAGATTGCGTAAAGCTTATGCCACTTTTGTCTTCGGAGTGGTTTTGTTCGGCTTTATTATCCTTGCCGGGATCATCTAGACTTGGCAGAAAAAGAAGATTGTGATAGAAGACACAAGCTCAATTAGCTACCACATTTCTTAGGAGGAAATTTATTATGGCTATTATCGCAGTAGGACACAAGAACCCCGATACCGATACCATTGCATCCGCAATCGCAATTGCTGACCTCTGGTCCAAAGCAAAAGAAGAAACCAAAGCTGTTTCTCAGGGCGAACTCGCTCCCGAAACTGCTTTTGTTCTTGAAAAATTCGGTTGCGCTGCTCCCGAAATCATGACTGATGCTACCGATCAGAAAGTTATCCTCGTTGACCACTCTGACATTGCTCAGTCCATGGACAACCTTGATAAGGGTGAAGTTGTAGCAGTAGTTGATCACCACAAACTTGGTGACGTAACTACCCCCAACCCCCTCGAAATGTGGGTATGGCCTGTAGGCTGCACCGGTACCGTTATCAACGCAATGTACAAGTTCTACAATGTAGAAATTCCCAAGAACATTGCTGGCGTACTTCTCTGTGCAATCCTGTCTGACACCGTTATGTTCAAGTCCGTAACCTGCACCGAAGCTGACAAAGAAGCTGTTGCAGAACTGGCTAAGATTGCTGGTGTTGAAGACGTTATGGCTCTCGGAATGGAAATGTTCAACGTTAAGTCCGCAGTTGCCGGTGCTTCCATGAACGAACTCATCTTCCGTGATTACAAAGATTTCGACATGTCCGGCAACAAAGTTGGCATCGGCCAGCTCGAAGTTGTTGATCTGTCCGTTTTCGACAACATCAAAGATGATCTCTACGCTGAACTTGAAAAAGTTAAAGCTGACGGCCGTCACAGCTGCTTCCTGCTGCTGACCGACATCATGAAAGAAGGTTCCGAAATGCTCATCGTTTCTGACGACGCTTCTGTTGTTGAAAAAGCATTCGGCGTAGCTCCTGAAGGTACCAAAGTGTACCTCGAAGGCGTAATGTCCCGCAAAAAGCAGGTAGTACCTAACTTCGAGAAAGCTTTCTCCGCATAAGTTAAGTTTACATCGCTTCTTTAGGTCCGGCAGGGGTTGCTCTGCCGGACCTTTTTTATTTTTTTAGGTTAGGCCAGTTGATTTACGATATGAATTTTTTTACATTCGAGATTCAGTATCCGCCAGCGTAAGGCTGGTCGGGGTTTCTCAATATATTCAAATGAGGTCTTATGAAAATTACCTTGCTTTGCTATGCAACCTTTGCTGTTAAAAGTCCTGAAGATTCCGAGGCCTTTCCAATTTCTGAAGGGGAGACCGTTGCTGATGTGTTGGATAGAGTTGGAATCCCCGCTGACGAGGTTAAGATTATTTTCATAAATGGTGTTTCATCCAAATTTGATTCCGTTCTTACTGATGGGGACAGAGTTGGTTTATTCCCCGCAGTTGGTGGCGGTTGATTTTTTATACCTGAGTTGCCATATTCTTAGGTAAATAAAGGGCTCATTTATTATATTGATAATCTGCTGGTCCCATGGTATCCGCTTATCCGTTCAGGTAAATTAAATACTCCTGAAGGAGGAAATTATGGGCAGTCGTTGTCTTTTGAAGTCTAAGATCCACAGAGCAACCATCACCGACGCCAATGTCGATTACGAAGGTTCAATTTCAATTGATGTGGACCTGCTGGAGAAAGCAGGAATTCTTCCCTATGAACGGGTCGATGTACTTAATGTCGATAACGGGGAAAGGCTCACCACTTACGCCATTGAAGGCGGTCCTGGTGAGTTTTGTCTGAACGGCGCTGCCGCCCATAAGGGCGAGGCCGGGCAGAAGATTATTATTTGTACCTACGCCTGGCTGGATGAAGACGAACTAGCTCTTCATAAGCCGCAGGTAATTCTGCTGGGTGATGGGAATAAGATAAAGAAAGCTGAATAGCTCTACCAAGGAGGCGCGGAAAACCGCGCCTTTTTTTATTTCTATATATTATGTATACAGTAGGCACCAAACGGGAGGATATGATGAAAAAAAGGTTACTCGCGATATTTTGTGGTCTTGCTGTTACGGCAGGATGTGCTCCGGTTATTAAGACCCAATCCATACCAGTCTCTACGAACCCGATGGGGGCTACGGTCTATGCAGACGGTAAGGTGGCATGCACCTCTCCTTGTACAGTGGATCTTCCTCGTAACGCTGAGCATATCATTACGGTTAAGAAGGATCAGTACCGCCAGCAGGATGTGATTATCAAACGCGTCTACCAGCAGGAAAAAGTGATGATGAAGGCTGTTTCGCAGGGGATGCAGTCGTCGTCCATGGCAGTGGGTAGCGGTGGCGATAAGACTGCCTGGGGTATGATGCAGGGGGTTAACTCCATTGATTCTCAAGAGCAGACCGGTGATGCCTACGTACTGGCTCCGTCTGCGGTATCGGTACGTCTTGTTCCTCTTACTGCTCAGGCTCAATATGAGATGACCGGATCTACTGCTCCTGATATGCAAAGTCTGACCACTACGGATCGTGCTCAGATCAGTTATATTTTGGAAACTATGAAGTCCGGAACAGATTTTAACTGGACTAATTCTCAGACCGGCATCAAGTACGATGTAAAAGCAGGGTCAGCTCTTCCCGGCTATGATTCTCCTACCCGTTCATTTATATTACAGATGACTGCACATGGGCAGACTTCAAATTATGATGCCAAGGCCAGCAGGGTAGGGCAGGGGAAATGGAATATACTTGGTAACGGTGTTTCCACTTCCATGTTGACTGATGATGGTAGTGGAGTGGAAACCTCTCAGCCCGCAACAATGAATAGCGATACATTTGTAAAGGACGCTGTTAAGGCGGGTGCTATGGCTGCTCCAACAATTCATGGCGGTGTCACAGCAAAAGGCGGATCATCCAGCGAAGGGTGGGACGGTAACACATATACGAAGAAGTCTTCCGAAACGAAAGTTAAGGCTGGAGTGAGTGTTAATCCGGCACAAGCTATCGAAGTTTTAGATATGCTTACTAATGATAAGAAATAGATTTTCAACTTGAATCAAGTGTAAGGGCAAAGGGTTCATCCTTTGCCCTTTTTATATGCAAAATATGCGAATCCAGCAAAACCCGCACCATTAAGCCATCCTTATAAATTAACACTCAAATATACTACAAATAATTCAAAAACCCCTTGACCCCGTCCGTTGTTTTCCATAGAACCTCTTTCTCGACGCAGCAACGGCTGAAAGCCACGAGCTAGTCGGGGATTTTTTTTTCTGACTGACCGGACATTAGCGGTTGACATTCGGATCGGGTTTGCATAGATTCCCAATCCGCGCTTAGCGAAAGCAAGGCACTGAGATCATTGAAARAATATTTTGCGAGAACATGAAAATTAATGATTGACAGCGGCGGCTGAGTTGATTAGCTTCCGTCTCCGCACTGATCGAAAGTAAGGTGCAGAGATCATTAAAGAAAGTTTGAGTTTATGACCGGGCGTTACGATGAAATCCAGAACGG